>JAUCGE010000052.1 GCA_030377965.1 Desulfobacterales bacterium HSG16
CCCCTGTCAATCCTAATTGCTGTGCATTCTTGATAATATCTTTAAATAATTGTAAATCAAGAAAATTGGAGGCACAATCGGAAGACTGGTATTTGGGTGCAATCCAGCAATGTCGACAGCGTAAGTTACATTCTTTCGTCAAATAAAAATAAATGAGTTGCAGATCCGGATATTTGGAATCACTATCTTCACACGCCATCATCAGGCAGTTTTCCCCCTTCCTCAAGGTATTTCCTCAAGCATGCATCCGGGCTGGGATGATTTTCCATGCCAGTTATTGTATAAGCTAAAGCAGGACAATTGCCTGTACAATATGCAATATATGGGCAATTCTTACAAAAGTCAAACGTATCTAATGATATGGACATTCGTCTTCTTAATTCATTCAAAGCCGGATGCTGCTGCCAAACGGTTATCAATCGCTCATGATTAATCTGGCCGAGGGCGATATGGGGCATTTGAATACATGGAACCATTTGTCCATCTGATCGAACCCCAATTTTATTGAATACACCTCTACACCCCTTCAGACAACCGCGACCTGAAAGATTTTTCATTCTCTTTTTTCTGGCTGCTTCCATTTCCATCCACATGCTGACTTCGGACAATGGTCCTGCATCCCCTGTAATTCTTCCATTATATTTTCTCGACAGTTTCAATAATGTGGTCATTGCAAAATACCGTTCTTCGTGAGTCAATTGGATTTCCTTGGCATATTGCCGACAAAGACCGATATATGAAGCCGAGTTAGTTGAAAAACCAGGAAGATTCAGATCTTCCAGTAAAAATTTTGCAATATTTTCAAGGTCAAATACATTATGACGATGAATCGTCACCCTCACAGTTACCGGGATTCCATTCTTCCGAAGAATTTCCAAGCCATCAACGCTTTTTAGAAAATTTCCTTTTCCTCTGCATGTATCATGGATTTCCGAGGTTGATCCGTCAATGGACACTTGTATTTGATCACATCGCCCTGTTGATTTGATAAACGAGGCCATCTCATCTGTAATCAGGGTGCCATTTGTCAATATACTGAATCGCATCCTGTTTTTGACGATACCATCAATGATTTCAGTTAAATCCTGTCTGATGAAAGGTTCCCCACCCTGAATAGATACATCCATCACTGCACATTGGTTCAGTTCTTCAAAAAACGATAACCATCGCTCTAAAGGCAGATCTTCGCCAGTATCGCCCTCACTTGAAAAATGAGAACAATATGTGCATCTTAAATTACATCTGTTTGTGATAGCCAGTTCAAGCGACTTTGGTGTTTTTGTAACCCTGACCGGTTTATCAGGCATGATGTTCATATCCCGCAAAACCATGATCAATCAATTTTCCAACAAACCCTTCGATATGATTGATCGCATCATCTGGAGTGTCCTCACACTGTTTCCGAAGTTTTATCAGAATATCATTTACCGTATGTTCACCATCAAGATGTTTCCATATAAATACGCTGACAGGATTCAAGCCGAAGGATGTCCCCATGTCTGGATAGAAAAGGATGGCCCATTCGTCAAATTCTTCTCGAAATACGATTGATCTGTTGATTATCGGTTTATTGTCCAATTTTACCTCCTCAAAGTTGGTTTATATCCTGATATCATTATTTTGCTTGACAAAAATAAGGTAGCATATAACAATCATATTCTGCAATCATTATTTTATATTATTAGGAGGGAAATACGATGTACCCATTAAAAAATCTTGGAGGTCTTAGTTATCACATGTGTAAGTTTTTGTCAACCATTCGATGTCTATTTTTTAAAACATCAATATCTGCTGCCATTCTGTTGTTTTCCTTGTTCTTTTTGGCTGGTTCGCCTGCTTTCGGAGCGTTTGTCTGTAGTGATATTCCCCAAGCTGAATGTGATGCGCTGGATGAATTCTATACCATCACAAATGGGCCAAACTGGACTATTAAAACAGGCTGGGGTACTACATCAGCTTGTAGCACATGGAAAGGTGTCACTGTTACAGATGGACATGTTACAGATCTCAAGTTATCTACAAACAATCTAAGTGGCAATATTACCTCTATAAATAAAATAAACAATCTTACAGAACTAACCTATATATCTCTGGCCAATAATCAGTTATCTGGACAATTTCCAACGTTGAACCTTTCTAAACTGGTCACTTTATATATCCATACAAATCAACTAACCGGAACTATACCGAATCTATCAGGTTGTCCGAATCTGGAACAACTCACTTTAGGGGTGAATGCCATTGAAGGCGATCTCTCAAATATTCAGAATTTGGTCAAATTGACATATCTTGGCCTGCAAGGAAACAAGATAACCGGCAGTTTATCCTTTCTTGGCGAATTGACATCTTTGACATTTGTTAACTTAACTGGTAATGACCTGACAGATTTATCATTAAAATTAAATGACTTTAGCTTGTTAGAGACTTTTAATATCAATATAAACAGGATTGAATGTGTTCTCTCACCATATCAGCTGCCCAAACTGATCTGGAAAGATTTCAGTTACAACAAAATCTCTCCCTCGGACCCCAGTGATTCAGACCTGAAAAAACTGATCAATATCAATACACAAACCATTCCGCCCACCAACGTGCAGGCGACAGATGTAACTGCTACCAGCGCCAAAATCACATGGGACATACCACCATATGACACAACTATTGAAAATAAGTATGGTGAGTATAATATCAAGTACTCAACAACATCACCAACAACAGGACCATGGACGATCGCAGCCAGCACATCAAATAAAAATGAAACCGAGAGTATCATCACTCTTGCTCCGGGTAACACTTATTATGTCGTTGTGGAAACACATACACCAACAATAGAAGGAAACCATGATCTTATCAGTTCGACAAAAGGATATGCAACTGTAAAAACACCCAGCCTTCCCGTCCTTGGTGATGTTGACCATTTGAATGATGTTAATCTGACCGATGCCATCCTTGTGTTGAAAATACTGGCAGGAATAGGGATAGATCCTGGAACAACAACAATTTATTTAGATGCGGATGTGGATGGAAACGATAAATTGGGTCTGGAAGATCTGATTTACATCCTTCGGAAGCTTGCAGGATTGCCATTGCCATAGCTAACTTGTATCAGGAACGGTTTGTGAAACAGAAATCGCTCCTGAACAATCATTTTCATGGTCATAGAAAAACAAGCATTGAAACAAAAAAAGCGGATCGGGAATAATTTCCCGACCCGCTTTATTTTTTGTACCCAAGTGAGAGGATTTGAAGCCCGGCTCACTGTTAAGGGTCGTGGATGAAATTAATTCCATAAAATTGCGCCGAATTTGGAGCTGTTTTCAAGGCGTATCGATGAGTGAATACTTATGTCTGTACCCATTGATGCAACGCAGAAAACAGATTCAAAGGCAAGCAAGGTTGTGGAAGTTATTTCATCCACGGCCCTAAACTATTTCAGATATCCTTCCGTCACATAGCACCAACACACGATTAGCCATAGTCATAACTTCCTTACGATGTGAAATAATAAAGGTTGTTCTCCCTTCTGCAAGTTTTTGCAGGGCATTATTGATACGCGATTCGGTTTTTGCATCAAGAGAAGATGTCGGCTCATCGAAAATCAGAATCAAAGGATCAAGCAAAAAAGCACGGGCTATCGATATCCTCTGACGCTGGCCAGCGGACAATCTTGTGCCTCGTTCTTCCACAACAGTCTGATACCCGTTTTCCAGTTTTTCGATAAAATCATCTGCATCTGCATTCATCGATGCGTTTTTCACCATCTCAGCCGTTGCCAAAGGATTTCCATATTTGATATTGTTTTCAATCGTATCATTGAAAAGAAAGACATCTTGAGACACAAAACCGATTTGTTTTCTAAGCCATCGGGTATCGATATCTTTGATATTTCGATCATCAAGATAAATTGCCCCATTGTCTGGTTGATAAAATTTGAGCATCAGATTGATTGATGTTGTCTTTCCCGCCCCGCTTGCTCCGGTGAGTGCGACAATATCTCCATGTTCAATCTTAAAACTTGCGTTTTTTATGACCAATACATCTCGTTCATATCCGAAAGATACATTTTCAAACTGAATCCTGCCCACAACTTTCGAAGGTTTTATGATATTGGCGGAAGCTATCTGATTATCATATTCCGGTACGATATCGAACATTTCAGTCAAACGTTCCATTCCAGCAAAAATCGTTTGCAGCATTAAGAATGTGGAACCGAGGCTGTTTGCAAGACTTGACAGATACATGACATAGGCAATTAACGCGGTCATATCACCAATTGTCATTGTTCCTTCTTTGATTTCATGGACACTGATCCAGACAACCAACAGGACAATAAACAATTTGCACAATTTCATCAGATAACTTGACAAAGATTGAAGGACTGTCGTTTTGATATTCAAACGGAAAAGCACCCGGATTTGAGCAGCAAGCTTTCTTACGGTTTTTTTTTCAGTTACATGAGACTTGATCACCTCAACGCCTGAAAGTGTTTCCTGCATATCTTTTGAAAACTGGGCCTGCTGTTCCATCATTCCATGACTTAGACCCCTCACTCTTGTCGAAAAAAAATAAATGATAAAAGCCCATATCGGAAATATTCCGATCAGCAGAATTGCAACTTTTGCATTAAGATTGAAAAGGATGAAAAAGCTGAACACAATATAAAAGATATTGCTTACAATCTGGGGAACAGAACTGGTAAAAAACATTTGAACCAGGCTGATATCACCGGAAATTCTCGCCATAAGATATCCCACCTGTTTTTTTTTGAAAAACGACATGGGAAAACGCAAAAGGCGGTCAAATAATTCTGTCTGGAGGTTGTAAGTTATTTCCTGTTGGAATCTGAGTGTGATAAACTGCCGGATAATTCCGAGAATTCCGGAAATCAGCGTAATGGCAATTATAAAAAAAATGAGAATATTTATGGAGCCGAGAGCCATATCGCATATTTCTGCCAGAAAACCCAGGTGGATGGAATGCAGAAATTCCTGGATTTTGTCCGTTTTCCGGCCCATAACAATGAAATCTATAAAAATTTTGCTGCTTAAAGGAACCAAGGAACTGATGGCTGTCGAAACAACCATCAAGCCAAGGCTTATGACTCCCAGCACCCATATGGGTTTTACAAATTCAAAGAAAAAAAGAAGCTCTTTTAATTTGAGTTTTTTGTAGGGTACAGGAGTCTTTTTCAAAACCTCTGACAGGTACGATGATATCCGAAAAAAGTGTCCAGCAAAATAACGAATCATAGGGTTTGCTCTTTATATTTTATGTTAAATATCCAACAGGAAAAAACAAAAAGGCCGCATGATAAAAAATCATGCAGCCCCTTTCATAGACGGAACCCCCGCACATATCAATCATTTTATTTATCCCATCAACCGCATAAGCATTTTCATATCCTCCCAGGTTTCGCGTTTTTTATCGGGATTATAAAGAAGATATGAAGGATGATAGGTTGGTATTACCTTGATTTTTTCATGATAATCATAAAAACGGCCTCTCAGTTTTGAAATCGGAGTGGTCGTATTCAAAAAAGCATGTGCAGCTACAGCGCCAAGACAGCATATAAAATCGGGCTTTATCACAGATATCTGGCGCAATAAAAAAGGAATGCAGGTTTTTATTTCTTCTGGCTGTGGATTTCTGTTTCCCGGAGGTCTGCATTTGACAATATTACAAATATAAACCTGTTCCCGTACCAGATTCATGGCTTGAATAATTTTTGTCAGCAACTGACCGGCTTTTCCCACAAATGGCTGGCCAGTCAGATCTTCATCATGTCCCGGGGCTTCCCCGATAAAAACAAGCCTGGCCTCTGGATTGCCTGCGCCGAACACAATCTTGTTTCTTTTCTGACAAAGCGGGCAGCGCATACAGTCACCGATATCTGCCCAAATTCCTTCCAGAGTATCAGTCTGGTTAGCTTTCACCTGGTTTTCAAGGACTGAGGTATTTTTCAAAACTGGCTTGTTTATTGGGGCATACTTTTTTACTGGAACAGACTGCTTTCTTTGAACAGACCGTTTTTCCAAAACAGGAACATTTTTTCGGGCAGGTCGATTTATTTCTTGTTTACGTTCCCATGATTTGATGGTGGAAAGGCTCTTTTCACTGCAATCGAACCCTTCGCAACCTGAATCAGCCATCAGCTTCAGAGTATCGACAATTTGCCGAAATGTATCTGAAAAAGTAATTTGATCCATTTCCGGACTCATTTTGCAGATCTCACAGTTCCTGTCTCATTTTTCTGGTTCGGCTGATCTTTTGACAAGTTTTTCCGCAATCCGGTCAAGCAGTATATCGGCAACATTATCTTTTGACATCAGAGGAAAATTATCGACAGTTCCATCCTTTGAAAAAAGAGTGACCTGGTTGGTGTTTGTTCCAAATCCAGAAGATGGCTGATTTACAAGATTGCCCACGATCATATCCAGGTTTTTTTGAACCAGTTTTTTTTGGGCATATTCTTTGAGTTCTCTAGTCTCTGCTGCAAAGCCCACCAGAATCTGATCTTTTTTCCGCCGACCCAGTTCCTTTAATATGTCCACAGTTCTTTCAAAATGCAAAACCGTGTCACCCTCAGTTTTTTTGACTTTGTGTTCCGCTGTTTCCTTTGGGCGGTAATCCGCAACAGCCGCTGATTTAACTATTACATGGGCTTTGTCCGCATGAGCAAACACAGCTTCTGCCATCTGGGCAGCACTCTGGACACGGATCACATTCATATTCAATGGATCAGAAAGATTGGTGGGACCTGAAACCAGGGTAACAAAAGCTCCTCTTTTTTCCGCTGCCCTGGCAATTGCATATCCCATTTTCCCTGAAGAAGGGTTTGTGATAAATCGAACCGGATCTATTGATTCTCTTGTAGGTCCTGCCGTAACAACAAATCTTACACCTTTCAAATCCTTTGGAGTCATACAGGCACCCAGTCGATCCACTATTATCTCAGGATCGGGCAGGCGGCCAGCACCTGATGTTTTGCAGGCCAGTTCCCCGGAACCTGGTTCGAGAACGATATATCCGTCAGTTCTGAGCCGTTCAAGATTTCTTTGAACAGGAGCGCTTTCATACATATTTGTATTCATTGCCGGACAGAACATTGTCGGTGCAGTCACTGCCAGCAAAAATGTACTCAAGGCATCATCTGCAATACCGTTTGCAAACTTTCCGATTATATTGGCAGTTGCAGGAGCAATCACCACCGCATCAGCCATCTGAGCCCACTCTATATGGCTGATTGGCGAATCATTATTTTCAAACAGGCTGGTGCAGACTCGATTGTCGGACAATGCCTCAAAAGTGGTCTGCCCAACAAAACGACAGGCATTTTTTGTCATCAACACTCTGACGCTGGCATCTTGTTTTACGAGCAATCTGAGCAATTCAACACTTTTATATGCCGCAATTCCTCCGCTCACGCCCAATATAATCTGCTTATTTCTAAAAACACTTTTTATCATTATACATGTTCCTGAAAATTCTTCAGATTATTTCATCAAACCTTCTTCTGTGTCCGTAGCCGTGGGTGATACCCATATTTCAGTATAGGTATTGAATTCTTTTTCATTGATACTGATGACACACCACCTGCTCTCCTTATGAAACAGCATCATAGTCCGAGGTGACTTGAATGAACTGACGATCTGCCAGTTATCCCTTGCCATATTATTTTCAAAAAAACTGATCAGAGATTTGATGTCCACCCTTCCTTTAAGAGAAAGCACGCCAGCCGAAAAACCTGGAGTCTGATATGTAAAGCATGACTTCTTGTCAAGTTTCAGTTCGCTGGGAATGAGAACATCTCCGAAATCATAATACACAGGAGATGGTTTTTTAGCTTTTTGAGCGGTTGATGAAGATGAATAATTCCTGCCTCTGAATTGAGATACCGAACATCCCGTAACCATGAAAAAAAGAGCAGCAATGGCTATACAAATCAAAATGGATCTGCCATGCATCATTCTTGTCATTTGTTCCCCCTTGTTTTGAATCATTTCAATATCGTTTAATAATCAAGATTAAACTCGCCTGTACTTGTACAACTTTATTGTAAGAAAAGTCAAATCGAATAGTGACAGAGCAGATTATCTGTTTCTGATATTTGGAAATTTTTTCTGCTCACTTTTCTTTCGCTATATAAACTCCGTCCCAGTTTGCATCAAATGACATGTTCTTCATATCTTCGCACCGCTTGATGAACAATTTTGACGGATAATCATCCGATTTCATGCAAAGCGTCTGTTCAAACCAGCTAACAGCCTCATGCCATTTACCTTTTCTATATGCCCCGATGCCGCTTTGAAATGCTGAGATAAAATCAGGAGGTTTACTGCTCTCATCCTGAAATCCGAATAATTCAAAAATTGTTACCGGCTGCTTTTTGCCCTTCACTCTCACAAAATCCAGTTCCCGAAAAACAAACTCTTTTTCTGTCTGAATTTTCGTATATTCACTGACAATTATCGGAACTCCGTAAAGTTTGCTCATTCCTTCCAGACGGGAAGCAAGGTTTACATGATCTCCCATTACCGTATAATTGAATCGTTTTTTAGAACCGATATTTCCTACAATCATGTCACCTGTATTTATTCCTATACCAGCCAGAATGGGAGGCAATCCCATCTGTTTCCATTTTTCCTGATGCCTGTCAAGAGCATCTATCATTTTAAGCGCAGTATGACAAACTCTTAGAGCATGATCTTTCTGTTCGTCAGGCGCACCGTAAATCACCATGACTGCATCCCCGATATATTTATCCAGGGTTCCTTCATTTTCTTGAAGTATGTCCGTCATCATGGTCAGATAAATATTCATGAAACCAACCAGATTCTCAGGGGAAAGTCTTTCTGATATATTGGTAAATCCCCTTATATCAGAAAACAGGACGCTCAATTCTTTTTTCTCTCCTCCCAGAGAAAGGCTTTCAGGATGCTTGATAATACGATGAATTACCGATGGATTCAGATATTGACTGAAAGCAGCTTTCAGAATTCTTTTTTCACGCCCTTCTGTCAGATAGCGAAAAAAAGAAATCGATAAACCCAGAAAAAAAATTTCAAGCATAGGAATTGAATATAAAATTACATATCGGTATGTATTGAACATATATTGCCCGAGGCATGCTGTCAGTATAATCGAAAAAAGCACAATCGGCAGACACCATAATATATAAACGCGAAAAAAGCATATACAAAGAGCTATTCCCAACATTCCCATCAAAAGAGCTTCAACATACTTCAGCCATAAAGGCCGACAGAGCCATTGTTCTGATAAAATATTATCCGCTATTGTAGCCTGGGTTTCCACGCCCCAGAACTGGCTTGTAAACGGGTTGGGCCAGTGATCACCCAAGCCTGTAGCCGCACCTCCTATAAAAACACTTTTTCCTTTGAATGTCTCCAGCGCAATGTTACCGACCAGAACATCTGCGAAGGAATAGTACTTTATCGTGCCATTGGGTCCATAATAGTTAATCAGGTACTCTTTATTCCGGTTCACCGGAACATGCTTTCCTTCTATTTTCAACACATCTTGTGAATCGAAAGAAATCTTATTTTTTCCCTGGTTCAGATGCTGCTGTGCTGCGCGTACAGGTAATGAAAAGAATAGTGTTCCCATAGAAGTTATGGCAGCAGCTCCCTTTCTCATTATGCCATCCGAATCCGGAAAAGCATTCACAAAACCAATACCTGCTGCCACTTTTGCCAGAACAGGAATCGGAAGAGATTTTTTTGATTCATGAAATGCCATTGACAGAACAACATTTCCGGCTTCTTGAATCGATTCTGCAAGAAGTCCATCATTATCGGACAATCGGGCAGCCTCGACCAGATTGCTGAAAAACACCTGGCTGTTTTTTCCCTGTCCGAGAAGCCCCAACTGTGGATACAGGGATACCAGTTCTCTTATACGTGCAAGTTCGGGATTTTCTTCCGGTTCCAGTAACAGAAGATCGACTGCAATACTTTCAGCGCCGCCTTTGTGCAGTAAACTGATGAGTTCGGCAAGAGCAAATCGGGGCCAGGGCCAGCGTCCCACAGCATCAATGCTCCTGTCATCAATGGCCACGATTACAACTTCACCACCTGGTTTCCGGATACCGCGTATGAGAAATCTCAAGTCACGAGACTTTGATTCCACATAAGAAACAACAGGTATGTGCAACTCCGATAATGTAAAAAAAATCGACAGCAGGATTATACTCGTACAGACAAAAAATGCTGTTTTTTTCAAGTATCTGCTTTCAGGCATAGAAAGATGTCCCTGAAGTTATACTCTACCTTTCTTTTTACTCTTAATTTTTCTCACTTTCTCTCTTGCTCTTGTATCACCATAATAATTATAATAATGCTGGTTATAATAATACGAGTCGCGTTTTTGATCGATACCATTTAAAACAGCGCCTAGAAAACGAGCATTAACAGCCTTCAAATTTATCACGCCGTTTTCCACAAGCCGCTTGTGTGTAACCCCGGAACGAATGACGAGCAGAATTCCGTCTGCCTGCTGAGAAAGGATTGCCGCATCGGTTACAGCAGTCACAGGTGGAGTATCAATTATAATTCGCGTGTAATTTTCTCTCAAAGACTTCATAAAAGACACCATCTTTTTCGATCCCAAGAGTTCGGAAGGATTTGGAGGAACATGACCACTCGAAATGAGGTCCAGATTATCAATAGAGCTGTGAGTAATACATTCATCCTGTTCGATTTCTCCAACCATAAGGCTTGAAAGCCCCTTATCTCGATTCATATCAAAGATATGATTCTGGCGAGGCCGCCTCATATCACAATCAAGCAATATAACACGGGAACCGGCCTGAGCCATTGTAATGGCAAGATTAGCAGAAACAAGGCTCTTGCCTTCTCCAGGGGCTGCGCTGGTTACAAGAATGACCTGAGGTTCGATGTCTGCCGCCGAAAATAGAATGCTTGTTCGAATTCCCCTGAAAGACTCGCTTGGGGAAGATTTGGGCGAATGTGCTGTGATCAACTCTCCTGACATCCCCTTCATCTCTTCTTTTGAATCGAACGCATGGATAGGCCCTAAATATGGAATTTTTAAAAAATGATCGATCTCAGTTGGAATCTTGATTGTGTTATCGAGATATTCCAATAAAAAAACGATGGAAACTCCCAATAAGATACCAATTAATGCAGCGTTTCTCATCTTGTTTTTCGTATTGATATTTACAGGTGAGCGATTAGGTTCCGCATTGTCAACAACACGAATTCTTTCGGGTTTGATCTCCAATGAAAAACTGGTTTCTTTAAGACGTGTTATCAACATGTCGTACATTTGCTTCGCATTACTCGCTTCACGCTGAAGCTGCCCATATTTTATCGCTTTTTTATTTAATTCTACCATCTTTCCTTTATGCATTTTCAGAGCCTTCTTAATGTTCCTTTCCTTTGTCAAAGCCAGCTTATAATCATTACGAAGGGATATGGCAATCCGCCTTATTTCATTTTCCCGACGTTTTCTCAAGCCTTCCAGCTCTGAATTTACGGAGATCATCTGAGGGTGGTTAGGACCATATTTTTTTGAAAGCTCTGAAAGACGGTTGTAAAGCACAACTTCCATCTTTTTGATTTCACGAACAAGTTCACTCGCCAGCACTTCAGATGTCGAACCCATCAATTCAGGATCATCTTTCACTGAGATTGCCTGTTGATATCTGGTTTCCAGTTCTATCCGCATAGCCTGTGCTTCAACCACCTTGGAGTTGAGCTTTGCAAGCTCACTGAGTGCGACATTTCCAGCATTGGCTGAGAAATCAGTCATCAGCCCTTCTTTTTCTTTATATTTCAGTAAAGCGGTTTCAGCCGTTTCGACCCTTTTGATCTGATCCTCAGCTTTTTGATTGAGCCATCCAAGAGCTTCCTGAGTCACCTTGAATTTTTCTTCAATGGACTGATCAATATAAACTTTTACGATTTCATTTACAATTTGCGCTGCCAATACCGGATCGGGGGATGTAAAGCTGATATCCATCAATCTTGTACCTGGAACCTGGTAAACACCTGTCCTGCCTACAACGGAAGCAATCAGATGTGCAGGTACCTTTTCATTTTCATCTTTATCACCTGCCGCTTTTTTTATATTTTTTGCAATTATACTTTCCTTCTCTCCAGTATTTAACAACCCCATAAATTTCTTTTTGACAGATTTTACAAGATTTTTATATTTTCTTCCTATCTTTGCAAAAATATCACTTCTTGGTTTGGGAAAAAATCGTGAATCTTTTTCCAGGTTCAACCGACGTATCACTTCCATAGCGATAGACCGGCTTTTGATAATTCTGAACTGGGTCTGAAGGTAAGTGTTCGATCCGGGATCCATCTCAAAAACTTCCCGCACAGATATGTAATTAGCGGGATTTCGCACCTCAAGGACTATACGAGCGATGCTTCTGTAAAACGGTGTTATTCTCGTAGTCTGAAAAAATGTATAAAACATTGAAATCGCCACAATGGCAATAACGATCCATTTTCTTTTTAATACGATGTGAATATATCGTTTGTAATCAAAATCCTGTGGTGCTGTTGTTTGTTCTTTTCTTTGTTCCATTAAAAATAACTCTCCGGAATATATATAACATCCCCTGGCTTGATTATAAAATCCTTTGTTATACTGCCAGTATCGACCATATTGTCCAAGTTGACCTTATACATCTTCTCCTTGCCGTCTTCAACGCGGATTATGCGGATTCGATTGGTAGCATCAATCGGATTAAAACCGCCTCCCTGAATAATAGCGTCAAGAAGGGTGACTTCTTTCTGATTATAGGGGTATTTGCCTGCTCCACCCACTGCTCGGATGATATAATAGTACTGGGGTTTGGGAATATATACAATATCTTTATCCTTCAAGGGAATATTTGATAAAGGTATTCCGCCCTTTATAAACTCCGACAGGTCAAGATGAATGATGATCTTGGTTTCTTTGTCTGTTCCGGCATTCAGGGTACGGATAATCCAGCCTTCTTTTTGTGCAACCTCGAAATCAACTCCGCCTGACAGAGCATCCAGAACCCTTATGTTAGCACTCAGTGGAAGTTTCCCTCCCCCACCAGCACCCATTCGCGAATAACTTTTACTGTTAAAACCTATTACCGTGACAGTCACCTGAGCGTTTAAAATAAGCCCCCGGTCCACAAGTTCACGGGCAATCAAAGCCTCGATTTCCTGGGCTGTCATACCCTCGACTTCTATCCTTCCAAGAAGAGGGAAAGAGATAAAACCCTTGGCACTTACCTGGGCTTCTCCCAATGAAAGATCCGGCTCTTCATAAACGGAAATATTCAATACATCATAGCCGCCAACCTGATAATCATTTGCAGCAAGATTCGATGCTTCAGGATCTATGGTCAGATATTCACGAATGGTATAATTCGGGTTGCTCTGAATGATCTGTATCAGATCTATATCTTCCTTTTCTCCCTGAATTGCATCTTTTATTTCACGGAGTTGAGCCAGATCTCTTTCCCCGATCCCTTCAATTTCCCCTTCTGATACCGTTGTCACATCCATCAATATTTTCTTGCTGCATGACACAACAAAAATGAGAACAAGAAAAATGAACATCAACCAAAATATATTTTTCATTTTCAACATCAATCCCACATTCCACGCCCCTTCGTTCTTTGATAAAAGCAACATGCTCCATTTTTTTCATCGGATTATAGAGATATAAGAATATATAAAAAAATGCAAGCTTTTCAGGAACAATCTTGATCTCTTCCTGTTGGCTGACTGGATAAAAATAGGATTAAAACAAAAAAAGAGAGGTAAACCTCTCTTTTTTCATCAAATATTGCCGTTAATATTTTACAGCGATTAAAATCGAATATCCGAGCGAAAAGTCAGCACACTCACATCATATTCGTCATCACTATAATAATCATCACTGGCATCCTTGTTTCGGTATTCGTATTCAAGCCCGGCAGTAAGCCATTTTTTAAGTCGAACGTCGAATCCGGCGCTCGCTCTATATATATTGAAGGATTTTTCAGGTGCTCCAGGCAGCGCATTTGAATAGTTCAAATTTTCCCAGTCAAAACCGCTGTTTAAATAAATCTTGCGAATGAGATGCTGTCTTAAGTCAAGCCCGAAAAGGGTACTTACAGATGATGAAGCGTCCGTATCAGGAGATATGTCAAAATGCCTTCTGAGCAAGCATGTCAGCGAGGTTTTCCGCATTGGTCTGTAATTCACTGTAGTTTCAGCAATCCAGTCTTCAGTGTCTGCGTATTTTCTCCCAAAATAATCAGTATTGTTGTCAAAAGACTTGGTGCCATAACCTAATTTGATTTCACCATCAAGTTTGGAACCAGGCACGAATGAAATTCCAGCAAAATAATCATCCAGAACATAATCCCCGGAAGTATTGTCAGTCCATTCCGAAATACCGTCATTCTGTTCGTCAAATTCCGCAAAAGTCCGCCGATATTGCGCGAACACCGAAAATCTTGAATTTACGTTCTTGATCAGGGATAGTCCATATTTGTTGGCAATCTGGTTTTGCCATTTATCGATATCCTGATTGTATCGCCGTAAAAAATTTTCATACCCCAGTTCGATACTGTACAGCTTCGTCATCTTGTAGCCCAAAGCCAGCCCCATTGTATTTTCCCAACGCTTGGTCTTGATTCCGGTATTGTACTGATCTTCAGAACCATAAGGATCGGTTCTGTATGCAAACATTTCGTTGCCTTTTAAATAGAATTTATTCATCCTGATACCGGAATCTATATGAAACCGATGATTCTGGAAATTATTCTGATTGTTCGATTGAAATGCCCCGAGTTCAAGATCGTATCCGAAAGTAAAGAACTTCCCCCGACTCCCCACTGCCGAAGAAATTGTTCCGCCGCCATAAGAACTTGAAAACAAGCGGTTTCGAGTTCCTGCGGTTAAATCGTTACCTGCTCCTGTGCCATATCCCCCGCGAAAAGTCCCTGCTTTGACTTCACCTGCCACATTTTCGGTATCACCGGAAAGACCGAGAATACCTCTGCCATAATGAAACCTCAAGCTGGGGGTTATGGTATGAATGTAATCATCCACTTTGTCTTTTTCAGTACTATAAATGTTGTCATTGTAAGATCCATGATAACTGAGTCCTGGAATAACATGAAGTTTACCGAGTCGTATGACAACTTCTTTTGCTGTCGCCGGATACAACCCCAAAAAAAACATGCAGATGGTCAACAGGACGAGTCTGCCAAAATAACCTGAATAGCTGTGCATTTTTCTCTCCAGAATCAATTTGCTATTGTTTAAGTGTTCATCCTCGTTTTATTTGAGGATGAACGCCAGATAACAGACTAACTATAGTGTTTATGGTGTCCCTGGCCCTGGCCAACGAAACCCAGGATTACCACTTTCAGGCGTTCCCGTATAAGTACAGGGATAGTCTAATCCGTCACAGTCCTGATCGATACTATCACCACAGATTTCTGTTGCTCCAGGGTAAATGGCTTGATTTGTGTCATCGCAGTCAATTTCCGTACCGCAACCATCTTCAAGAAAATAACCATCCTTATCCTGATCCGTACAATTGCAGGCCTGCTCCGATGCACAATCATCCGTATCATCGCAGTCTATATGGCCATCACAATCATTGTCAATCTTATCATCACAAATTTCCGGATTATCAGGAGATCTGGCAGGATCACTGTCATCACAGTCAACAGGAAAGCAACCATGACCAACGAAAGAACCATCCGAATCAGCATCAATACATTGATCATTCTTGCAGTCAACACTGCCTGTGCAGTCAGAATCCTTACAATCCACAAGTTTATCACAATCATTGTCAATATTATCATTGCAGTTTGTTTCAGGATTTCCCGGATGAATTGCCGGATCATTGTCATTGCAATCGACTTCTGTGCTGCATTCTGCCTCGGCAAAATAACCATCCTCATCCTTATCCGTACAGCTCTTACAATCAGAAGTTCCTACGCAGTCCGAATCAGCGCAGTCGATAAAGCCGTCACAATCATTGTCGATACCATCCTTGCAACTGGTTTCAGGGTCTCCCGGATGAATTGCCGGATCGCTATCTTTACAATCGACTTCCGTACCGCATCCTGCTTCAGCAAAGTAATTATCCCCATCCTTATCCGTACATTCCTTGCAGACAGAATTTCCTACACAATCCGAATCAGCACAGTCGATAAAGCCGTCACAATCATTGTCCTTGTTATCAGAACAGTTATCCTCAATTGACCGAGGATAGACCTGGCTGTCGCCATCATCACAATCAATCTGACCAGGATGATCCCCACAGCCAGCCTGAGTAAAATATCCATCACCATCATTATCCGTACATACTGTGACACATGCAGAATCATCCGAACAATTTGAAGGATCACGGCAGTCAATCAGCCCATCACAGTCATTATCTTTTAAATCAGTACAGTCAACTTCAGGGCTTCCCGGATGAACGTCAGGATCATTGTCGTTGCAGTCAATGGCAGTACCACACCCGGCCTGGGCAAAATACTTGTCATTATCTTTGTCATCACACTTTTTAGCCTGACAAATAGCAACATCAAAACAATCCGAATCTTTACAATCAATGAACTCATCACAGTCGTTGTCTATTTCATCAGCACATTTGACTTCTGGAGGATTGGGATATATAGAAGCATCACTGTCATTGCAATCTCCTCTGGCAACCGTCCACCCATCACCGTCTCTGTCATCAAGATCATCCCTTTCCGTTTCAGGAATATGTCTGACAGGTTCTTTGATAATCGGGTACGTTTCCAGGGCATACGGATGAGGCAAAATACCGATCCACTCGAATTCCGGAGGTGACAGAACTATGGACAGCCTCCTGAAATCCATGGCAAAGGCATTGAAGATATGAGTCGAACTCTCGACAAGCTGCAACATCTTTGCAACCTGTTTTTCATCTGCCTTGCTTATACTCTCACTGGCTTCTATCTTACCGAGGCTGGGAATGAATCCGTCCCTTGCCTCAAGAGCCGGCCATAATTCCTTGAAAATAATCTCCATTCGGACTTTATCCCCGATGAAGAGTGTTTCAAGAGCATTGGCAGCCAGAGTGCTTACACCAGCATTGCCCACAACCATTGCCACTGTCATTTCTGCCAGTCTGTAATAATTGCTACCCAGTTTGCTGTCATCCGCACTAAGCATGGCATCCAGATAAGTTTGAGTTTTATTTTTAAAATCATTTGCCAGGGGCGCTGACTCTATCGAAATGGCAGCCAGATCAGATGCTGCCTCAATGGCTTCGAATATGGCAATAGTATAATGTTCCACCAGAAGCATCTGGCTCAACCCCATTTTTTCAGCAGTGGAACTGTATTCCAGTATCGCTTCCATCAGTTTGTAATTAGCCAGCCGATCTTTATCATTCCAGCCCTTTTCATCCTTCATTGATAAAAAACTTTTTTTGAGTTCATTTGATTGTGTAATCAGGCTGTTAATGACTTTAATAGATTTTTTTGCTATATTCAATGCTTCCTTTGAACTTTCGGCAACTAGTTGTTCCGGAGTGTTTTGAAAGGCATTGTTCTCAGCGATCAATTCTTCGGTACCAGCCTTTGCATATTGCAGCAGGCTTCCCAGCAATTGAATATACTCACCTTCAGCATATCGAACTGACTTGTATTTTCTACTCTTTCGTTTAATCGCAACCACTCTATCTGTTCTTGATGCCTCTGAATAAGGTCCTTTTTCAACTTTGAATCTGATTCTCTCAAAACTTATCTTTACAGCGGAATATTTTCCAAAAGCTTGAATTGCTTTCATCGAAGATTGATAAACCTCATTTTTCTCTACAGCCTTACCTGTGGAATCGGGTACAAACCCCTCTATCATATCCCCGGCGTTATCACTTTTTCCTTCATTGAGTTGAATAAATCCCCGGTTGCCATCACTTCCAAATCCCACATCCGTTCCCCTGAGAGCAGCCACGGCAGTTGGTGAAATCAGAAGAGTACTGGTATTTTTGATCTTACCGCTCTTATACTTCACCTTTCCTATAAACATCCGGATTTCCCGGCGTTTTTTTTCATTTTTAAAAACACCGCCTTTTTTTTCAACTGCTTCGACTATACGTATGACCGAATTGGGAAGAACTTCCAAAGTTGTTTTATCATGAAAACTGATACTGGCACTTCCGTCCATTGTAAGAATCTTGTCTCCACGATACAGAGGCATACCATTTTCAACTGGCGCTCCCCATGACCCAAGGCTTTTTATGACCACATTACCTTTATAATGGTCCAGCCTTGCAATCCCTTTAGATTCTGCAAAAGCCGAGTTGTAACACAGCATCGAAATTACAGCCACCATGATGATAAATACCCCAAATCTTGTGGACTTATTCATTATGGTTTCCTTTTAATTTTGGTTGTTAACAATAATATTTCCAAAAAATAATTGTTTTGAATGTCAAAAATCAACCTTTTCCTGATGCTTCACCGATCTTTTCTACCTTCATTGTGGCCATTCAACAACAATATTTTACAAAAGTCAATAGGGAATAAAAAGTATTTATCATGGGGAAATCCCCCACTATCTATAACTCAAACAGGTACTCAACAGGTATAATCAGAATGATAAGATCATGACATGCAGCCCATTTTTTCATTTAATTCCGGTTGACCAGCCATTGCAAAATCTTTTTTCCCACTTTCTCATTGTTTTCCGGAGCAATACGATAAACAATCGCATCATCTGGATAATACTCCCACACATTAACAGCAGCCCGTTGCCATTTATCCGGTCTCAAAGACAGAGCCTTTCTATATAATGCGGTAAATTTCCTTATCCCCTCAGTTCTATCAAAAACAGGCTGAACAACAGAGTCTTTTTCCCGATTCCCCTGTTTCTTCGGCAACAATGTCGAACGCCAGACCCAGTACCTGGCAATATTTGCATGAACATATGCGTCATAAGGCATATTTTTCAGGGCCATATCAAAACACAGATCTGCCAGCGGCAGCCATTTAAAGAGATATCGAGTATTATCCTTACTTTGTTTTGAGTACATGTTCCCAAGATTATACCAGTAAATCCCCCTGGCAGGATTCAGTGTGACAGCCTTTTGAAGGCTTTGAATTGCCCGCTTGTCAAATTCATATCGAATATTCTGATCCTGGGTCTGGCTGTCAATAAAATACCGGGCAAGTCTGAAATGATATTCAGCGTTTCCAGAATTTAAGGAAACAGCTTTTTTGATATCGACAAGATTCGTATTCGTTTTCAGATTCATAGTCGGATTATATTCTGTAGAACACAGAAATTCCGCTGAAAGATGACCAATAGCAGGATAACATATCAAAACAAGACAGCCTAAGAGTATTGATGTCAGGGAAATCCGACCCGCCCATGCCAGTTTGAATTTCAAAACCCTGTAAAAAAATACTTCCTCAATCCCCTTTTCCTGCCGATAAACAGCAGCGTATCCAATGGCCATTACAGCGGCCAGGGTCAATGGGTTGGCTGGAATATGCATGCTTAAATCAAAAAAGGAATGAAACGATATCGCACACAGGCAGGCCATAACCCCGATGCCGATTCCCAGAGCATACATATCATTTCGTTTTCTCCAGACACGAAACAAAGAAAAGAAATAAACAGCAGCAGCACAAAGCAAAAGCACTCCCCCCAAAATCCCTGCTTCGGTTGCAGCCTCAAGCCAGTCGTTATGAGAATACCCTCCGCTGTCGGATACACCGTCAAAATCAGGCGGATCATATCGGGTATAAAGAAATCGAAAATTTCTCCATCCCACACCAGAAACCGGATAATCAAGCAGCATGGGAATCATGGTGCTGCTCATATGAAGCCTGCGATTGAGTCCTTCGATATTTTTAAACTTCTCACTCACAGGTGCAGATCCGATATTTATGCCAAACATCACAATAATGAAACATAAAAACAGAGAGATAACTCCAAGAATCCTGAAACGGGATTTTAAAAAAAATAACAACCCTGTCAAGAGCATGCCGCATATAAATGCGAGTATCCCTCCCCTTGATCGGGAAAGGATCAACGCAACCATTAAAAAGAGATTGCCAATAAACATAAAAATAATCTTTGGATTGGAAGATTCGGGAGAAAGCCAGGAAACGACATGCTGTACATAAGCTTTAATACCTCCAAGCCCCGATAAAAGACGTCCTTGATGCCGATGCTGGGCAATCATGAACCCCATCCCTGTAAAAACAATAATTTCCATATAAAACGCATAATTGTTCGATCCGATGAATGTGCCGCTGACAGAACCGGGGAATCCGGAAACCCTGTTCCACCACCAGACCATCGGTTTATTGGTCATCATCTGGAAAAGTATCCCATAGATTCCCTGAAAAAAACCTGTTCCGACTATAACATAAATCAAATAATTGATCCGTTTTTTGGATTTCATCTGATGCAGCACTAAAAAAAACATCCCCACATATGCGGCCATCTTGAGCCACCCTTTGATCATCGGATGGAGATAATATGCAAGGCTGAAGAACCCTGATTTTCCCTGTCCCAGGTCGGAGGCATGGTTTATAATCTGGTACAATTGAATCTTGTCATGATATGTGTTGGGTGAAATAATGGAAACCAGCCAGGGGGGCAGGGGAAGAGCCTGAAGTCCTGTTAAAATCAGCATAGCTGCTAAAAAAGGGGTTGCTGGTGTTTTAATCCATTCAACACAGGGCTTGTCTGATATCAAAAGTCTTTCAACAGCCAACAGGAATAAGCTCGTAAAAACACCGACTTCAAGAATCGTGTATGCCCATACATGAATCGATCCAAAAGACAAGGGCGCAAAGATCAAAAGCGCTGCTGTCAGAATGAAAACAGACTTTTCCAGCCAATTCGTTTTTTTCTTCAGTTCAAACATTTATCCATCATAAAATACATTCTGTATCCTGTGGTTCGTATTCTGGAACAAGTGTACGAAGTTTTGCTTTTATATCACACTCTTCATGCTTTTGTGCAACATTATACAAATCTTCAAGCCCGAGCATAATCCATTTCCGATAGCCATCTATATCGTGATGACCGTTCCAATCCCAGTTAGGTTTCAATACAAGAATTTTTTCATGTTCCGTCGATACAATTCCTTCTCCTTCGGTAATCAGTTCTTCATAAAGTTTTTCCCCGGACCGCAACCCCGTATAGACGATTTCAATGTCCTTTCCAGGCTCTTTTCCAGACAAACGAATCAAATCATGAGCCATATCAGCAATTTTAACAGAAGTTCCCATCTCCAGAATAAAGATTTCGCCCCCCTCACCAAGAGCGCCCGCCTGTAAAATAAGCCGGGAGGCTTCCGAAATTGTCATAAAATAGCGTGTAACTTCCGGGTGAGTTACAGTGACCGGCCCGCCTCTGGCTATCTGCTGCCTGAACAACGGGATTACAGAACCCGATGATCCAACAACATTTCCGAAGCGAACAGACATCATACGAGTATGATTTCCAAGATAAGACTGCAAAATCATCTCGCAAACTCGCTTGCTTGCGCCCATTACATTGGTAGGCCGTACAGCCTTGTCCGTGGAAACCAGAACAAAGTGATCCACTTTGTAATGAACGCTGTGTTCCATCATCACCCTGGTTCCCATGATGTTGTTGAATACTGCCTGCCAGGGATTTCTTTCAAGCATAGGTACATGCTTGTATGCTGCAGCATGAAAAACCACCTGCGGTTTGTAGCGTTTAAAAACACTTTCAATTACAGAATCATTTTGAACGTTTTCCAGTACCGTTATATATTTGAGCCAGCCAACACTGTGCTTCAGTTCCATCTGAATGCTATAAAGATTGCTTTCGGAAGAATCGAGTAAAATCAGCATACCAGGATTGAATTTTACAATCTGCCTGCACAACTCCGAACCAATGGAACCTCCAGCACCTGAGACAAGAATTGTACGTTCGTTTAAATATTCCCGAATTTTTTCTTCATCCAGTTTGACCGGCTGACGACCAAGCAAATCCTCATAATTGACATCGCGCAGAGCCTTCACACTGACTTTTCCGTCAATGAGTTCTCCAAATCCGGGCAGAGTCTTATATTTTATCCTGCAATCTTCACATGCCTCGATTATCTTTCGCATCTGCAAACCGGTGGCAGAAGGCATAGCGATAAGCGCTTCCTCCACATCAAAATTTTTGACAATCCCGGTAAGATCGCTCACATCGCCTAGAACCTGAACCCCATGTATTGATTGTCCTCTCTTTTCTGTATCATCATCGATAAACCCAACAATTCTGTAATCAAGACGCAAATTATCGGCAACTTCTCTCAGGGTTTTTTCCCCGGCATTCCCCGCTCCGATTATAACGACCGGTTTACCTGTCTTCTTTGTTACAGAAAAAAAATACATCTTCCAGTTCATTTCACCACTGATAAAATTTTGATACAATACTCGAATACCAAGTCTCAATCCCCCGGTAAACATCAATGTCAGACAGGCATCCAATATAAAAACCGCCCTGGAGTAACCATGAAACCTATGGATGAACAAGATGGCGGAACTTATCAAAAGGCTTGATAAAACAGTAGCCTTGATTATTCTCCACATATCATTCAAGCCTGCGTAACGAAACATCCCCCTGTACAGTCCGAATGCATAAAAAATAAATAGCTTCAAAAATACGATAAACGGCAGCAGTGACACCATCTGCGCTACTCTGAAACTGGATGGTAAAAACTCGAAACGAATCATGTACGCGCCGATATGCGCCATGGAAAAAAGAAGCACGTCAATGGCCAATATAAAAAAAGCATTCCAATTTTTAAACTGAAAACACATTTTTTTGCTTTTACATACAAAAGAAACAAGGTACTTTGTAATATTGATCATCACTTCGGTTATTGACATATATTTGAACATAAATGGAAATCAATCTTTCAATGAGTAAATCTGTAAACTGCACGCCGGATTTATCCGATTTCGACAGGAACACCCTGCCAATGCTTTAAATTCTGTACGTACATTTAAATTTTTGTCAAGCAGTTATTTTTATTCCACAGCCCGTAATATTGTTGAAATAATACGTTCCATATCTGCGGTTGCCATCTGCGTACCGGAAGGGAGGCATAATCCCCTTTTGAATAAATCTTCGGCAACACTTCCTCCAACTGCACGCATTTGATATTTTTCCCTGCGCGATTCAATCGAATTGCCACTGTCATTATTTTTAAAAACCGGCTGCATGTGCATCGGTTTCCACACAGGTCGTGATTCGATGTTCTCTTCTTCCAACAATTGGCACAGTCCATCTGCATTCATACCGAAAACATCAGGTGTAATCAATATTACACTGAGCCATCGACTGGCTGTGCCGTATCCGGCTTCCGGCATAAATTCAATGCCAGGAATATCGTTCAACACATTGTAGTAATCATTAAATATCTCTCTTTTCCTTTTTACTCTGTCATTGAGTACACCCAGTTGCCCGCGACCGACTGCCGCAAGGATATTGCTCATTCTGTAATTATACCCGATCCGTGAATGCTGATAATAAGGAACAGGATCACGGGCCTGCTGCGAAAGATATCTCGCTTCTTCAATAAATTCAGGGTTGTCGGATGCAAGCATCCCTCCTCCTGATGTGGTAATGATTTTATTGCCGTTAAAGGAAAATACTCCCGCTTTTCCGCTCGAACCAGCACCCCGACCTTTATATGTCGCTCCCAGCGATTCCGCAGCATCAACTATTACAGGTATCTCATAGCGATCACAAATCCTTTGAATTTCATCATAATCTGCACATTGACCGAAAATATCAGTCGGAATCACTGCTTTCGGAAGCTTTCCTCTCTTATCGGACAATTTCAACTCATCTGCCAGAAGCGAAATATCCATATTCCATGATTTTCTATCGGAATCTATGAACACCGGTGCAGCTCCCATATAAAGAGCAGGGGTCACGCTTCCGATGAATGTCAAAGTCGATGCAAAAATTTCATCTCCCGGTTCGATTCCAACAAGACGCATGGCCAAATGCATTGCAGCAGTTCCACTGGATAAAGCGAGAGCATAGGGAATACCGGTTATTTCAGAAAACTCTTGTTCAAATGCATCGACCTGAGGACCTAACGGAGCGATATAATTGCTTTCAAATGCACCTTTTATATACTCCAGTTCTTTCCCCCCCATATGCGGCGGCGATAGAAAAATCCTTTTCTTTTTATCCGACATTTTATTTATCCTGATCTATACGTGTTCTTGATTTGATTCAAATTTCTTCCAGATACATCCGTTCATGTATTTTTTCCCACTTTCGATATTTCTTTTGCTGGAATACCTGTAACCGTAACATTTTCCCTGACATCCTCATTGACGAAACCAAAAGCACCGACAATGGAATTTTCCCCAATTGTAACTCCCGGCATTATAACACTATGCGAGCCTATCCTGCAATTTTTCCGTAATATCACCCTTCCCTTTTTGTCATCTATCGTAGAAACTGAATAGATTGAACAATGCGATCCTATCTGCACATTATCTTCGATGACAACGCCATATTTTGCGTTTATATATGTAAAAGCGCCAATATCCGTTTTATATCCCAACTTGAGATTGTCCTTATGCTGAACCATCCACTGATATTCTGTCAACTTGCCTTCTTCGATGTTCGGATATTGCCAGCCATCAAATCTTTGTTCGTCTTCCATCTGCTGTACTCCTGAAAGTTCCCCTGAATTCTTC
>JAUCGE010000006.1 GCA_030377965.1 Desulfobacterales bacterium HSG16
ATAAAAATTGTATCTTTCAAAATTTGCTCTTTTCCCTGTCTTTTTTTAATTTGTTAAACCGTCTTTATTGAATTTAAGTACCTAATCAAATATTTCTCAACATTAATGTAGGGGAAGGCCCTGTGCCTGCCCTTGTACGGAGGGCAACCACGAGGGTTTGCCCCTGCAATAAATGTAACATAATTTATGCACAGGTACTTACAGGCCCAGTATATCAGAAATGGCTTTCGTATCGACATGTTCCTGGAAATAATCCGCAAGTTTTTCATATTCCAGATCTCTTGCTGCCAACCCCTGAACATCATCCACTTTTATATCGGAAAGCCCGATTTTTGCAAGCCATCGGCGGGTAATTTCAGAGGAGTCGAACATGCCATGCATATATGTACCCATTATCCGGGCATTTTCAGTTATGCAGCCATCTTCTCTGCTGCACTTTTCCTGGTTCTGCATCAAGACTTTAAACAGAGGCAAACCTCCTGTTCTCGTGGTCTGTCCCATATGGATTTCATAGCCGGTTCCGCAAATGCCATCATACTCAAACCTGCTTATTGTAGTGGTTTTGGGTGCTTTCAAAAAAGTTTCGACCGGCAGGAGATCAAGACCGGCAGTGATGCCAGGCAAACCCTCCAAGCCATCAGGATCATGAACTTTTGTACCCATCATCTGGTATCCGCCACATATGCCAAGCACATTTCCTCCATCCTTTGCATAATCTGAAAGAAGAGATGCCCAGCCGGTTTTTTTCAGCCATTCGAGATCATATCTCGTATTTTTCGATCCGGGCAGGATTACAGCACAAAATTTTGAAAGTTTTTGAGCCTGTTCAAGGAAAAATACATCCACGCCTTCAAGACTGCACAAAGGATCGAAATCAGTAAAATTGGAAATATGGGGGATACGGATTATTCCGATTGCAGGCTGATCTGCTGAATCGAAATTCTGCCTGACAGGATTTTCGATAACGACAGAATCTTCGGCCTCAATTCTTATATGGTTGAACCAGGGAAGAACACCGAACACTTTTTTGCCTGTTTTTTGTTCGAGCCACTGCACGCCGTCATCAAACAGGCTCAAATCACCTCGAAATCTGTTGATTATAAAGCCTGCAATTCTGTCTTTCAACTTTTCATCAAGGCAGGCAAGGGTTCCGACAATCTGGGCAAAAACTCCCCCGCGATGAATATCAGCCACCAGAATCACTTTTGCATCGGCGTGTTCAGCTACTTTGAAGTTGACTATGTCATGGGCCATGAGGTTGACTTCTGCACATGATCCAGCCCCTTCTATCACCACCATTTCATGCTCTTTTTTCAAACGGTCAAAAGCGGCACATGCGGCTGCAAATAAATCTGCCTTTCTTTTGTGGTACTCAATGGCAGTGCTGTCAAAGGCTGCGGTTCCGGCAAGAACCACCTGAGCACCTTTTTCCGAAGTGGGTTTGAGCAAAATGGGATTCATGTCCACATGAGGGGCGATCCGGGCAGCTTCAGCCTGAACTATCTGGGCCCGCCCCATTTCAAGTCCTTCAGGAGTTACGCCTGAATTGTTGGACATATTTTGAGCTTTGTATGGCGCTGTGCTGATTCCCTGCCTGGAAAAAAAACGACACAGGGCAGTTGCCACTACACTTTTTCCCACATCCGAACCGGTTCCAAACACAGCTAATGCAAAAGATTGCAGATTTTTTTTAGAGTTCATATTTTTTGGCATATCCTCTTGGTGTCACCATGAAATCACGATAAACTGCCGATGCCGAATTCCCGACAAAAACTATGCTCTGCATATTTACATCTGCTTTAGAAAGCTCGGAAAGACTTGTGACAGTGACATCTTCAGATTCCCGCATGGCTGAAGTGACTATTCCTGTCGGAGTTTTGCCGGATCTATGCTTCAGGATAATATTTGCGGCCTTTTCCAGCTGCCAGTTTCTCTTTTTACTTTTAGGATTGTAAAATACTATGACAAAATCAGCTTCTGCTGCGGCTTCGATCCGCTTTTCTATCACTTCCCAGGGAGTCAGCAGATCGCTTAAACTGATGGTTGCAAAATCGTGGCTGATGGGCGAGCCAAGAAGGGACGCACCTGCACACAGGGCAGGTATGCCTGGAACAATTTCTATTTTAAGCAATTCGTCGTTTGACCCGCCCTCCCCTTTTACCACATTTTCTTTTGCTCTGGCAGAATCAGCGGGAATAATAGAAATATTTTTTTGCTCGCACATTTCAAACACCAGTCCGGCCATTGCATAAATGCCAGGATCACCGCTTGATATCAGGGCGCAGGATCGACCGGATAAAACCGTTTCGACAGCCTTTTGCACTCTATCTTTCTCACGGGTCATACCAGTAGCAATCAATTCTTTCCCATCAAGCAGAGGCAGGATGAGGTCGATATAGGTGGTGTATCCTGCCACAGTATGTACTTCGTCTATAACATCTATTGCCCGTCGGGACATATGATCTATACTGCCAGGGCCTATTCCCAGGATATAGAGGACATTTTCACGGCTATTGCCACAGTCACATTCGGTGTTTTCTGTTTTGGAACTATCAGTCTGCCGTTTCCTGCTGCAAGTATCGCTGCTGCTTCGCATACGCTTTTAACTCCCACATATTTTTCCACCGTATCCGATGGGGTTTCGATTTTTTTCACACTGTTCAATCGATCTTTTTCAAAAAAACTGATAGGAAGATCGAGTTCTTCACCAAGCTCTATAAGACCCTTTTCGTCTGATTTTAAATCAATGCTTGCAAGTCCGGCAAGGCTGCCTGGTGACAGGCTGTTTCGGGCAAGAACATCTGACAATAAAGAGCGCATTTCCTTTTTATCCGTATTCCGGTTGCACCCTATTCCGGCAAAAAGAGTTTTTGGACGTAAAACCAGGGTCTTTTCCGGCAATTCGGCTGTCCTGTGGTCTATATAAATACCGGGCATAGTCTTGTCTGAAATGGTTTTGTCTGAAATGGTCTTGTCTGGAAATGCTTTTACAAAAATTTGAGAATCACAAAAATCTTCGGCCATGATATCAAAAGGATCATGAATCATGATTTTTGATTTTGTAATAAGAGCCATGTTTACATGCTTGATAGCTTCTGGATTTTCGATAACAAGATTTTTGTCCATTGCCATAACATCTATCGCCATAACGCCGTTGACATCTGTGGCAGTGGTGATAATCGGAACTGCGCCAATAATTTTTGAAATCTCTCCTGCAAGATTATTTGCACCGCCTATATGCCCGGAAAGCAGGCTGATGGCATACCTGCCAGCTTCATCCATGACAACAACTGCCGGATCGACAGTCTTATGCCGGATTGAAGGTGCAATCATCCTGACCACGATACCGGCAGCCATTATGAAAATATGACCCTGATATTCATGAAAATATTCGGATACCGCATGGCTCAGTCTTTCAAACCGGATCACTTTTTTGTTATCAGGATAATTTTTTTCCGCAATGCATAATTTTGCAGGAAGATAAACATGCGGTTTTTTTAAAATCACAGATTCCAATCGGGAGGAAAGAAGGCTGGCAAGATTTGCTCCTTCTGGCGTAACTGCCCATACGGCAATCAATTTATCATGAAAGAAATTCTTCATACGGACGATTCGGTTGTTTTTACCCTCAAAAGATCATTTACAGATGACTTGACATTCATCCGCATTTTGACCTTTGTTCCAGGATGTACGACTTCTACAGGCAGCCCGGAAAGATCAAGCATTTCATCAATCAGACCTCTTTCTGCCGGCCCTTTCTCAGATAAAATCTCAATTTCAGAGTCTTTGAATATCCTGTTTCTCACTTCAAGCAATACCTGACCATCGGTTTCTGTTTCCATGATTTTTCCTGAAAATATCCAGTCCGGATCATATTTATGCTCCTTGTAATTAGGCTGAATCTGAGTCGGATCTTCAAGATAAAATCCGGTACAATACTCTCTGAAGCCAACTTTGGCAAGTTCTTCAAGCCAGTAATCGCGGGCCATGTAGTTTTTTCGATCTTTCCAATACGCATCAATGGCTTCCCTGTAAACTTTTACCGCTGTTGCCAGGTAATGAATACCTTTCATGCGGCCCTCGATTTTAAAGGAATCCACTCCTGCTTCAACAAGTTCTGGAATATGTTCAATCATGCAGAGGTCTTTTGAGTTGAACATGTATGTTCCCCGATTGTCCTCAGCAATTGGAAAATAACGTCCAGGCCGGGATGCTTCCACAACAGAATACTCGAATCTGCACGGATGGCAGCACATACCTCGATTTGCTTCCCTGTTTGCCATAAAACTGCTCAAAAGGCATCTGCCGGAATATGAAATACACATGGCTCCATGAACAAATGCCTCGATTTCAACTCCGCATTTTTCCCCGATTTCCTTTATTTCCGACAAAGAAAGTTCTCGTGCGGTATTGACTCGTTTTATACCCTGTTTTTCCCAGAACAGAGCATTTTTATAATTGGTCGTGTTTGCCTGGGTGCTTAAATGAAGAGGCGTATCAGGCAAAATTCTCAAGGCTTCCATGATAATACCCGGATCAGAAACGATCAAGGCATCTGGATTTATGTCTTTTACAGTTTCAAGATACTGGCTTATAGCCTCCTGCTCATGGTTTCTCGAATAGATGTTGCAGGCCAGATACGCTTTGATATTTTTGTCATGTGCAAACCGCACAGCTAATTTCAACTCGTCTGTGGTAAAATTTTGGGAAAAATTTCTTAAACTGAAATCCTTGCCTGCAAGATATACTGCATCAGCTCCATAATGAATCGCAATTTCGAGTTTTTCAAAATTGCCGACCGGCGCTAAAAGTTCGGGCTTTGTTTTCAAATGATCTGTCATTTTTTTTATATTATCTCCTTATATTGGAGTCTTTCGAAAATAAGCATATGTTTTAGCCTGCTGGCATATAAACCATGAATGACGAAGTTCGGAATCTTTAGAGCGAGCTTGCCTGTACGAGTTATTGCTTCTATGGTCAATAACCCGGAATAATATAGAACAGAGGCCATGAATACCGTATCTTTCCCGGTTTCAGAAAGCATATCTGAAATGCCGAAACGATCTTCCAGAGCAGGCACATTTATCTGGTGATTTTTCTTCACAAGATCCAGAATCATCTGCTTTCCGCCGGATATTTGAGATATGTACTGAAGTTTTGCTTCATCCATTGCAAGATTCGCGTCCAGTAACTGTCGGGGGCCTTTGCAGCGTTTACAAAAGGCTTTCATGAAATAAATAGCAAGGGTAGGATTAAAGACTGTCATCCGGGCATCCGGTGAAAAAAGATAGCCGTTGTAATATGTTCGCATCAAGTCAACAGCGTTTTGCACATCAATCTGTGCAAGTCCGCACTCATCTGCCAGCTCTGCCATTATGTTACCGATTTCTTTTTCCGTAAATCCGCACAGATCATTGAAATCCGGGTCAAGAAAAATATCGTCGCCAATATTGTACCCACTGGTGATATCACTCATTACAACCGGAGATACACCGGTTATGAAAATACGGTCTATACCTGATCCGTCCGTAAAGGATTTAATAGTTTTGAAGAATGTTTTCAACGGACCTTCTTCAAATACAAGGGCCTTATAGACCGCTTTTTTGTCATGACTACCCATCATCACTTCATTGGCGAAATTATCATATTCATCAATCAGAAGATAAATTGGATAGCCGCTTTTCCTGGATACTGAGACCAGAGAAGTGAGAGATACAAGCGCATCGTCAGGATCTATTCTGATTTTACGTTTGAGAAAATCCTCATAATCAAGAATAAATCCTTCGATTCTTGAATTGATATGATTATATAAAGCTTTTTTGATATCAGCGGCCAAGCCTGTGGGATCAACACAGGAAAAATCGAATTTCAGAATAAAATATTGATTGCGGGAAGAAGTCGGGTTCCTGCCGATTGCAAGATTTCCGAAAACCTGTTCGAATTTTTCAGCACACCCGATATCATAATAATTTTGAAGCATGGAGAGCAAAAGGCTTTTTCCAAATCGCCTGGGGCGTAGAAACAAAAGGTTCTCACCCGCAGATTCGATGAGTGGAATCCGTTCAGTCCGGTCAATATAGAGATATCCTTTTGTTATGATCTTGTTAAAATTGCAAAGGCCATATGGAAATTTCATCAAAAAATTCCTTTTGGTTTATCCTGCCAGATAACTCTGAGGAGTACAAAAACAAACTATCCTGTTTCAAAAACTTAGGGAAGTCACAGAAAATTGCATAATATCGGGTATATTATTTTCTATAACATCCCTTACCGCATAACAAATTTTCCGAATTATGGCAAAGAAAGGTTTCAAGGCTTTGTTTCCAGGGTTCTGGAGTGATGTTGAATTTTTTTTCTAGCTTACTGCAATCAAGAACTGAAAACATGGGTCTTCTAGCGTCAGTGGGCCATTCTTGTGTAGTTATGGGTTCTATTTTTTCTGTTTTCAGATCAAGCTTTGCCCCGGCAATTCGTAAAATATTTTCGGCAAATTCGTGCCAGCTTGTAATTCCATATCCAGAATAATGATAAATCCCCCAATCGATTTCATGCTGATTTTTTATAATTCGGGCAATCTGCAGCACAGCACCAGCAAGATCCGAAGCGTTTGTCGGGCATCCGAGCTGGTCTGATACCACACGAACATTTTTGTTTTTTGAGAAAACTCGAATCATGGTTTTCACAAAATTGTTTCCATGCTCGCCATACAGCCATGAAGTACGTATGATTATATGCTTTCTGGCCAGAGACATAACAGCCTCTTCCCCTTCAGCCTTACTTAGTCCGTAAACACTCAAAGGATTTGTAGGCTCTTCTTCCGTGTAAGGAGTTCTACCGCTTCCATCAAACACGAAATCTGTTGATATATGAATCATTGGAATATCCGCTTCACCACAGAAGCCGGCTATATGACAAGCACCCTCCCTGTTAATGGCAAATGCAGTATCGATTTCGGTTTCTGCCTTGTCGACATTAGTATAAGCGGCTGTGTTTACTACAATATCTGGCTGAACTTTTTCAAATACCCGATTAATTTGATCCTGATTACAGATATCCAGGCTGTCACGCAGAAAACCGTGAATCTCCATATCTGTTTTTTTTCCGCTGCGGACAAGCTCTTTTCCCAACTGACCGCCAGCACCTGTTACAAGAATTTTCATATTCACATTCTTTCAAAGTTTATACATTATAAGTTTATGCATTATAAATTGACAACAGGTAAGCCGTTACTGGAACAATCTGAAAGAATTGGAAGTTTTGCATCTTTCTCAGAGACAACAGGGTTGGCTGCCGGCCACTTTATGCCAATATCAGGATCAGACCAGAGAATACCGCCTTCATCTCCAGGTCGGTAAATATCGGAGCATTTGTAAGATACTCTGGCAGTATCACTCAATACGCAAAAACCGTGGGCAAAACCACGGGGAATATATGCCTGCCTGTTGTTTTCATCTGAAAGCAGCATTCCTACCCAGTTGCCATAAGTTTCTGATTCCAGCCTGAGATCAATGGCAGCATCGAATATTTCTCCTGAAATGACCTGCAGGAGTTTTGTCTGGGGATATTTTATTTGAAAATGCATTCCCCGCAGCACATTCCTGGAGGAAAATGAAAGATTGTCCTGAACAAAGATATCGTTGATGCCAACCTCAGAATATCTATCTTTGTTATAGGTTTCCATAAAACAGCCGCGAGAATCGTTGAATACATCAGGTTCTATTATCAGCACATCAGGTATTTTGGTGGGTATCACTTTCATATTATGAACACTCCTTAAAAACCGAAAAACACTCCTTAAAAACCAAAAAATGGCGGAGACGGGACTCCGCCTGTCATATCGGGTGTTTTATTTATTTTAAAATCTCTGAATCTATTTATTCTGTTTTCAGTAAATCCAGAAGATATCGACCATATGGATTATGGGCAAGAGGACGAGCCAGTTTTTCCACTTGTCCGGCATCTATAAAACCCTTATTGAATGCAATCTCTTCCAGACATGCAACTTTGAGTCCCTGACGATTTTCGACAGTCTCGATAAAGGCTGATGCCTGGGACAGGGTTTCTATGGTTCCGGTATCGAGCCATGCAGTACCTCTGCCCAGAGTTTCCACACGCAGCCTGCCCATTTCAAGATAGGTTACGTTCACATCGGTAATTTCCAATTCACCTCTGGGCGAAGGTTTCAGCTTTCTGGCTATATCTACAACCTGGTTGTCATAAAAATATAACCCTGTGACAGCATAATTTGATTTGGGATGCGCGGGTTTTTCTTCAATTGATACAGCATCTCCGTTTTCCTTGAAGCTGACCACACCATATCTTTCCGGATCTTTGACCCGACAGGCAAACACAGTGGCTCCAGAGTTGGTTTTCTTTGCATTCTCGACCTGCCCGGTCATGCCGTAACCATAGAAAATATTATCTCCCAGAATCAGACAGACATCTTCGTTTCCTACAAACTCGCTGCCTATGATAAAAGCCTGGGCCAGTCCTTCGGGTCTTGGCTGCTGTGCGTATTCAATGGAAAGCCCCCACTGGGAGCCATCTTTCAGAAGTTTTTTATATAATGGGAGATCATGAGGTGTCGAAATAATCAGAATCTCCCGGATATCGGCCAGCATGAGAATCGACAAAGGATAGTAAATCATGGGCTTGTCATAGATCGGCAGCAGTTGTTTGCTGATGACGTTGGTTATAGGATACAGTCTCGTGCCTGATCCTCCCGCAAGTATTATACCTTTCATTTCATGCCCCCATTTCTTAATTTATCCGTTTGCAGATTGTCGAAAACCGTGTGAAAAATGACTGTCATAGAGCTTTGATTTTTTTGCAGGACTACCTTGTTCTCTTTTCTGAAAGTCAAGGGTCTGACCTGCTATAACCAGAGCCTGGCGGGTGATATTTTCTTCCCTGGCTTTTTTTGCAAGATCTTTTGCTTCCATAAACATAATTTTTTCTTCAGGATGCCCCACGCAATAAGCTATAGCACAGATGGAATCCGGGCCGTATGCATCAGTTAAAACCTGTTGTACTTCGTCAATAAGAGAAATGCTCAGATAAATGGCCATCGAAGCCTTATGCTTTGCCAGAGACGATAATGATTCCAGTTCAGGCACAGGAGTTCTTCCTGCCATGCGCGTAAAAATAAGAGTCTGTGAGACTTCCGGGAGGGTAAATTCTATCTGCATGGCTGCCGCAGCCGCAAAAGCCGCTGTCACACCGGGAATAACTCTGTAAGGAACTGATTGCCTGTCAAGTTCGGCCATCTGCTCGAAAATCGCTCCGTAAAGGCTTGGGTCACCGGTATGAAGGCGAACAACTTTTTTTCCTGATTTATAGCTTTCTGCCATTTTCTGGACGATTTCTTCCAGATGCATGGATGCGCTGTTTATAAGTTCTGCTTTTTTATCCGCCCATTTCAAGACTGCTTCAGGTACTAATGAGCCTGCATAGATTACAATATCAGCACAGCACAGGGCATTTTGCGCCTTGACCGTAATCAGTTCCGGATCACCAGGTCCTGCGCCTGCAAATATTACGGAATTTTCGTTCATATCATTTCCTCGTTCGATTTTTTCCCCGATATAATCCAGACCGGGTTAAGGGCTTCCATCCGATGGCCAGAAGCCATCTGTTTTCCTCGACTTACCTGTACCTGTACAATCCGGGTATCAAAATCAAGTTCCTGCATTGCAGACATGGCCGTGTCCACATTTTTTATAATTACGGTATTGACAACCATTATGCCTCCCGGATTGAGATAAGCGGCAGCCGCTTTTATAATAGCGCAAAGATCCCTGCCTCCGCCTCCAATAAAGATTCTGTCCGGTTTTGTGGAAGAAAGATTTTTCAGACAGTCGGGCAGACTGGCCTGCACGATTTCCAGGTTATTTACACCAAAGCGTTTTCTATTATTTTCTATATCGGATATTCTTTCTGGATTTTTTTCAACAGATATCACCCTGCCCAGGGGAACGAACATGGAAACTTCGATACCTAAAGCGCCGCTTCCAGCACCTAAATCCCACACATGATAATCCGTTGAATTAAGTTTCAATTTGGCAATTGACACGGCTCTGACTTCAGCCTTTGTAATAAGCCCTTTTTTGTGATCATAGGCTTTTTCCGACATTCCCGGATAAATCTTGCCAGCACTGTCCTGACGAGGAGAAGTTCTTCGTAATATCACGACATTCGGATGAAGGAATTTCCTTGAAACTGCCACATTCGGGTCATACCATTCCACATGCTCGTCAGGAGTACCCAGTTTTTCAAAAACGCACATGTTGAAATCAGTAATCTGATGTTCTATAAGAAAAGAAGCCAGGCGTGCAGGATCGTTTTCAGGGTCGGTCAGTATGGCAATCTTGTCTTCTCTTGAAAATACGTTGAGCAACTCATTTGTTTTAAATCTGCCGTGTATGCTTATAATCCGGGCATCGTTCCATGATTCTTTGATCTTTGCAAATGCCAGAGATATGGTGGAAACATTGGGGTAAATTGTAACGTTGCCAGGCCCCAGATTATTTATAAGGCTTTGGCCTATGCCGAAAAAAAGAGGATCACCGGAGGCTAAAACCACAATTGATTTTCTATCTTTCCAACTCTTTATATATTCAACAATTCCCTTTATATCTTTGTTCAACTCTTTTGTCAGGCAATCTTTTCCTGCAAAAATGTCAAGGAACCGCTTTGCCCCGATCAAAATTTCCGCATTTTCGATCAATTTCATGTGCCGGGAAGTCAGATCCTGCTCGTTTACTCCCATTCCGATAACAGCAACAGGGGCTATAGAGGAAATATTCGGATATATGAATACGTTTTCCCTGCCCAGAGCCTTGATCAAAAGCGGACCGATATCAAAAGTAAAAGGATCGCCAGAAGCTAAAACCACAATGGATTTCCTGTCTTTCCACTTCTCTATAAACTCGATAGTACCCTTCAGATCCCTGCTGATTTCCTTCTTCTGCGCCGAGTAATCTTTGAAATACTCCAGATGGCGCTTGGCACCGATTAAAATCTCGGCATTCTTGATCAATTCCTGATGCTTGGAAGTCAGATCCTGTGGAAAAACACCCATTCCTATTATGGATACCGGTTTCATAACAAATTTTCCTGATTGTTTGTGTCAAATCCCCTTGTGTCAAATACGATCTTCCCGTCATAATCAAATATCATAGCCCCTGTTTTCACATCAGGGCCTGCAAACTTTTTTGCAGTCTGTAACATTTTTTTACCTACAAAAGCAATCAATTCCGGATATTCGGGTACTATCATTTCAAATGCATGGCGTGCAGTATTGGCTTTTTCTATTTTTTCGGTCAATGTCCGATTACCGGTCAGCGAAAAGCACCAACTTGCAAGCTGTTCGATATTGAGTTCTGATTTTCCAGCATGTGTATGTGCAAACCCCTGGGCCATTTTAACTGCCTTTCCAAAAAAGACAGCAAGAGTGACAGCCGAAATCTTCGCTGATGCAGCACTTTCAAGCGAAGCTTTGAAAAAATCTCCTGTCTGAATAAATGCTTCCTCCGGCAAAGTTTTTAAAACATCTGCCGCATGGCGCTCACTTCGCCTGCCCGTAGCAAATACAACATGGCGGCAGCCAGCTGCACTGGCCACGGAAAGAGCAGCCTCAATGCTTGCAAGGTAGGCATCATGGGACATTGGCCTTACGATTCCGGTTGTTCCGAGTATGGAGATCCCGCCGATTATTCCGAGCCTGGCATTTAAGGTTTTTTCGGCAAGCTGCTGCCCGCGAGGCACAAAAATTTTGACATGAACATCTCCTGAAAGATTGAACGAATCCAGAATATCATTAACAGCTTCCCTTATCATCTTTTGCGGCCCCTGATTTATTGCAGCCTCACCGACTGGAACTTCAAGTCCCGGTTTTGTGACTTTCCCAACTCCGCTGCCTCCTGTTATGCGGATCGAAATTTTGTCCGTATCAGGCTTGAAAAAAACTTTTGCGCCGATCAGCGCCCTGTGTGTGACATCAGGATCATCACCAGCGTCTTTTGTAACCATACATTCGCCAGTGTCATCATCCAGAGACTTAAAAGATGTAATGGGAATTGCCATCTTCTGACCTGACAGCATTCTTATTTCAACGGCCTTTATTTCACTGGCTCTTATTTCACCAGCTCTTATTTCACCAGCTCTTATTTCAACTGCCAGGGGAGGCTTTCTTTCCTCGGACGATTGTCTTTCAATGATGCCATAAAGAGCGCCTTTTGCAGCAGCAGCCGCCGCAGCTCCTGTGGTGAAACCGCTTTTCAACTTTTTTTCTTCAGATGCCATCTAATGATTTCCCTGATGCCAATTCCCTCTACACCTGCGGTTTTTTCTTGGCAATAATCAGCGTCCAGTAACCAGGCGGTTTTTTGGCAAGATCCCGGACATCGGTATAGATTTGTTCATCCTTCTTCCCACAGTTGCTTATACCTACACTGTTTTCCAGAAGGCCGGTTTCATCCAACGCAAGGGATATATCGGCTACATTCCGGTACGCTTTTAAAAATACAACATTCTCAGGAAGTACCGAATTTCCCCTCAACCTGTCACCACCTGTAACTCCCGATGTTATGAGCAGAGCTTCCTCACCCTCAACAAGGGGAGTGTTAAGCCTCGCTGCAGCTGCCTGGTAGGAGGTAATACCGGGTATGGTTTCGATAGCGATATCAGGGGCCATTTCACTGATATTTCTGACTATGTAACCATAAGTCGAATAGGTCATGGTATCTCCAAGTGTCAAAAAAGCCGCATTTTTTCCCTGCTCAAGGTACTCTATGATGATTCGTGAATTCTCCCTCCATGCCTTGCGGGTCTCTTCCTTTTCTGTAGTCATGGGAAATGGAAGAAATTTCACAGGTGTCGATTCCGGGATATGTTCACTGGCTATGTTCACTGCCATGCTGTAGTCATTTTTTGAAGATGATGCAGCAAAAATAATATCGACACTGCTCAGTATTTTAGCGGATTTTATCGGTATGAGATCCGGATCTCCCGGGCCTGTGCCGATACCAAATAAGGTTCCGGTCTTTTTATCTTTTTCCATCTAAGTTATCACATTCTCAACGTTAAAAGGTTTTATACAGGGTTTACAGCCATGATGGCAAGGGCATTGACAACCGCAGCAGCGAGGTTTGAACCTCCTTTTCTGCCAATATTAGATATAAAAGGCAGGTCTGTCTCAATTAACATAGCCTTTGATTCCGCAGCATTTACAAAACCAACCGGCAGACCGATTACAAGGGCAGGTGCTGCTTTGCCCTGTCTGACAAGTTCAAGAAGCCGCATGAGAGACGTAGGAGCATTGCCAACGACATAAATCCCAGCTCCTGTTAAATTTATGGCTGCATCAACAGCGGCCTTTGCACGGGTACTTTTCTCAAGCTGGGCTTTTTTCACAACTTCCGGATCATTGATAAAACATTCGACTCTGCATCCGAAATCTGCAAGCTCTTTCTTTCTGATACCAGTACGGGCCATTTCCGTGTCCGTGACAATGGTTGTCCCGGACCTGATTGCCGCAAGTCCGTTTTCTACAGCCATATCATGAAAACGAATATTTTTGATATATTCAAAATCAGCGGATGTATGGATCATTCTTCTGACGATTTGCCATTGCTCGTTGGAAAACGGGTGCTGGCCGGCTTCCTTATCAATAATACTGAAACTCAATCCTTCGATTTCATCAGGTGTCATAAACTTTTTTTCCTTTCTGCTTTTCTATCTGCCATTTTCTCAGATATCTGCCATTTTCTCAGAATGATACATATTACAGGTTTCTACAAAATGCAAAGCTGCGCCAGGCAGGCTTCCGAAATGAAGATGAATATAACTTCCCAGGGTTCTTTTTATTCGATACCCTTCAATGTCGTGAGTGTTCTTCAATCTTGCAGCAACATGATAAATATTTTCGATTTCAGACGTATCGTTCTCATCTCCCGACCGGGTCATATCCAGCCGGGGCATATCCAGCCGGGTCATATCAGAATAATGGAATTCATGTCCGCGCAGAGACTGGCCGGACAAACCGAGGATATTATCATGCAAAAAAGTTATTTTGCGATATCCGAGTGCTTTAAGACGTGAAGACATGGCCGTCTGAAAAGGAAAACACCCGGTCATCTGGTAAGTATTATCTTTTTTGTCTATAATCTTTTCACAAAGATACATAAAACCGCCGCACTCTCCATAAATCGGCATACCTGCAAGACTTTTTTCCTTTATCTGATTTCGCATATTTTCATTTTCAGCAAGCTTGTCCGCATAAATTTCAGGATATCCGCCTCCTATATACAAACCATCAAGGTTTTCCGGCAGATTCAAATCATCAATGGGAGAAAAAGGGATGAGCTGCGCTCCGGCCTTTTCTATCATGTCCAGATTGTCCTGGTAATAAAAACAGAATGCACGGTCTTTTGCCACGCCTATACGAATTTTTGTATTTTCATTTGTATTTATATTTTCCGAAATTTGCGGACAAAAATTTTTTTCCTCATGCAAATCAATTTCCGGCAGATTATCCAGAACAGCATCAAGATCGATATTATCTTCGATCATGTCGGCAAGACGGTCAATATCTTCTACCGACAGAGGATGATCCTGGCGGGTAACGAGGCCGAGATGACGTTCCGGGATCGCTATTTTTTCATCTCTTGGTATAGCTCCTGTAAGTTTCATGTCAACATGACCGACAAGAGCTTCTTTCAGATATTCTTTGTGACGGGGGCTTCCCACATGATTGAATATAACACCAGCAAACTTGAGATCTTTATCGAAAATTTCAAATCCTTTTACAAGTGCGGCAGCGCTTCTTGCCATGCTCTTTGCGCTTGCGACCAGGATAACCGGAAATCCGAGCCATTTTGCCATCTGTGCAGTGGAGCCGGCATCGCTCTTTCCGTCATAACCGTCAAAAAGCCCCATAACGCCTTCGACCACAGCAATATCCGAAGATTGAGCATGATTTCTGACACAATCCAGATTTTTTTCTTTCGACAGCATCCAGCCATCCAGATTCCGGCTGGTAATTCCGGTAACAGCACTGTGATGCCCCGGATCGATAAAATCAGGGCCGACCTTGAAGGGTGCAACTTTCAAACCCCGACGCGCAAGAGCTGCCATGATACCGATAGATATGGTAGTTTTGCCGCAGCCGCTACATGTTCCAGCAATTACAAGCCCTTTGATGGCAGCCTCCTTTAAAAAGAGTAAGGGGAGTGGATGAAATAACTTCCACAACCCTAAGGGGCTTGGCAGGAATATTTTTTCCCATCATATTTATCTGGCCCGTCTTTTCCGTTATGTACAGGTTATATACAATGAAACCGGGATATGAAACAACATATCCCGGTTTCGGGAACACACAAAAGGATTCTCTTACCTTCTTATCAAATTTTTTTCAATTCAAAGTTCGAGCAAACCCTCAATTTTTTCTATCAGAACTTTTTCTTCAGGTGCGTAATTCCCGTCTGCAAATGCCATATCCCGGGCTGTTTGAATCGCTTTCTCACGCTCTTTTCGGGTTACAAGAAGGTCTGCAAGGGTTTTCAAAGCAAGCTCTTTGTCGGTCTGCAAGATTCTTGCCTGCGCCTTTATCATCTCTCTGAACTCGCTCCTTCGCTTTTTTGCAAACACAGGATAGCTTTTCGCTACAGTTTGATAACGAAGCAGTTCACTCCTGTCTATAACATCGTCTGCTTCCGCAATCGCCACCATGATCCTGCAAAGCCCTTCTGCAAATCCGCCCTTTTTCATGGAATTGATCCAGTTTTTTTCATCTGCCTCAGCTGCTGCCCTGTCTGAAGCATCCTGCATTTTTTCAGTTTCCCCTGCCAGATCCCCTGTCTCCGGTCTGGGGAAAAGTGCTTCCATGACAGGATTTTCATAAATAGCCTTGAACATAAACTCCAGAGAATTGTCCCTGGCCTCTTTATATAAATTCAGGCTGGTTGTCACGGTCTTGGAAATACTTTTTTCCACATGCATGAAAGGATTGTCAGAATCAGCCTTTTTACGGTCTTTTTTTGCCATTTCGCTCAAAGCCGGAAACATCAGCATCAGCGGATTAACCTTATCTGAAAAAAGATACCGGGATGCCCGCAGAGGATGACTCTGCCGCATCATTTCAGCAGTCTGCTCAGTGGTAATAAGTTTCACCCAGGGCTGGGCAAAGGTTTTGTACATTTTATCATTAAACTCAGATATGGCAGCAACAGGCTCAAAAGCATATTCATCTTCGAGTCCATCGTCGAAGGCAAGGATATCTTCAAACATTCTTGGCACAAAACTGACCTTGTAATCATCAACCCCTACTTCAGTTTCTCTGTCTTCGATAACCATTTCATAAAGGCCGGGAGAGAGCAGTTCGATCAAATCAATATTGCCGATAATCTCCTTATGCTCTTTCTTTGCCACCTTTCCGGAAACGAATATGCCAAGATGCCCGATGCTTTCATGCACCATATATATGATAACCTGCTTGCACCGTTTAAGCTCCTCTTCGGTTTTATAAACCTTTACGATCCAGTTGAGAGCCTGCTGCGGCGGAGTAATGTTATCACCGCTGGACGCAAACACCACCACCGGATCTTCGAGATTTTTCAAGTCAATCGTTTTTTCGTCTTCGAGCTTGACTCTGCCCTGCTCCAGTCGGTTTCCCACGAAAAGATTTTCCACGATAAAATGAATTTCTTCGGTATTCATGAAAAAATAGCCGTTCCACCATTTCTCGAAATTAAGATACCGATCTTCTTCAGTATCTATCTTGGCAAAAAGATTGTATTGTTTCGTCCACCAGGTATTTGCAGGGTTGAGATCCTCAAAACCCCATACGAGATTGGCTCCGTCGAATTTCCCATTTCCAAGATCGCTTAAAAGAGATGTCAGCCATATGCCGCCCAGAATTCCGCCTTTGTACCGCATTGGATTCTGACCGTCTTTTCCTGCCCAATAGGACATGGGAGAACCGTTTAAAACAATCGGGCCTGTCACATCCGGCCGATCGGCGCTCATGAGCGCAATTGCCCAGCCAGCCTGACAATTGCCGATAACTGCCGGTTCGTCAGCTTCAGGGTGCAGCGTTGCAACTTTTTTTACAAACTCGACTTCGGCTTCTTTGACATCAGCAATGGTCTGACCCGGTACAGGTTCTGGATAAAACTGGACAAAATAAACCGGATGCCCTTTTTTCAGCGCCACTCCGATTTCAGAATCTCGTTTCGATCCGCCAATGCCAGGCCCATGCCCGGCTCTTGGATCTATGATCACCACAGGCCGTTTCCTGTCATCTGTTACGCAATTTTCTTCATCAGATATGATTCGGACAAGAGCGTAATTGACCGGACGGGAAAGTTTTCTGCCGTCTGTGATCAGATCATAATCATAGGTCAGTACAGGAGGTTTGTTTTTGTCGATGTGTTCAAAGTAAAGGTTGCCCCGCTTTCTCAGTGTATCCATGAACAGGATGGATCTTTGCATTGTGTCACAAGTATAATCAAAGGCATCGTTTATCCATGACATGTCCGTCAATCCTGCGGCCCATTCTTGAGCCGTATCGTTTTCTGTCATTTTCAATATTCCTTATTTATGTTGTTGATCCGTTTTTTACGGCCTTAATAATGATTTGTTCAAACAACAAACAAAAATTGTAAACCAGGTATTGATCACGGTTTTACTCTCACCTTTTTCAGAACCGGCCTGGATGCTTTTATTGATGCTGTAATAAGGAGAATAAGGCAAAAAAACGCTATCATCAAATATCCGGCTGAATGTCCGGCTGAACCGGTTGTTGAAACAAAACAGCCTGTGCCGCCGCCATCATCAACTATTCCGGCATCTGTCGAATTTCCGTTTCCGCTGTCGTTACCATCTCCGTCACTACCATCTCCGTCACTACCATCTCCGTCGTTACCATCTCCGCTCGACGCAGCAACTCTGTAAACAGTGCCATAATCTCCGTCCGAAATATAGGATTCAGGATCTCCGGAAGATGTCATGCGATCTCCTTCAAGAGGCTGTCGAAGAATGGAAAAACCTGTTGTAACCGAAGGATTTGGGATTGAGTATATGATAGCTCCATCATCTCCCGTATATGAAGGTGTACCCCAGTTGCCCGAAACCTTGGCAATGATTTCCATGTTACCTTTGATCATGTTCAAAGTGTAAATGGTCGATTCTCCAGATTCCGTGTCATACGCGTCAAAAGTGATAAAATTGTCATTTGTCTGGCTCAAGGCTGGAAACCCGATATCAAGGCCATATGCGGGAGATACGAGTACCAGAGTCTGTCCAAGTTCAATATCAATCGCGTAAATACTCCATGCTCCGTATTTTGACCCATCATTGAGTTGAATGACATTGTAAGCATCATATATTATGTAACGGTTGTCAGATGTCAGGTTCATGGCTTCGGCATATAAGATATTATTCATCGAAACACCGTCTATGGCAGGAGCAACAAGGTCAAATATTTTTACCTGTTCCCGATCATTTTTAGCCGCCAGATCGAACAGGGCAATAGAGTCTTTCGGCTCACCGGTTTCATCCAGAAAAACAAAACCGTACATGGAGGCATCCTTTGACATGGCAACGGAATAAACATCATCCCATCCCATACATTCAGCAGGGCTTTGTCCGTTCGTAGTTTTAAAGCACATGTCGTTATTTTCGTTTACAAACACGGCAAGAGTTCCATCCTCCGATACCGAAGCTCTGGAACGATTGACCCTGAAATCTGATAATTGGATTCCTCCTTCAGGATCACCTGTTTCCCTGCGTCCAAGATAATATCCTCCGTTATTAGCGTTATAATACACGAAAAGAGCTGAATCAGGTCCGTCAACAGGCTGTGTGTCCATAACTTCGTCCGGGTGGGGAGTAGGTGAAGAGTCATATATCTCAACAGTATCAAAGGCTTCTGCTGTCTTTTGCGCGTGTACGGAACCTGCGCCGTACAGTTCTTCAGCAGAAGATATACAGGCAAGCCTTGCGTCTATAAACTGCGAGCTTGCGACAAGATTATAAACAAGCGCTCTGTAAAAAATCTTTTCCGATATTTTAATTCCCAGAGCGCCGTCAAGTCCTGAAGCCAGAAGGTAATAAGCATGGCTGAAAATGGTGGAATTCATATGAACTCCGCCTTCATCGGAACTCGTGTTTATATAATCGCTCATTCTCGCTGGAAAGTACCTGCCGCCTCCTGCCTTGTACTGCCCTGGATTCGAAAGGCTCCGAATGGGTTCGGAAAGACCGGTTCCCATCAGCCAGTCAGGGTTACCATAATTTGCCCGTGCTTCTGTCATCTCTCCGAAAATATCTGCAAACCCTTCGTCAAGAGCTCCTGACTGATATTGATATATGAGATTTGCAGTGTTGGAAACCACGCCATGAGTCATCTCATGTGCCACAACATCAAGAGAACCTGCAAAAGGGAGTGCATCTCCAAAAATCATGGTATTGAGATCACCCACCCATGCAGCATTGGGCCAGTTTCTGCCGATCCTTACAATGGCATAAACAGATCCTCCCTTGCCGTCAATTGAGCTGCGCCCGTGACGTTCCATATAATAATCATAGGTCTGTGAAAAATTCCAGGCAGCACTTACCGCATCAGGCAGCCATCCTGATGTAGCACTGTTCGATGTAACATAGACAACGCGCGGTATCGAATCCACATCAGATGTTTCAGGCTGATTCTGCGCGTCAAAAATGGTAATAGCCCCGAAGGTCGATTCCTGTGCTGGCGGATTCGATGCTGAAGCGTTAAACATGGATTTGCTCGTGTCCACCATGAAAAAAGTATTGTTTTCCCGCCAGATGTTCAACGCCCTTGGTATCCCATTAATATCCCTTCCTGCGCCTGATATCTGAAAATCTTTTACCTGATTAAATGCCTGCCGAATCGTGCCGTCAACTGCATCCACAACGACAAGCCACCTTTTTTGGATGGAACAGGGCAGTTCAACCTTCCAGCCAAGCCTTGCCGGAAGATTCCCCGGCCCATGAACGATCAGCTCAGGAGCCTTTACGTTTTCATCGTTTACACAATCCACATGCTTTACAGCAATATCGACAGCTTCATCCGATGATATAACCGGGCGTGTCACAATTTTTCGAGGTGTTGCAACAAAAGCCCCGTTCATCAGATCAACATTGCCTGCTTTATCAAGATGAACGATCAGTTCACAGGGCCAGACCGGCAGATTTTTGTAAACCTGTGAAAACCGGATATGCCTCCTGTCGATTGAGTCAGTTACCATACTTTTGACTATAAACTCGCCATCAGGATCATCAATTTTGAGCTGACCGCGAAAAGCCCTTAAAAACATACGGGCAGTGCTTTCATCCTGTTTTTTCCGTGACAATGTTCTGTTATCGGTAGCTGGCTGAAGCATTTTTCCCTTGATCTGCAAAGGGGTTCCGGTTTTTTCCCGATAATGTATTTTTGCTTCGGCAAAAGGATTCTTGCCTGAGCGTGTCAAAGTTCTTTCAGCTATTGTTCTTTTTTCGCTGTTTTCGCTTTGTAAGCTGTTTTCAACATTCCGGACAGCACTCGAAATTTTTTCAAACCTGTTGATCAAGCTTTTGGAATCTTCCGAAGACAGACCAGATTCATCAGACGACAGCAGAGGGCGGGTTGAAATCGAAGGCGCATCAGAAAGATTATTTGCAATGACCGCCCTGCCATGATCGCCGGAAACCGCCTCTGCCCTCGAAAAGCTGAAAACAGCACTGAAAACACACATAACAAACATGATCACAATACTGGCAAGCCAAAAATGTCCGGATTCGTCTTTCATGATTTTTCCTCCCTGCTTTAATATCTACGATAAAATTCTGAAACCTCATTGACAGATCTACCTTTTATATAATAGCAGAGCTTAATTCAATTATCTCGGCGTGTCAAATTCAGGTTTTATGAATGTTCGATTTTTTTGTGAAAATTTTTGAGAGGAATGATGTGAATGGGGATTTTGGGAGCATGGCTGCGGACTGATTTCCATCGAAATATCAACTTGATTTTTTTCAAATGCAGCGCCATAATTTTAATTGACAATAAAAATATTTTGCAGTAACTTTGATAAAGTTGATTTTGCAGCATCTTTTAAAATAGGCTGCAATAGAGCATGTTAGATTGATATTTAGTAAGTGAATAACTGATTACTTTCGTTATGCAGTCTTTATCTGTTTTGCTGGAAAAAGAATGACTATTTAAATCTAAAAAGAAGGTGAACACATGAGAAATCTCGCTGACATGACTGTCTATGATACTCATAGTCAATTATCCCTGGTTATCGAAGTGAAAAACAAATCGGGAACATCAAGTGACTGGGCTGCCAAAATGCGCCGTAATATTTTAGCGCATGGATTGATTCCATCCGCCACATTGTTCCTTCTTGCCCTTCCCGATCACTTTTATCTGTGGAAAAATGTCGGAATGATTTCGGGAGAAATTCCTCCAACATATGACATAAATCCAGAACCATTTTTAAAGCCCTATTATGACAGGATTGGAATCTCACCTGAAGGGCTTAGTGGAATAAGTTTTGAATTAATCGTTTTTTCCTGGTTGAACGAATTGAAATTAACTGATACAATACCTTCTCATCTACCCCGTAAATTGCAAGATTGGTTGTTTGAATCTGGATTTTTTGAAGCAATTCAAGATGGACAAATAGAATCTGAGAAAATATGATGAATGTGTATGTCGAATCCAATTTTATCCTTGAATTAGCGTTGAAGCAAGAGCAATGTTCAAGCTGTGATGCCATCATGTCGCTGGGAGAAAAACGGAATATTAAAATCATCCTTCCAGCGTTTTCTCTCTCAGAGCCTTATGATACGGTTATCAGGCGGTCGAAGGGAAGAGAATCCTTGACAAAAAAGCTTGCTTTGGAAATGCAGCAACTCTCTCGTTCAGAACCCTATAAAAACAAAGTTGAAGTGATCCAGCAGATCACAAGTTTCCTGGTTCAAAGCATTGAAGATGAACAGGAACGGCTTACCACAACGCTTGAAAAACTGCTTCAGGTTGCCGAAACCATCCCGCTGGAAAAAACAATTCTTTCTTCATCTGTCCGATTTCAAAAAACGTTTGGATTTTCTCCTCAAGATGCTATTATTTATGCTTCTGTCCTTGAGCATCTCCAGCTATCTGATAGCGATAAGAACTGTTTTTTGAATAGAAACTCACGAGATTTCAATGATCCGAATATCGTCAATACATTGGAGGCATATAATTGTAAGATGCTCTTTAGTTTCGAGCGTGGCTATAATTACATTAACAGTCAAATAAAGGATTAGTGCTACATAAAAAAGTCAAGTGGAATGATGCTTTATCCTTTTTAAAAAAAGTTACAACATGGCTGATCCAAATTTTTTCAATCCAAGAGACTTTACCATTAATGATATTAATCAAAACAGTGGAATAATGAAGGAGGGTAGTATTTATGCTGGCATCTTGCAAGCATTGTGATCAGGTATTTTATTTATTATGAAATCTCTAAACACAAACCAAACGGATTATAAGAACAATTCATCATTATCGGAGGATAAATTGGATAATGACATGGAATTGGTCGAAACTGGAATACATCGGTATTGTTTATGGAAGTTGTAAACACAATAAAAGAATTTGGATGTCATGATGTTGTTTTACTTGACGACGAACCAACATCCAGACATTTGAACTACCTTGACCTTTTAAAAGTGTCCGGGAAAAGAAGTCTGACAGTCAGTGCCGTCGCTGAGTTCCAGTCAAGACCTCTGCTCTACATTGTCTCAAATGACCGAATACAAGATTCCGACAACAATAAAATTCTTGATCTGCAATGCCTTCTGGCTAACAGGGGGGAGAGGGCATATCTTGGCATCTTGAGTCCGGGTGAGTTAAATGTATATCCTATAAACTTGAACCGTTTTGTTTTGGCTGGCGGAAATAAAAAAACCATTGAACGGAAGTCATCATCGGCATCACTGTTCTTTCAGAATATTGTGAATGGCGCTTTCACCCTGGAAGGTCAGCCTGACGATTCTGATTATGTATTCAAGACAATCTATGACTTGATGACCATATCCTCTAAAAATCTCATCAAAACCTATGGTATAGATCCTCTGGATGTCCTTTCATTTCTCGGCAGGGCATTGTTTCTCCGTTTCTTGTGGGATCGCAAAATAGTCAGTTCCAATGAACTTAATTCTATAAGTTCACATTCCGAATCGCCTGGTGACTGCTTTCGCAATGTTGAAAACTCCGTTGCATTATGCCAGTGGCTCGATAAAACATTTAATGGTGATCTGCTTCCGCTCTCCGGCAGTTATAAAACCGTATTCGACCAGGCAAATGAACGGACAGACGGTAAAATTTTTCTCCACCTGCAAGCCATTATAGAAGGATGGAAGCATGCAGGGGCAGAACAATTTCAGCTTCAGATTGATTGGAACGATCTCAACTTCGCTCATATTCCAATAGGTGTACTCAGCCAGGTATATGAGAATTTCAGCAGAACATGGGATTTGCAGAAAACAAAACAAACGAGTGTATATTATACACCTGAGAACATAGCGAGCTACCTCGTGGCTGACGCATTCGAAGGTGTCAGCGACAAGAAAAATGCCCGAATTCTCGACCCAAGTTGCGGAGCGGGAACTTTCCTTGTCATGGCATTCAGGAAACTGGTCGCTTTCCGATGGGAACATGATGGAAAAAGACCTGATACCAAAACAATTCAGTCCATTCTTTACAATCAACTTTGTGGTTTCGATATCAGTGAGCCTGCCCTGCGCCTTGCGGCATTGTCGCTTTATATTACCGCCATCGAACTCAATGGCTCTCCTCGACCTTTAAGAAGTCTGAAGTTTCCGAAACCGCTTCAAGGCATCGTGCTGCATAATCACAGACGATCCGAAGAACGCGCGGCCAGGGGTTTTGTGTTGGGCAGTTTACGTTCGGATCTTTTCAAAGATTTCAATGGCAGTTTTGATATTATTATCGGCAATCCTCCCTGGAGTCGCCTGAAAGGAAAGAAAGAAGAGATAAAAGCACTCAATGCCGTTTTCACCGAGTTGATTTGTCAAATTCTTGCAGATCGTGAGCTTGAAGATATAGCAAAAAGCTACCGCAATCCTGACAACAACCCTGATCTGCCGTTTTTATGGAAATCGACTCAATGGGCGAAACCAGGAGGTATCATTGCAATGGCGCTGCCCGGAAGAATATTTCTCAAGCAGACAGGCCCCGGCACTCGTGCGTTCAATGCGATACTGAGAGGGCTTGAAATTACAGGAATATTGAACGGGTCAAACCTGTCTGACAGTGCGGTATGGCCGGGTATGAATCAGCCTTTTATGCTTTTCTTCGCACGCAATCGAGTGCCTTCCACAAGCCATCATTTTCATTTTGTCACGCCTCATTTTGAACGACAATTGAATGACAAAGGGCGTATCCGCATAGATTATCAAGCCGCTCAACCGGTAGCCGTCCGTGAAGTCATCGGAAATTCATGGCTGTTGAAAACACTGGCGATGGGTACTTCTCTTGATGTGGATGTGGTCAGCAAACTCGCTGACACAAGGTGGCCTTCTGTCAAGTCGTATTGGAAGAGCCAGGGGCTTTACTCGGGAAGAGGATATGATTTGTCACCCAGACAAGCAGATCAGGGGGATGCATCATTCATGCGCGGATTGCCCGATTTCGTACTTCCTGGAAATAACGAGTTTTCGGTCGATGTAACATCACTACTCAAATTCAAGCATCCTACTGCAAGTAGGCCAAGACGCATTGAATTATATACACCTCCAATGCTCATTGTTCCTGAATCATCGGGCAGTTCGCTCTTTTCACCCAGGTCATGGATCATTCGAGAATCCGTTGTTTTCCGTAAAAGCTATTACGGCTTTTCCGCTCACGGCAGCAAGAATGCGGATGTGATCATCGCATTTCTTCATCTGATCACTAATTCCGACCTGTTCAGATATCATGTATTGATGACCAGTTCGAGGATGGGCGCTGAACGACGAACTTTTCTAAAGGAGAATATCGAAAATTTTCCGTTTCCGGAAATAGATACGCTGTCTGGACAACAGCGAAAAAATGCGATGAAACTGTCTCATCAGCTTGAAACTGCCTCCGACAAACCCTGGAAGGCGATCAACGATTTTATTTTTGATATATACGGACTGGATAAGTATGATCGCCAGGTCGTAAAAGACACGCTTGAAGTGGCCGATCCTTTCAAAGAAGCACGAGATCAAGCTAACAGTACCCCGACGAAAAAGGAACGCAATGCCTTTTATGCCATACTTCAACGGTTGCTCGCACCATCGTTCGACATAACGAATGAAAAGGTATCGATCCATGAAATCGAGCTTTCAGGTCAGGATATTCCTTCACCCTGGTATTTTTTCGCAATTTCTTCATCCTCCGTTTCCGCAGATTTGACGCAAGATGTGCAGAAACGACTGCTCTCTCAAATTGTCAGGGATGCCTGCAAAACAGGTTGCAGCAGGGCCATAATTCACGAAAAGGGGCGACTGGTTGTAGGGATCATTGGCCAATATCGTTATTGGACATCGAGTCGTGCTCGTCTGTGTACACTGGACATTATGCGCCATCATCTCGATACCTTCCCCATTGGAGAAAGCTGATGGCGGCAGGTTTTTTTACGAAAGGCATAGAATACACATTGCCTCACCCGAAAATCCCGCAGCGTACGGTTCTGCTTCTTTGCAAGGTAATCGAAAAAGCCTGGAAGTTACTCGAAGAAAACCCGCCTTCCGGTTTTTACAGGCAATCCGCAGATGAAGACACAATTACCCAGATGCTGGTCGAAATAATTGAAAATCGTTTGCGGAAAAACGGTGACATTGCTGGATTCAACTCTGCTATGTTTGGCAAAGTGGACAGGGAGCCAAAGATTACAAACGTAGATAAAACACACCTCGACAAAATGCCTGACATAGTCTTCGATCTAAAACGTGAGCGACTGCCGATTCTCAGTGATCAGGATGGACTATTCGTCGAGTGCAAACCCGTTGACCGTAAACATCCGATTGGGTCATGCTACTGTAAAAAAGGACTGATACGATTCGTGAACGGCAGCTACGCCTGGGCAATGCAGGATGCATTGATGGTCGGATACGTAACCCACCCTTATTCATTTAAAAAACTTGCATCTGTCCTCAATGATCGTAAAAAGGGTTCTATATATAATACTACTACCCACTCAAAAGTTGATAAATGTCTGATCTTTCGATCAAATCACGACAGGGATTTCAAATGGCCAGAAGGCAATGGTAAAGCTTGCGCTATAACAATATCACACCTTTGGCTGTAAATTTGATTTCAAATTTACTCCACAGTCAATATCCCCGATGCTTCTCAGGGATTTCCCAATTAATAAAATATCTTATGGTAGGGCGGGGTTCCGTCTCCGCCGAAAGATGGCGGGGACGGAACCCCGCCCTACCGTCGATATTGAAGATGAATCTTGATCAGGAAAACAGCCGTTTAACCAGATCAGCGACCCGAGAACCCAGTTTTCTGCCGTTTTCAGCAGCATCCACATCCGGTTCGCCGACACATGCGGTTCCGTAATGGCCGGTTGCCGACATTGGATCGCCCACGATGATCATGCCGTAAATCATCAATGCCTGGATCATGGACATCATAGTCGTTTCCTTGCCACCTGTCGGATCTCCGGAAGTGGTAAATACTGCTCCGATTTTGCCTTCCATTTTTTTTCGTGTGCTGACAAAATCATCAAAGATTTTTTTCATCTCTGCGGCCATAGTGCCAAAATAGACTGGTGAACCGGTAATGATACCATCGGCTGTAAGAAAATCTTCTTTGGTCACATCTTTGGTGCTTTTCAGATCAGCATTTACACCGTCAACCGAATTGACACCTTCTGCTATTGCTTCAGCCAGCTTGCGGGTATTTCCGCCTTTCGAATAATACAGAACAAGAACCTTGGACATTATTTTTTTTCCTCCTGTCAGTTTTGCAGATACCGGAATTTTGCATTTGCATTTTTTAACCGTGCCTGCTGTTTTTTCAGGATTCATTAGCGCAATCAGTTCCAGAGTACAACAAAAAAGTTCAGGATAAAATCACTCATCTGGTTCTGACTCATCTGGGAATCGATTTTTGATTTCGATAAATCTATCCAGGTTTTCAAGAAATATATCCACGAGATTCGGATCGAAATGTTTTCCTTTCTCCATTCGAATCAGCTCGATTATCCCTTCGAGATCCCAGGCTTTTTTGTAAACTCTACGGCAGGCAAGCGCATCAAATACATCCATGAAGCCTGCTATACGACCGGCAATATGTATATTTTCTCCCGCAATTTTTTTAGGATAGCCGCTTCCATCCCATTTTTCATGGTGTTCCATTGCGATGATAGCACCGGTTTTCATTATACTTCTTTCCGAATGCTTGAGAATATCGTGTCCGATTGTAGTATGAGTCTTGATGATTTCAAATTCCTGGTCAGTCAGTTTTCCCGGTTTGTTCAAAATTGCGTCTGGAATGCCAATTTTTCCCACATCGTGCAAAGGAGCGGCAAGAAGGAGCAGTTCTGCTTCTTTTTTGTCAATATGTGCAAGTTTTCCAAGAAGATATGAATATTCGGCAACTCGGCGTACATGATTAGCTGTTTCCTTTGACCTGTTCTCAACTACTTCTCCGAGGGTTACAATCACTTCTTTTTGAGTATCTACAATTTCTCTGTTGAGATCTATATTATCGAGAGCAATGGCTACATTCGTGAAAAAAATACGGATCAGGTTTTCATCAAGTTCGCTCAGAGGCTTATTATAGCCTCCCATATAAAGAAGATTTTCCGAACCGCTTTGAGTCGAAAAATAACCAGAAAAATGTTTGTCCGAGAATACATTTTTCTTTTTTTCCGAAGCCTGATGCAGGGTTTCGAGGATAGGTTCAGGGACGACTTCCCGGATAGGCTGATTGATATCGTCGCTGTATTTTCCGGTAGCCGCAATTATGTTCCAGCCGTCTTCCCTGTTCTCAGCAGAAAAGCCTGAAGCCTGGATATAAATAGAATCATCGTCCAGCCCCAGAATTGATGTCAATTGTGTAAGAGCGCCTGTAGCAAATTTTTTTATGGAATTAACCCTGAAAAGGCTGACTGATGCTTCAATTATCTGCTCTAGTCCAATTCTGTTTCGCTCGATTATCCGCAGATCACGGTAAGTACGTATAGCGGCAACCACGGTTGTAAACAATGTATGGTCGGTAAGGATGGTTTTCAGTTTGTAGTCGTTTATGTCGTATTTGGTTATGACTTCCCGTGCTGGAGCGTGGCCAGGCTGCCCGGTTCTCAGGATTATCCGGACGAAATTGTTTTTCAGAGTCTCGCGAATATCCTGAGTAACCACAAGCCCTGCATTATTTGCTTCCATTACCACGTCCAGAAGAATCAGTGCAGTATCTGGATGTTGACGAATCATCATAGATGCCTCTTTGCCGGAATAGGCGCTTAAAAATTCGATTCCTTTTCCGTCGAATACAAAATCGTCCAACACAAGCTTTGTTACCTTATGAATTTCTTCCTCGTCATCTACAATCATGACTTTCCATGTTTCCAAAGGCTTTTCAGAAATCTTTTCGGTTTCCTCAGCAAAGATCAATTCATCACTGCTGTCATTTTTCTCTTCTCTCATGCTTCATTTCCTTGTTTTTTGAATCGGGCAGTAAAATAAAAACTTGATCCTTTGTCAGGTTTGCTCGACATCCAGATCTTTCCGCCCATCTTTTCAATGATCTCTCTGGAGATGGCAAGGCCCAGGCCTGCCCCATCCAGTCTTTTTGTTCTCACTTCTTCACACAGGGTAAAGGGTTCGAAAATATCATCCTGCTTGTCGCTGGGTATACCGATACCCGTGTCATTCACCTCGAACAGAATATCAATGTAATTTCCGGGCTTGTCTCCAGAAATATTATCGCGAGATAACCCAGATTCTCTAAAAATGGAGACATCCAGAGCAATGCATCCTGCTTCGGTATATTTGATGGCATTCACGGTAAGATTCATCAGTACCTGCTTTAATCTGTCCGGATCTCCTGTAAGAATATCGGGAACTTCATCGTCTATAAAATGAAAAACTGACAATTGCTTCCATTCCGCCTGAATTTTCAAGACGCTTATAATCCTTGCAACCAGCTCCCGCAATCCGAAAGTGGTCTCCTTTAAAACCAGTTGCCCTTCTTCAATATTTGTCAGATCAAGTACATTACTGATGATTTCGAAAAGCCCCTGACCGGATGTTCGGATTATTTCGGTAAAATTTTTCTGTTTTTTTGTCATGCTGGTGTTCAGGAGGATTTCAGCACCTCCCAGGATACCATTTAAAGGTGTCATAAGTTCGTGCTGCATGTTGGCAAGAAACTGGGTACGGGCTTTTTCGGCTGCCCTGGCCTGTTCAAGGGCATCTTCAATTTCCTTCCGGCTCTGCTCAATGAATCTCAAATCCCGGTATGAACGTAAGGCAGAAATTACAGTGGTAAACAGGGTGTGATCAGTCAGAACGGTTTTGAGTTTATAGTCGTTTATATCATACCTGGTAATGACATCTCTTTCCGGGGCATGGCCCGGCTGCCCGGTGCGAAGAACAATGCGGACAATGTTGTTTTGCAGCTCGCTTCTGATATATTCGGTTACATCCAGGCCAGCACTGATGGTTTCCATAACCACATCAAGAAGTATCAGGGCAGTGTCCGGGTTATCTCGAATCATCTCACATGCCTGCTTTCCGGAATATGCGCTCAGACAAGATAGTTTTCTGCCGTCAAAGATGATTTCATCAAGTATCATCTGAGTTATTTTATGAAGATCTTTCTCATCATCAACGATCATGATCTTCCATGTTTCTGCCGAAGTTTCAATTGATTCACCAGGTGATTTTACCGGTGTTTCCTCAGCGAAAAAAAGTTCGTCATCTTGATCATATAAAAGATTATTATTACTGTCCTTCATCTGTCATCTCCTCTTCTCTGGGAATCTGGATCGTAAAAACAGCGCCGTTTCCGGGTTCGCTTTCACAATCAATCTTTCCACCCAGCGTCCGTGTAACCAGGTTATATACGATATGCATTCCCAGGCCGGTTCCCCCTTTTGTTCGACGTGTGGTATAAAACGGATCGAATATTTTATTGCATTGTTCCTGGTTCATCCCTTCTCCATCATCCTTGTACGTTATACAAATTTTTGTTCCCAAATCCTTTACATGGATTGACATCTTTCCTTTTTCCACGTTCTCAAAGCCATGATAGAGAGAATTTACGACAAGGTTGGTTATTATCTGCATGAAAGCCCCAGGATAACTATACAAAACGATATCATCATGGCAATCTACGGTTATGGTGTGTTGAGTTCTCTTATATTTGGGTCTGAGGCTCAAGAGCATATTATTCAGATATTCACTTAGCTTAAAATGTCTTTTTTCCTCGGAGGTCTGATCCACTGCCAGTTTCTTGAAGCTCTGGATAAGTTCTGCTGCCCGGCTCAAATTCAAAAGAATGGAAGCAGAAGAATCTGTAGCTGTGTTCAAATATTTCTCAAGATCCGAGCGTTTGAGGCTCCCGGAGTTAAAAAGCCTGTTTGTTTCTGTGGTTTTTCTCTCCAGGAAAGAGGCTGCTGTAACACCGATACCCACTGGCGTATTGACCTCGTGAGCAATGCCTGCAACAAGTCCGCCCAGAGCAGCCATCTTGCGTGATTCCACAAGATCGTCCTGGGTTTTTTTCAGGTTTTCCATGGATTCCTCAAGAGCCATGTTGGCTCTGGTCAGTTTTGCTGTTCTCTCATCAACAATATTTTCCAGATGATCCCGATGCTCCGCCAGCTCGGCATTGAGACACCCGGCTTCCACCTCTCTTTTGTCGATATCTCCAGCCATGAGGTTCACTTCCCTGATGATACTGTCAATATCGTTCTGAGGTGCAGAATCAAGAGGATGGCTGTAATCTCCCCGTGCAATAGTTCTGATACCACAGATCAGTTGCTGTAAAGGTTTGTCCAGGAGAGTACTCATTATAAAATGTGTTCCCAGAATCAGGGCAATAATGACAGAGCCAATGCTTATGATCATGGAATATATCATGGTTTTCTGTGTCCGCTTCACATTTTGATCAGTAAAGTAAAGTTCTATCTCCCCGATTTTATGCTTTTTCTTATAAATCGTTCTTTTCAGAAGAATCAATTTTTTGACATTGGCGGGAATTTTATCGAAAAGGATGCGCTTTTCCGCTTTCACCCGAACACCCACAAGATATTCCGAATTCAGATACGCCTGGAAAGTCTGCTGGATCGATTCAAAGTCCACGTTCCACATAGGGAGCGTTATAACCCTTACAATTTCATCGCTGATAGAAGCTGTTTTTTCTTCCAGTTCCCGTTGTAAATTCTGTGTTGCCACAATAAAAAAAAATGTCCCGATCATGGTGGCTACAATGCAGATAGCAAAAGCAAGCCCTGCCAGAAGATCCCTGGATATGGTCCGCTTTCCTAAATTTGTAATTATGTTCATTTTCCCTTACCTTAATAAGTGATGATAGCGTTCAAATCCTTAAAGCTTTAAAATAATTTATAACTTTTGTCAATATTCTCGAAAGATTGACAGGCAGTGATCCAGACTGTCTGGCATCAATGAATGATCCTGAACCCTGATTACAAAGATGCAGGATGACATGATTACAAAATCAGGAAATCCTTCAATCCTTTTAATCAAGGTTCAAAGATTTCATGGTTCGTTGTAAGCATCAGGCCATGGGAATTTATATGAAATAAACTTATTATCCGATTACTGCAAAATTGAAAAGAGTCGAAAAGTCGAACAGCCTTGTTGTGACCGGGCAGAGAGGAATGACATTGATACCAGATCAGGCTTTTGGTTTTGTTCGCGTGAACCGCAGATAATCATGATGTTTATGATGATCATGATGGTGAAATCATGGATATCATCTTTTATCATGATTATCTGCGGTTCAAGAGTGAAAAAATTCTTCGCAGCCCTCGTCGTCTTCGTAGGTTGGGTTGAGGAACGAAACCCAACGAAATCGATGTCAAATCATTCGGAAGCCTTTTTGAGTCGTTCTTCTGCTTCTTGCGGTGTGATTTTCAAGATTTCGGCAATGGCTGCGGGTAGAATTTTGTCTTTGCTGGCTTGCCAGAGTCTGGCTAAACTATTTATCGTAATATTCAGGTCGTGTTCACCGCCAAATTCAAACGTAATTCCCAAATCCTTCAAGTAGTACTCACGAGCCTGATCAAATAGTTGCTGTGCCTCGGATACTCTCCCCAACTGGTGGTAGGTGGAAGCCTGTGAATATCGGTCGTTGAATTCGATTTGGATTTTCAGAGCCTGCTGGTAGTAGTTCTCCGCCTGATCATATTGACGCTGTTCCTCGGACACTATCCCCAACTGGTGGTAGGTTCCAGCCTGTGAATATCGGTCGTTGAATTCGATTTTGATTTTCAGAGCCTGCTGGTAGTAGTTCTCCGCCTGATCATATTGACGCTGTTCCTCGGACACTATCCCCAACTGGTGATAGGTGGAAGCCTGTGAATATCGGTCGTTGAATTCGATTTTGATTTTCAGAGCCTGCTGGTAGTAGTTCTCCGCCTGATCATATTGACGCTGTTCCTGGGACACTCTCCCCAACTGGTGGTAGATTCTAGCCTGTGAATATCGGTCGTTGAATTCGATTTGGATTTTCAGAGCCTGCTGGTAGTAGTTCTCCGCCTGATCATATTGACGCTGTGCCTGAGAAATCACGCCAAGTTCGTGATACGTGGTAGCTTTATGCATACTTTTGGACTTCTCATCCATTTTATCCAATGAATCAATATGCTTCAAAGCTTTCTGATAAGACTTTTCCGATGCTTCGTAGAGATTAGTAAATCTTTGGCGTCTGGCAATATCCCCTATGGTTCTGAGAAGATCAAATCCCAAATCCCCTGAAATCAAATCTGCAGGGTATTTTTCTAAATCAGACAATACCATTTGTCCAAACTCTATCCCTCTTTGATGATCCTGAGTTATATCTATGTATTCATCAATAGCTGTATAAATTTCACTGATCGAAACCCGTTCTCCCAAAGCCAGCTTCAACCCCGTCATCAAATTCTCATACTCCAAACGAGTAAGAACCTGCCCCGTCTGCTTTTCCTGAGCTTCTTTGGACGTAAGCATTTGCCCCAAAGCTCCCCCTACTCCATCATAAAACTGCCGAAAAGCCCTTTCAACAGCCTGCCGAAAATCAGAAGAAGCATCATTCAACCGTGCGCGAAGAAAATAAGGAAAAATCGGCTGAAGATGCAAAAATATGGGAATCTCATGGGACGTAAGCAACCCCCAGTTGCCAGCCTCTTTCAGCACCTCCTCGAAATTCTCGAAAGGCAGATCCGCCAGTTTTTCCTGTGCCTTTAGTTTTTCGATGTATTGCGGCAAATGGCTGATATCAATCACCCCGGTAAAAGGCGCAATACAAAGCAGTAATTTCTGTGCATCTTCAGAAAGATTGCTGTGGGAGTAATCAATACATTTCAAGATACTCTCGGTTTTCTCCCCTGAATCTTTCTTTGGATCAAGAGCCACAACACCAGCCTGCAAAGCTTTCAGCACATCCGCAGGAGTCTGCCGTGACAGGTTTGCGAGAACTACTTCCAAAGGCAGGGGATAACCGTCCAGAAGCTTGAGCAGGCTTTTAAATTCATCCGATTTTCGATATTGCTCCAGGGTCGAATTATCTTGAACATGCCGCTTCAAGATCCGATCTGCCAGGGTGGAAGCGGCTTCGGAATCAAGACCCGGCAAGTCATAGATATCGGTCTTTCTCAATGGTGCGTTGGCTCCATCCACCAGCCATGCCTCACCGCCCCGGCTTCCCAGAAGCACGAGAGTTTCCCCGTCCAGGAGATCAGCTAAGAAATTCCGCAATATCTCACGCTCCTCAATCGGCAGAGTATTTTGAATGGCCAGATTCTCGCCGGTCACGGACTCCAGATTATCCAGAATCAGCAGATGACGCTTGTTCCTCAGTTTTTGAGCGAGATTTTTTGCCTGTGCCTGGGGAGCCAGGGAGCGAAACCCTATCATTTCAGGAGAAACAGCCATACCGGAGGGAAGTGCCGCCTGCCCTGCGGGTTGAAACAAACCTGCAGCGATTTCATCCATGATCTGGTGAAGAGTCCAGGCTTTCTCGTCATATCCGAAATAGAAAACCTCTTTTACAAACCGGGTGGTCTGCCACCATTCCCCGAGATGGCGCAGCAGGGAAGTCTTGCCAGCACCTCCCATCCCGCGAATGAAAAGAAGGTTGCGCCGCTTTCCCTCGTTTTTTTGCAAAAGCCGCTTTTCTATTTGAAGAATATCCAGGTCACGGCCCACAAAACCGTATTCCGGCTCAATGGCCGTAAACCCGACAGCCTGCCTATTATAAAAAGCTGCGGATTCCTCAAGCGTAAACTCCCGGAATTCAAGCGAAGTTTTCGCATTCGCGCCCCCGGTTTGATACGCCACGGGCAGCATCCAGTCTTCAAGCTTGATGCATTGATTGAAATATGCCCTGCGTTCCTTGTCTCCATAGAGTGCCGCACGGGAATGAACAAAGGCTTTGGACAAATCGTTATTCTCGAACAGGCTCCGATAAAAATTCTTCATCAAAAGCTCTGCTGCGCTCACCGTGACCGTATAGCCCATTGCAAGAACTGTCCGAACACCTGCCTGAAGCAGTCGGCTGCCCAGGCTGGTTTCTTCTACCGCTCCCACCTGCTTTCCGGACTGGCAGGCGTTTAAAACAGCCACGGGGATATGATGATCAATCAAAAGTTCTGCCAATTCACCCGATTCTGCCGGATCTGACCGGCCTTCCTGTTCTCCCTCGAAGAAAAGAAAAGCTTTTTTTCCGTCAAAAGGCTCCATATCCGACCTGCCATATCGTTGGAAAAGATGAGTGTCGGTATCAATCTCTGCGGTCTTTACCTGATCAAATTCCATCAAAGCGCCATGCATGTCAAAATGGATGATATGATAATATCCGACTCCGTGATTGTCCCGCATTTTCCTGAGATGTTCGGTCAATGCCCTGTAAGTTCCGGGCCGGAGGATATCCACACGAACAGGCAGCTCCGCCTTACGCAGGCTTCCAACCAATGGCCGGGAGATTGTGCGATACCCCACATCGGATTTACCTCCTGGTCGGGCAGTCACCACGAGCAGGTTGATGACAGGCGAAGGCTGGACATTCAAAGTGGCCGCAACCGGATCGACACCGCACCGAACCATCGGAGCGTCGATGACAAAGGCTTTTGGCTGTTTCGGATCTTTTAACGCCTCCCAATGGAGCTTGTGAAATCCCGGAGATCCCACAATCTCGAACTTCAAGGCACTCACGCCCTCAGCTTTGGCCTGCCCGTATCGGCTGAACAAGTCAAAATCTTGTTTGAAGACCTGCTCGAATAGCTGTTCTCCATACGCTTTGACGCTCGCAGCAGCCTCTTTTGCCCGAACCTGGTGTAAAAAAGGCATACACAGATGCTGCTCGAAATACCACTCAAGAAGTTTTTCATCCTGTTCTGAAAACGGATCATTGACAGTTACGGGAAAATTCCCCTGGTTATCGAAGCTGACTGCAGCATTTGGACTCTGGTCGAAACTAGCTGTCTCGCATATGGTTATTACTGTCATGAATATGGCTCCATCATTATGTCGGTTTGATTCATTCTGATTTGTCTTTTATCACAAGCAGTCGGCTGCCGTCGGGCTGGTCTATCATAAGAATTTCAACTTCAGGCATGATAATTTCAACTTCAGGCATGATAACTTCAACTTCAGGCATAAGAACTTCAACTTCAGATTCGGGTTTCGCTTTTTTAGGCATCTTCTCTTTTATGAACGTGATCACCTGTTCCTTGAGAAGGTCTTTTAAAACATCATAAGCAAACGAAGCCAGCACGCCGCCTAGAAACATTGACATCGTGCCGGGTTCGGCAAAACTCTCGGCAGGGGATTCGGAAAGTTCGGCCTTTGCAACCTTCTCACATTCGCCTGTCTCGTTCCATGCGGATACAAACTCATCAATTTCGATATCGAGTCCGGGGGATAACACTATGCGGTAGTCCATAAAACCTCCTTTGATAAATTGAATTTATGGCGGATAACATTGCATATGAAGAGGGTTTTGAGCAAGACAAAGTTCAAGGATTAAGTATCTGACCATATATTTTTTTTAACTTTTTCCGATACATTGTCTGAATCAGAAATCTCAGAATTTTCAAGATTTTCAGAATTCTGTTCATTCTTTAATCCTGCAAATTATGATTCAGAAATTTTTCACATTATATTTTTTAATTTTTTCCCTTGTAATCAAGGTTCAAAGCTTTCATTTACAGTTTCGTTTTTAATTGACAAAAATATTTCATATCAATAAAAAACACCAGATATTTAGTTTTTGTATGATAAATAAAACCACCATTCAGGAGAGATGTCATGTACGTTCCAAGATATATGTTTTTTACAAAAGGGTGCGGAGTTCATAAAGAAAAATTATCCTCTTTCGAAAATGCGCTGCGCGATGCGGGGATTGCTCACCTAAATCTTGTCATGGTCTCATCGATTTTTCCCCCGGACTGCAAAATAATAAGCCTGGAAGAAGGGATAGCGAAGCTGGAACCGGGAGAGATCACACATTGCGTTATGGCACGGGAACAGATCAATGAACCGGGCAGGCGGGTAGTTGCCGCCATCGGCCTGGCTCTGCCCTCGGAAAGCGGTAGATACGGGTATCTGTCCGAGCATCATGGCTTTGGTCAGACACAAGTTGAAGCAGGCGAGTATGCTGAAGATCTGGCAGCTTCCATGCTGGCTAATACACTCGGTATCGAATTCGATCCGGACGAAAACTATGACGAACGCCGAGAAGTATATGAAATGTCAGGTAAAATCGTAGAATCACAGCATATGAGCCAGGCATCCCAGGGTGATGACAAGGGCAGGTGGACAACCGTGGTATCAGCGGCAGTTTTTGTGAAATAGAGCTTTACCTGAAAGCTTGTGTTGATGGTCGAAAAAGCCCATGCGGATATGTCAACCCGACATGCGGAAAACGATTTCTATAGCAAAACCCTTTTCGAGATTGAGCGCCCGGATAGTTCCATCGTGGCGCTCTATTATCTTCCGGGTAATGGCAAGCCCAAGCCCTGATCCGGCAGTATCAAAGTTTGCCACTCGATGAAACGGCTCGAAAATCTTTTCCATATCATCTTCGCTTAACTTGTCAAAAGTATTGGAAACTCTTATTATATAACTTCCTTTTTCAAATTTTGTCGTAACCTCAATTTTTCCCTTTTTTCGCGTAAACTTTACAGCATTGTCAAAAATATTTGAAAGTGCAGCCAGCAAAGATTCACGGTCGCAGGGATACGAATAACCTCTGATGAAATCCGTCGTAAGCATAAGTTTTTTATGTTCAATGGCAGGCATAAACTTATTAAGAACATCACGGATCAGATCCGTTGGATCGAGCAGATCAAGTTTCAATGGTTTTTCCCGAATATCGAGTCTTGATAATTCCAGGATGCGGTCTATCAGGTGGTCAAGGACTTCGATATCCTCACGAATGTCGAAAAGACGACGGTTCAGCAAAAGGCATTTGTCCGGGTATTGTTCATCCTCTGCGATCAATTCCACCAGAATATTTATTCTTGCCAGAGGGCTTCGCAGTTCGTGGGAAATATTTGCGGTCAGCTCCCGCCCCCCGCTAACCATCCGCTCTATCTGATCTGCCATCCGGTTGAAGGATTGGCCCAATTCACCGATTTCATCTTTTCCAATCACATCAGCGCGATGAGATAAATCCCCTTCAGCAAGCCTTGTAGCAGATATGCGGAGATGATTGAGAGGCCCTGTGATACGCCTTGATATTGGAACGATCAAAAGCGCTATGACACCCCCGATTACGAGAAGACCGAGCGCGAAAACCATTTTATGTTTTTCATCTGCCTCGCCCCCTTTCAGATAAGCGTGAAATACGACCTTTCCTTTGCTTGTCTGGATATCTCCGGTTTCTATATCTACAGAAAGATAACACCGATGGCGTCTGCAGAATTTAACTCGAATGCCTTCATCACTGATCTCATATTTTTTATTTTCTTTGAAGATATCTTCTGGCACTGCCCCTTCAAAGGATTTAATAGCGATACTGCCATCAGGTGCGGTCAGCCAGACTTTTGCATCATGGGTCTCGGCAAAAAACTGGATAAGCGATCTCAATGATTCGTTTTTTTCAAGGGGAAGTTTGGGTGCATCCTTGATTTTTTCCTCAACAAAGGCTTTTGCAACCTTTGCCTTTGCAACTGAATAATGCTCCAGCCGGGAATGAAAAATTCTGCCGGCAGTGAGGATGAAAAGCCCGAAGATGAGAATTTCAGCAACAAAAAGCACTATCACAAAAGATACCAGGATCTTTATATAAACTCTTCCGAAAATCATATTTTTTCCAGAAACATGTAACCTGTTCCCCATACAGTCTTGATCCGATCTTTGCCGGACGGATGTTTAGCCAATTTTGTGCGAAGTTTGCTGATATGTACGTCAATGCTCCTGTCAAATGCCATATAATCCTTTCCTCTGGCAAGATTCATGAGCTGATCTCTTGTTAAAATCGTGTCAGGCCGTGACATCAACACTTTGAGAAGATCGAATTCAACGGCTGATAAATCCACGTTCTCTTTGCCCATGCAAAGCACTCTTTTTGCTCCGTCCAGGGTAATACCGCCCAATGTTATCATCATGCCATCATTCTCCCCGTTTTTCACCTGCCCGCCAGATGGCTTCATCACTCCATCGGCAGGAACTCTTCTGAGTACCGCCTTCATCCGGGCAAGAAGCTCCCGTGGATTAAAAGGTTTGGGAAGATAATCATCCGCACCGAGTTCAAGCCCTACTATCCGGTCGGTTTCATCGCGCCTTGCCGTCAGCATGATCACAGGAAGATCGAAAATCCTGCGAATCTCCTTTAAAACATCCAGGCCATCGGGACCGGGCATCATTATGTCTAAAATAACCATGTCCGGGGAAATATTTTCCAATTTTTGAATAATTTCCGATCCGTCACCTGCAATAAAAACTTCAAACCCGTTTCCTTCAAGATATTCTTTGAGCAAGCTTGTAAGCTTTTTATCATCATCCACCAGAAGAACGGTTTTGTCCATAGAGACCCCTTGTGTTTTACATTTTTTACATTTTGTTAACAATTTTTTACAATTGCCACAAACATTTTTTACAAGGACAGTATATCTTGGGTTCAAACGGCAGAGAAAAACAGATTTTCATCAGCCCAAACTAACTTAAAGCAAAGGAGAAAGAAAAATGAAAAAAAGAACAAAATGCATTACAATCGGAGTGGTTACCATCGCCCTTATTCTCGGTTGCGTGGCATTTATCTATGCTCATAACAATCCGGGAAGTTTTTGCCATCGCCAAAATTTCAAAAAACATATTCGTGCAAAAATTCTCAATCACATAGACGAAAAAATCATGGCCTTGAATCTGAACGATACTCAGGAAGAAAAATGGGAAACGATAAAAGGCAAAGTAACCGAAGGTTTTGATGCCTGCACCCAAAAACGAAAAGCCTTTATTGACACAATCGACGCAGAACTTAATAACGAAAATCCTGACATGGAAAAAATCGCAGGGATTGTCAAAGATCATGTAAATAAAATTCCTGCGGTTATCGAGACACACATCAATCATGTGATGGAGTTTTACAATGTCCTGGATGCAGATCAGCAGCAGAAGGTGATTGAAAAAATGCGGGAACATATAGGAGAATGCGGAAAGGTTTGATATAATGTCGCCTGTGCTGGTTCCCAATAGCGATTGGGAACCAGCAGATAAGTTGCTCTGCTACCAGATCCGGTCAAGCAGATGTTTGTCATCAAAACCGTTTTGCATTTTTGAATTCATTGATATAATCTCGAATTTCCCGATCTACTCTGTTATTCAATCTACTTGCCAATGTAAAACGCAAATCATCACCTTTTCGCGGTCGAAAAGCCAGGTTCAATCTTCGCAGCACTCGTTTGCCATCAAGCAGACGGTTTATTCGCTCCCATCTTACAATAGATGGACTATCATTATTTTCAGAAAAACTTTCGATTTTTTCCACATAAACGTTCAATTTCTCTATTTCTCCATCATCTAATTTTTCACGGACGAATTTTTCTGTCTTCTCTTTGAGTATCTCAAAATCCGGAATTCTATCAAGTTTAGTTCCAAAATTTCTTCCGTTCTCATTAAAAAGTATAGAGGCAGCGGATAAAACTTTAATTTCTTCTGCAAGATCATTCAAGAAAAAATTGACTGCATCAGGAAACTGTTTTGTGCGTCCGTCACGATCAGCCATGACCTCTTCCAATATATCAGGCACAAGAAGATAATTCTCCAGTTCCCATCTTTTGAGTATTCTGATCGACTCTCCGAATGGCCTGGCCTGATTGAATTTCTGGTCATCTGCTTCCCACCACAAATCCCAACAGCCCTCTCTCATAAGAACATCTCTGTCAACAATTCCGAAAACGATATGGCCAGCATCTTTATCTTGCTTGACTCTTTTGATAACTTCATTCGCCCCACCGCCTTCACCTTCATCCACTGACCTGAAATCTATCATCTCGCCTTGATCGAAAAACCATCGATCATTTATGATGAGGCAATCTTCTTCTGATTCCAGATATACGATCACGCGTTCAAAATATTGATCCGCTATTACCTCAGATTGTCGATATTTTTTAAAACCGGGCATATCACATCCATTGTGTTGTTTATTCCAACCCTTCTTTAATGATCTCTCCCCCTTTACGTATTCCATCTTCAGGAACCTCGAAACCAAAGGCTTCCAGCATTGCCAGTGAATGAGATGCCGCAATTATGGTGATACCTGGATAATTTTTCACGAGCATTCTGAAAAGCTTCATGAGTCTGTGCTGCCAGCGGGGATGGAGATGCACATTCGCTTCATCGATCAGCACAATCGTACAGCGGGTCATATGAGTTCCGATCTGAAAAAACATCTCTGTAAGATTTTTTTCACCGCTGCTCAATCTGTCGAGCCTGTGGGTTTGATCACCGTTTGCCACAACTACTTCTGGAGGCTGCCGTCTAATACTTTTAATGAATTTTGTACTTCCTTTAAAGACCCTTTCATTTACGAACTCAACAGCTTTTTCAAATCTTCCGTCATCCAGCCATTTCAGCCACACAAAAAGATTGTCCAGGGAATATGACCATTGTTTTCCCTGTGCGTTGAAAAAATATACGGGTTGATAACCCCATTGTTCCGGTTCGGAGATCGTTCTTCTCGCGCTTTTTATCAAAGGAATATCACGATAGGAAGTAAAATAAAGAAGCGCTGGAAGTGATGTTGATGTGCTTGCAAAATCTTGAGGAGGTTCCCCTGTAGATCCCCGGATAACTGCCATCAATTCTTTTACCAGATCATCCTCTGCACCGACAGTTTCTAAAAAACCCTTGACGTGCCGCCTGAAACCGGTTCTGTGCCAACTTGATGCAGTGTATTTTTTCAAATCTCTGTCCTGCCAGATTTTCAAAACGGCATTTTTACTCAGGTTTCCTGCCAGGATAGACAGAATAATAGTTTCATCCCTCCCCTGTCGATTCAGTGTTACACAGACATCCCATTGAGCACGGCCTCTGCCTGTATCCAGATCTTCATGGCCAAATAAGTCAGGAGACTTTTCCCCCAAAAGGTTCATCAGGCGCGCCATCAAATCGAGCAATGTCGTCTTGCCTCGTCCATTTTCCGACATGAAAAGGAAAAGATTGCAGGATATATCCTGCTCATCCGTGAAATCCACTTCATATGGCTGATCCTGAAAAGGTCCCACCCCATCCACTGTGAGAAAAATCGGTTTAAAAGATAATACTTTCAACTCATCATCTGGCATAATCGCCTCATTTTCTGAGCAGCGCGAACACTCGCTGCGATGTCATAGCATCATTAAAAATGATTCCGTTTCCTGATAATTTCCAAGTACTTTTTTTTCCATATCAGACAACGCAGCTCGTTTCAATCATTTTACATCAAATCATTCATTGGATTGAGATTAAAAATAATTGCCAAAAGAGGCGGCAGTATTGCTCCCAGCATTCGGAGAGAATTGGCAGAATGGCTCATCTCCGTTGTCCTGTTTCTTGAGATACACTGACGCTGCAATCGGAATTCCGATTTTTTTTTCCTTGACATCCAATTCGATTGTCATTAAGTTGTTTATGACCGACCAACCGGTCATAAAAACAGGAAAAAAGATGCCAAAAATAGTCGATAAAAAGCAGAAACGAGCAGAAATCGCAACAGCAGCCATCAAGCTTTTTGCCCAAAAAGGGTTTGAAAAGACCACCATTCAGGAAATAGCCACTTCCGCAGGCATTGGCAAAGGTACGATTTACGAGTATTTTAAAACCAAAGACGATATTTTGAAACAGGCATCAGAGGAAATATTCAAGCAACTGGAACAGGCGCTGCATAATAATTTCAACTCTTCTGCCAATCCTTCAGAGCAGATCTCCGCTTTGTCGATGATGGTATTGAGCGTGGGAAAAGAGGTTGAGCAGATTTTCATAGTTTATCTTGAACTCTGGTTGAGAAATATGCGTACACATAAATATGCTGATTTTATGAATATTTTCCATGTACTACTTGGAGAAATGCGCGAGGTTCTGGCAAATATCATAGAATCCGGGAAGAAAACCGGCGCATTTCGCGCGGATGCAGATTCAAGAGCATTAGCCATTTATCTTCTGGCCTCTTTTGACGGTATTTTCATGCATTACCTGCTGGATAGTTCGGCTTTTGACCTTGTGGAAGTGGCAAAAGCCTTTATCAATAATTTTATCAAAGGGTTGGAGCGTACTTAATCATAAAGGAGATATCATGGAACGTTTTGGTCATTTCAAACTTTTTTTCATTTATTCTATTTTTATAGTTTTATTTATTTTTTCCGAAGTTTACGCTCTTACAGGAAAAGAAATCATTGAAAAATCGGAACAGCTTGTACAGGGCAACACACAGATTTCAGTTATCAATATAACGATAAAAACCAGGCGATGGACAAGAACAATGAAAATGAAATCCTATATGGATCGTCATAAACCCATGAAATCTTTCGCTGATATAGTTTCTCCTAAAAAAGATGCCGGAAACCGGTTTTTGATGCTCGGAGACCGTATGTGGCATTATGTGCCTAAATTGCAGCAGACCATTAAAATATCTCCGTCCATGATGCTTCAGTCATGGATGGGATCTGATTTCACGAATGATGATATTGTAAAAGAATCGAGTATTATAAACGATTATACCCATAACCTTCTGGGCAAAGAGATAGTTGAGGGCTTTGAATGTTATAAGGTGGAACTTATTCCCAACCCGGATGCAGCAGTTGTATGGGGAAAAGTCATCTATTGTGCGAGGACGGACAATTTTTTGCCCGTTCGCCAGGAATATTACAATGAACATCAGGTCAAAAAAAAGGTAATGACGTACAGCAAATTTAAAAAAATGGATGACAGGATCATTCCTACCGAATATAAGATGCAGACAGTCAGCAAAAAGAATCGACACACCATCATGGAGATTACCGCTGCTAAATTCAATGTAAGGATACCGGATGATATTTTCACCCTCCAGAATCTCAAAAGGAAATAGAAAAAGTGAAAAATACAAAATCCGAATTTATAAGCGCAAGGCTTGCATGGCGCAATATCTGGCGTAACAAACGCCGAACGATTTTGACACTTTTAACCATCATTGCCGGATGTTCCATGATCGTCCTTCTCAATTCTCTGGGAAAGGGAGGTCATGATCAGATGATAGAAGATGCGGTCGCCCTCAATACCGGGCATATCCAGGTACATGAACAGGGATACTGGGATAACATGACCATAGATTATGCATTCGAGCCGTCTGACAAGCTTGTGAATTATCTTGATTCAGGCCCGGATGTTCAAGCCTTTTCAGAACGTGTCGTCGCAGGCGGACTCCTTTCTTTCAAGGATACCACAAGGGGGGTTATAATCCAGGGAATAGATCCCTTAAAAGAAAAGACTGTGACAAATCTTGCCGATAAAACCCGGCCTGAAGGCAGGTTTTTGAAACCAGGCGACACCACGAGTGTAGTTGTCGGCAAAATATTGGCTAAAAATACAGGGCTTATAATCGGGGACAAACTTGCAATAATCTCCCAGGGATTCGACGGCTCCATAGCAGCCGAACGTTTTACAGTTGTCGGGATTCTGGAAAGCGGGATTCCTGAATTCGACAGAGAACTCATGCTGATTCCAATTTCCCAGGCAAAAGAAACTTTTTCCATGATGGGATTCGTTCATACGATCATAATCCGCTTAAAGGATGTATCTTCTGTGAACAAAGTAAAATCGGGAATTATCGACATAATTTCCGGGGAAGAAACCCGACTGGAAGTCATGGGCTGGGAAGATCTGATGCCAGAACTTGTGCAATATATCGTCATGGACGATGTTGGAGCTTATATATTCGATTTTATTCTGTTTATGGTGGTCGCTTTCGGAATCTTGAATACTATACAGATGTCGGTGTTCGAGAGGACAAGAGAATTCGGGGTAATGCTCTCTATCGGAACACCTCCCGGGCAGATTGTATCCATAGTACTGATCGAATCGGCTATTATCACTTTTTTCGGTATAATTATAGGAATTGCTGTCGGATGGGCAGGAGGCTATTATTTACAGGTCAATCCCATAGATTATTCTTCCTATACTGAAGAACTGGCTGTATGGGGTGTGTCCACGACCCTGTTTCCGGCAAAAGTGACGACTGTTAATATTTTCACTACTTCCGCATTGACCTTTGTTTTGGGGCTTTGCTTTTCCATATTTCCGGCCTATCGGGCATCTAAGCTCAATCCCATAGAGGCTCTGCGGCAATTATAATCGGTATTTATTAGATAAGGAGACAAGAAGAATGAAAACAATGAAAAAGATTCTTTTGATTGTCAGTGTACTTTTCATAGCTGTTATTGCAGGGATCGCATTCCTTGTTTCAACCTATGATTTCAACAAATTCAAGCCAATTGCTACAAAAGCTGTTTTTGATGCAACCGGCAGAAAGTTGACTATTACCGGGGACATAGAAGTTGCACTCGGTTTCCGGCCTTCTCTGGTATTGGAACATATTAAATTTGAAAATGCAAAATGGGGCAGCAGGGCGGATCTGGCGACTCTCAAGCGTTTCGATATTCAGGTTGCATTGCTTCCATTACTTTCCGGAAACGTCGAAATAAGGCGTTTTATAATCGACAGCCCTGATATTCTGATAGAACTGGATGAAAAGGGAAAATCGAATCTTGAATTCGACGTGGAAAAGAAAAAACCGGAAGAAACTCAACCCGAAGAAACCGGAAAAGATGCGATCCCACTTCCAGAAGTCAATTTCAAGCAGCTCAGGATCAAAAACGCGCGTGTCGTATTCAAAGACGGCAAGGCAAAAACCATGTCAGCTATCTTTGTGGACGATTTCAGCCTGAGCGGTACTTTAGGAGATATCATTGCCCGCAATGGCATGGATCTTAAACTCATGGTTTCCGGCAAGCTGCCTGAAAAATTCGTACAGCCTCTGACACAACCCCTGTCTTTTGAAAAAGAGTTTGAAGTTTCTTCTTCTTTTACATCTCCTGCAGCGAACAAGTTTTCTGCCCAGGAAACGAAAATAGTCTTTGATAAAAATAAGATAAATTTATCTGCAACAGTTGATATTTCAGGAAAAAAACCGGCTGCTGCAGTCAAAGTCGAATCTGAAAAAATTGATCTGAGGCCCTTTTTGCCCGAACCTGAAAAACCTGGAAAAAAGACTAAGCGTCCGGGAAAGAAAAAATCGGGCAGAGTCTTTCCCAGAGACCCTTTGCCTGCAGAAGCTCTGAACCTTGCAGATGCTGATATCACTGTAAGAATCGCAAAAATCCTGCTTCCCAAAATTGCCATGAATGACTTAAAAGTCGATATAGCTCTTCATGATGGTCAGTTGGAAGTAAAACCGGTTCAGGCAGTCATCGGCGGAGGAAAACTCGACGCTTCCGTAAAACTTGCGGCTCCCAGATCAAAAAAAGATTCAAAGACCGCTTTTTCAGCAGCCCTGGATATTTCATCTCTGGATGTCGGGCAGATGCTTCGTGACCTTGAGATTACGGATTTATTCGAAGGACAGTTAAACGTTGATGTAAAGCTGAACTCAAAAGGCGGGTCTGTTGCAGGACTTATGGCAGCTCTTAACGGCCATTCTAAAATAATCATGAACAAGGCCCTGGTTTATAACGGTCTTCTTGAATTCGTCGGTGCGGATCTCAGGGCAAGCCTTTTTCGTATAGTCAACCCTTTTGAAGAAAAAAGGCAGGCTACCAATATCAACTGCTTTGTCAATTATTTTGATTTTAAAAAAGGTATTGCCCAATGCTCCGCCCTTGTCGTAGATACAGACAGGTTGAGTCTTATAGGCGAGGGACATATCAATTTACGAAACGAGCGGCTCGATCTATCTTTGAAGCCTTCTCCCAAGGAAGGACTTGGCACAAAACAAGTAGGAAAAATAAGCATCAGTATATCGGAACTTGCAAAACCTTTCAAATTAGGCGGAACACTTGCAAAACCGGCTCTTGCCATTGACACTGCCGAAGCTGCCATCGCCCTGGGAAAGGCTGCTGCAGGCGTTGCCCTGTTCGGACCGGTGGGCATTGCAGCAGCCCTTGCTGACGGGAATACTGGTAGTAAAAATCCCTGTCTCGGAGCTATAGATGCCGCTGAAAAAGGGGTTAAGTATTCCCAGCCTAATAAAACGGATCAATTGAAAAAAGTGCTGAACAAAACCGGAAGTAAAGTGGGACAAAGTATCAAGGATGTTGGAAAAGATGTTGGAAAAGATCTGGGAAAAGGTGTCAAGGACGTTGGAAACAAACTAAAAGGATTATTTGGAAACTGATAGGTAATTTCAAAGAAATAATATACCCAATTATCGATGAAATCGAGCCGAAAGATGGCGGGGACGCAACCCCGCCCTGCCATATCAGGTATTTTATTTATTGGGAAATCCCTATTGAGGTCTATAATGGAGACTGAGAGATGAAAACTTTTTTCATGATTGGCTGGAGAAATCTCTGGAGAAATAAAAGACGATCTCTTGTTGTAATCTCGTCTGTAGCGCTGGGTATTTTTGCTATGCTTTTTTCAATGGGATTCATGAACGGAATGAACCGTCAGATGGTGGAAAATACCATAAGCACTTCTTTAGGCCATGTTTCCATTCATTACAAGGGGTTTCTGGATGACATGAAACTCGAAAAGAGTTTTGTCCCCTCCACTTCCCTGCTCGACAGGCTCGAATCGATTCAAGGGCTTGCTTTTGCCCCAAGAGTCAAGATGGAAGGGATGATACGTTCGAGCGAGGCTTCAAGAGGTGTCATGATAATCGGCATTGATCCTGAACGTGAAAAAAGTGTGACTAAAATCTTTGACTATACCAAAAAAAATGAGAAAAGTGCTTATCTATCCGATCCTGGCAGGCATGATATTCTCATTTCCCAGACCTTAGCGGAAAAACTCGATCTTCTGACAGGTGACAAACTGGTTTTGATGGTAAAAGGCCATGACAAGGAAATTGTGGGCATGGCCTTTCGAATCAAGGGTTTGTTTCAATCTCCTCTGGACAGTTTCGATAAATTTGTAGTTTTTACCGGAATTACTGCATTACAGGAGATAGTCGGAATCAAAGACAGGATTTCGGAAATCGTAATCCGCACTCCTCACAGGGATCTGGTCGATGAAATCGCGGTCAGGATAAAAACATTTATAAAAACACCGGGTGTCACTGCCATGACCTGGAAAGAGATGGCTCCCGGTCTTATGAAAGCCGTAATACTGTTTGATAATATGATGTATATCTTCTTCGCTATTATCTTCACTACAGTTGTTTTCTCCATAGCGAACACATTGATCATGGCAATAATGGAAAGATTCAGGGAAATCGGTGTAATGAAATCAATTGGCACAAGGCCATCATGGATCGGAGCAATGGTAATGTTCGAGTCGATCAATCTTGGGATTGCGGGCATGATCGCTGGAATTCTGATGACCATGATAGTAGTAATTCCTCTCTCTTTTTCAGGAATCGATTTTTCATTTTACGCAGAGTCGATGCGAGACTGGGGTACAGGCAATGTCATTTACCCGGTTATGAAGACCCGGGATCTGATCGTATGCGGGATTATTGTGCTGACAACTACAATTGCAGCAGCTATATATCCTGCCATAAAAGCGGCAAGAATAAAGCCATTGGATGCTCTGCATCATGTATAATTTTTCAGGAGAAAATTCATGAACATAATCGAAGCTGATAAAATCAAAAAAACATATGAAAGTAACGGATTGAGCGTGACTGCGCTCGGAGGCGTGGATGTGGCAGTCAAAAAAGGGGAATTCACTGCTCTGGCAGGACCTTCTGGATCGGGTAAAACCACGCTTTTAAATATTATAGGCGGCCTGGACGCTCCCACGAGCGGAAGTATAAAAGTTGACAATGTGGATTTAGCACCGCTCAAAGCCAAAGCGCTTGCCGAAATTCGCCTGACAAAAATCGGTTTCGTGTTCCAGGCATACAACCTGATTCCGGTACTTACAGCTATTGAAAATGTCGAATATGTTCTTTTGCTCCAGGGAGTGGGGAAAAAAGAACGCCGGGATCGATCCGTAAATGTTCTCGAACAAGTCGGCCTCAGCGATCAGGTCAATAGAAGACCCCACGAGCTTTCCGGCGGACAGCAGCAGCGTGTGGCAGTTGCCCGTGCCATAGTCTCGGAACCTGCCATAGTTCTGGCTGACGAACCTACCGCAAATCTGGATCAAAAAACCGGGGCAAAACTTTGTGATATGATGAGAGATCTGAATGAGCAGAAACATATCACATTTTTATTTTCAACCCATGACAGCATGGTCATGGAACGTGCAAGACGTCTTATCCACCTCATAGACGGAAAGGTAGTAAAGGAAGAAAGTAAAGGAAAAAAGTAAATGAATGAAAACATGCTCCGGCCCGTATTCCTGAGTTTTTTCCTTTACAGGCTCATCATACTGATATCATTTTTTTTATCTTCATTTTTTCTATCCTCACTGGCTGTTCATGCAGAAGCCGGGGATTTACTGATATCAGGTTCTTCGGATGAAGACCTTTTAAACGAGATGCTCTATTTCGAGCAGGAGAAACCGTCCGACAAAGAAGAAGATTTAAAAAATACAGTCAAAAACGATACAAAACCTGGCTTTGCCATTCGCGGCCATTACAAGAATATCATGGCATGGTCAGGTTCTGATTCATTTTTGAACAATGCAGACAGCTTGCCGGAAAAAAGAAAAATGTTCGCGTCCCTCAACAGGGTGCGGATATCTCCCGAACTGAAATACGGGCAAAATTTATTCATTCACGCGGATATAGATAACCAGGTCATTTTATCCGATTACGCGCATACCAGAACTTTCGACCTTTACTGGTATCCGTCAAACTATAACGATCTTTGCGACCCTTCTTTTGAATCCAAAATCTCAGAAGATGCGGAATATCGTTTCAATATTCATCGACTGTACGCAAAACTGGTTTCCGGAGATTTCACGATGACCATAGGCAGGCAGCAGATAAGATACGGCAGCGGTCGTCTCTGGAACCCGCTCGACCTGCTTAATCCCATATCCCCGACATTTATCGAAGGAGCCGAAGATCAGAAAGGTACAGACGCTGTAAGAGTCGAATATTATCCTGGATCATCATCGGAAATTTCCATTGTTTACGCTCCTCATCGTAAGAACGATAAAATGGACAGCCGGATTTTTGCCAACAGAAACACAAATCTTGTCGGAAGATATAAAACCACTGTCAATGATATGGAAATGGCAGTTCTGGGCGGAAGAGTGGCTGGAAAAGATATTGCCGGAATTGATATAGCGGGTATAATTAATAAAGGAATGCTCAGAGGCAGCCTGGTATTCGCGTCTCCCGATGACGGAGACCATTACTTCATGGCCAGTGCGGGCTATGAATATAATTTTCAAAATGGCATCTATTGCATGGTGGAATATTTTTTCAACGAAAACGCTTTCAATGATAAGCCTGAATTGAAAGAAGCATACATGGGCGTGATTTCAGGCCGGATGACCGATAAAACCTATCGAACTGTTTCAAATACGTTTTTAACTTTCAACAGCCATTATACTGGCATAGCTCTTGGATATGACATAACGCCCCTGATGAGAGCAGAACTTTTTCTCATGGCTGATTTCGAAGGACAAGGTATTTTTTATTCACCTGCTTTAAAATACAACCTGCTCCAGAACCTGGACTTGACTTTTTCAGCCATGCTGGGCCATGTAAGAAATCAGGAAGGCACGCCGTCTGATTTTGCGAGTTTCGAAGATCACCCTCTTTTTTCCGGCACAATTCAGTGGTATTTCTAAAACACAAAAAAATTAAAGGAAAGAAAAATGCGCGTAGGACAAGGATATGATGTTCATAAACTGGTAGAAGGACGAAAACTCGTATTGGGCGGAATAACTATTCCTTTCAAAAAGGGCCTGCTTGGCCATTCGGATGCGGATGTACTTGTCCATGCCATCTGCGACGCTCTTCTGGGTGCGGCAGGCATGGGCGATATCGGCCTTCATTTTCCTGACACCTCCCCTGAATTCAAAGATTTTTGCAGCCTTAATCTACTGAAAGAAACCTGCCGGATGCTGTCTGAAAAAGGATATTCCATTGTAAATATAGATTCCACTATTTTTGCCCAGGCTCCCAAAATCGCACCATATCGGGAACAGATGGTCGATACGGTTTCAGATTCTGCTGGTATTTCTGGCGACCGTGTCAATATTAAAGCCACTACTACCGAAGGGCTTGGTATGATCGGGAAGGGGGAAGGGATTGCGGCTATGAGTGTCGCTCTTATAGAATAGGTTTTAAATAAGTATCTATCCAATAAATTATTGACATTTTATTAAGGAAAAATAGATTCTCGTCAAGAAGCTGGTTCATCGGAAAAAGTTAAAAAATATATGGTCATGTACTTATAATGCAATCTTTGAGAATCGTTATTTTTCATTGACAATATGAATTGATCACTGTAAATCTATGCCTATTAATATCTTGGCATTTTTAAAAAAGGAGACTGATTGAACCATGCAGATTCAAAGAATTCAAATAAAAAATCTTTTTGGAATGTTCGATCATGATATCAATCTGAAAATCAAAGACAGGATAACGATTATTCACGGCCCGAATGGCATCGGAAAAACGACTGTCTTGAAACTGTTAAAAGAAATATTCGATATACGGTTCTGTGCTTTGCAACCTGTTCCGTTTTTAGAAATTATTATAACATTTGTCAATCAATATAAACTTCACCTCCAAAAAAAAGATACAGGAGATATGATTCTGACTCTTAAGGAAGGAGATGAAACACTGATTGAGCATGAAATGAACATTTCGATATTGAATAAACAAACAGGTGAACATAAAATTGGCCCCAAAGATTTTATGTCTCATTTAGATCGTGTTGGGCCTAACAAATGGTATGATAAGAGTACTGGCGACACTATTTTCGAAACAGATGGTAGTCATGGAGTTCCGATAGAAACCATAATAAAAAAACCGCCTAAAAAAATTGAAAAGATTTTAAAAGATTTTAGAACGTATTTTTTAGAGACACAAAGGCTCACGACCTCATCTTCTAAAGATTATGACAATCATGACCTGAAAACAAAAATATTGAATAATGTTGAAAAATATTCGATTGAAATGACTGAAATACTACAGGAAGCTATAAAGGAATCAGCTTCAATTGCAGCTTCTCTGGACAGGACATTCCCTCATAGGTTGTTTAAGTCAGAACTACCAGAAAATGCGAATGAAATTGAAATCAGAAAAAGGTATCAAAATCAAAGTTCCTACCGGCAACGATTGATGAAAGCCGGTTTATTGGAAGTATTGGAAGAAGAGGAATCAGTCTCTCTTCCTGATGGTAACCTGGAAAGTAACGATCTAAAATTCCTTTGGTATTATATATCTGATATGGATACCAAGCTGGAAGTTTTCAGTCCACTGCTTAAAAAGATTGAACTCTTCAAAGATATTATCAATTCAAGGCTTTTATATAAATCTTTTTCAATTGAAAAATCCGAAGGCTTTGTTTTTTTATCTGATAATGGAGAAAAAATTCCACCGAAAACTCTTTCTTCAGGTGAACAACATGAAATTGTTTTAGCATATGAATTGATATTTAAAGTTGAAAAAAAATCCTTTATCATGATTGACGAACCTGAATTATCGCTTCATGTTACATGGCAGCATAAACTTTTAAGCGATCTTGAAAGAATTTCAAAGCTTGTCGATCTGGATTTTCTCATTGCCACACATTCGCCATCAATCGTTCATGATCGCCGATCTTTGATGGTTGCACTGGAAAAGGAAAGCGATCATGCTTGATTATGCCACACCAGCCTCTCTTGTTGCCGAAATCGATATGATGCGTACCGCATTTTCAGGAGCTATTTTATTATTGGAAGGTGAAAGCGACAGTAAATTTTTTCAAAAATTCATTGATGATAATCACTGCAATATTCTCATAGCACAAGGCAAGGAAAATGCGGTCGATGCAATAAAAATTGCAAACTCCGAAGGGAAAAAAGGAGCTTTAGCCATTATTGATGCCGATTTCTGGAGAATAGATGAATATGAATGCCCTCATGACAATTTGCTTATGGCAGATGACCATGATATCGAATCGATGATTTTTAACAGCGAGGCTTTTGATCTCATTAAAAATGAATATTGCTCAAAAGAAAAAATCGGCAAGTTCGATGATTTGAAGCGTTATATTTACGATAGGGCTTTTCCAATCGCTGTTCTCAGGTTTTTGTCGCATAACAAGCGGCTGGAACTGGTTTTCAAAAAAATTGATTATAAAAAGATTACAGAAAAAGGAAGTATAGATATTAAGGAAGAGATTCTTATCAAAAATATCATATCTCAGACAAAAGAAAATGCTAAAAATAAAGGCAAATCAACAACCTTGCCATCTGATGATGCCATTTTAGAGGCATGGAGCCAAATGGCAGTTAAATGTCGAGATTATGAATTATCGGAATTATGTTGCGGTCATGATTTGACAGAATTATTCGCCAGGGGATTACGAACAGTTTTTGCAAATCAGGATAAAGCTGTAGCAAACCGGGAGAATATGGAAAAAGTTTTCAGACTTTCCTTTGATACAACTCATTTTAATAAAACAGCTTTAAGTGGCTTGATTAAAGACTGGGAACAAAACAATAGCCATTTTCGCATTCTAACAGACTGAATATACATAAAATCAAATAACTTTAGCTTTATCTGTCAAACGCTCAAGAAACATCTCTGAATTTCTTCGGGATTTTTTCCACACCAAATAGTTTGTAGAGAATAGTTTTGTTCATGATTATAAAATCCGATCATAACAGTGCCTTGCTGTGACCGGACTTTCTTTTTGCTAACACCTTTCATATTAGCGTAAAAGCACAAAAAGATACAAGAACAAAAATGATCGCTGTACCTGCAAAAAGTTTTGAGAAAAACATGGTTTTTTCAAACATTTTGAAATCTCCTTTTTAAATTTGGAATTAACAAAATTTTTTATCGCCTATTTTGCACAGTGGTTTGTAAAAAAAAATGGAGCATGGTTTTAGACCATCCTGATATTCTTCCGGGCAGGGAGGAACCTTCGGGGGAACTTCTCTGCCGGACGAGTTTACAAATTCTGCCATTAGTGTTATAGAAAAAATAAAAAATAATAATATTTTTTTCTCCATTTATTCTTCCTTAATAATTAAATAATTAACCTGGGTAACAACTAATTTTTAAAAAAGCACTCGCTAATTTTTTTGATGTCAGTTAAAAACTTGCCGATGAAACGAAAAATTGCCTTCCGGGTTTTTTTCCGTTTCCCGGCAATGTTCTCCTCTGGTTCTTCCTATAGTATATGTTTTTATTTTTTTATATAGCCACCTCCTTTGCGTGTCACCGATTTATGGAGAAACATAGATAATTGTCCTGTAATTTATCTCGTTTCATCGCAATTTTAATTTAACCGTTTTAACCGTTTGAAACAGTGTTATCTTTATTTTGTTTAGTGATACACCTCCTTTTTTCTCATTTACTCGTTAAAAAAACGAATATTTTATATTTTAGATTCGTTATGAATATTTCATTGGAACGAATCCTGGCATTACCTTTATGAATTCAAGCTGTCGAGTCCTTCGGCCATGTACTGCACAAGCCAGTTTTTTATAGTATATTTATTTTTTCCAGTTCTCAAAGATATAGCATCAATACACACTCCAGATGCTATCATTGATATAGCTATGCATTTGATTCTTGAACAGCTTCCGACAGGTTGTCTGGCGTATTTTTCAAGTTGTCTGATCTCATAAATCGAAAATTGGTATTCCGAGGCTTTCATAACGCCTCCTGCATGATTTCATCGCCATCTGGATTCAATGCATCGACAATTACAAACAGGCCAATCAGCTTGAGTTTCATATTTATATCTTTAAGATGGGTCATATTTCTTCCTGTATGCGGTTATGTAGTTTATGAGGTGTCATATATTCGTTTCTGCCGTTAACCTGCAAGTCTTCTGACAACCGAAAGCAGTTGCTCAGGTTTGAAAGGTTTTACCATCCATCCTGTTGCTCCGGCACTTTTCCCCTCGTTTTTCTTAGCTTTTTCAGATTCAGTGGTCAGCATGAGGATGGGGATATATCGGCAGGTCGGATCAGACCTCAATGAACAGATGAATTCAATGCCGTTCATCTCGGGCATGTAAAGATCTAATATTATCATAGTAACATTTATCCCGTTCATTTTTGAAAGAGCATCTTTGCCATCAACAGCCTCAAGTACTTCATAATCTGCATTTCTCAGGGTAATACCGACCATACGCCGGATGCTGATTGAATCATCCACTGTCATGATCACTTTCTTCATTAGAATTTTCCCCTCTTCCTTCTCCTGTACAATTATAGATGGCAATAGAGCTATCAATTTAAAAATTATTACTTCAAATGTTATGCCATCTGTGTTAACTTATCTGATAAATATCAATTCTATCTGAATATACAGATAGATATATTGCTCAGGCCGATAATCAGAAAGATGCGGTCAGAATAAAAAATGTCTCAAATTCAGGAACGATTCTTGTATATTGGATTTTTTCCTGTTATCAGGACAAATAACAGGTACAATGATAAAATGCCAAATGTTCATGGAGGAGGCTATGTTAAATTTAGTGGGAATCTGGACAGAATGAATAGAAAAGATATAAACGACAATGGAATCAAAAAAGCGATCATCATGGCTGTGGATGACAGGCAGGATAATCTGATCGTCTTAAAGGCTTTGATCACAAAGTTTTGTCCAGAATGCAGATTAACGACTGCCAAAAACGCGAAACAGGGGTTGTCGATCCTTTCATCGACAGGTGTGGACGTAGCAATTCTTGACTTTCAAATGCCTGGAATGGATGGCATAGAAATGTGCAGGCGCATCAAGACGAACGGCAGAACAGCACATATTCCTGTGCTTCTTGTCACTGCCCATTCTGTTACATCACGGATGAAGGCGGTCGGCCTGGAGGCAGGAGCGGATGATTTTATCTCAAAACCGATTGACAATGCTGAATTTACGGCAAGGATAAAAGTCATGCTCAGGATAAAAAAGGCCGAAGATATCATGCGCCGGGAAAAAGAGATCCTGAAAGAGGATGTAAGAAAACGAACGGAAAAACTCGAATTCACTGAAAAGCGATACAAAACTTTGTTCAACAATGCATCGGATGCCATATTCATTCATGATATTGACGGTCGATTTCTGGAAGTCAACAACGAAGCCTGTAAACGCCTCGGTTATACTCGCGAGGAATTTTCAATGATGACCCCGATGGATATCGACAGCCCCGAATATTCGTGTAAAGTATCCGAAAATATCGAAAAATTAACACAAAAAACCTCTGCAGTTTTAAATACAATCCATGTTGCAAAAAATGGAAAGCATATTCCTTCTGAATTGAACAGCCGGGTTATCAACTACGATGGAATACCTGCAATTCTTACGGTTGCCAGAAATATCACCCGGAGAATTGGCTATGAAACTGATCTGCAAAGAACGAACAGGGCATTGAAAGTACTTTATCAATGCACGGATGCGTTGAGGCATGCAAAAGACGCTGATGAACTTGCACGTCGAATCTGCAGATTTATAGTGGAAACCGGGCAATATATCATGGCATGGGTGGGAATAGCGGAACATGATGAAAACAAATCAGTACGGCCCATCGCACATTTCGGATATGAAAGCGAATATTTACATGAACTGGATATCACCTGGGCAGATACCGTTAGCGGAAAAAATCCGGCTGGAAAAGCCATTCGCACAAGAAAACCACATATTGCACGCAATATCGAAACTGATCCCAATTTCACCCCCTGGAGGAAGGCCGGAACTCTTAAATCAGGCTTTAAATCTGCCTTAGCTATACCTGTTTTCGATAGTAAAAAAATGTATGGAGCCCTGAATATATACTCATTCGAATCTGATGTATTCGATATCAAAGAAGTAAGCGTAATGGAAGATCTGGCATCCAATCTGGCATATGGTTTTGCAATATTGGAAGTACGGGCAGAAAAAAAGAAAGTGGAAAAAGAACGAGCTCTTCTCGCTGCTGCAATCGAATATACGGATGAAGAACTCATTATAACAGATACAACCGGAGTCATTGTATATGTCAACCCTTCTTTTGAAAGGACAACGGGTTATAAATATAAAGAAGCGGTCGGACAAAACATAAGTATCCTCGAAAGCGGCAGGCATGATAAGCAATATATGGAAAATCTATGGAGTACCATTTCAAGCGGCAAAGTCTGGGTAGGAATTTTTATGAACAAAAAAAAAGACGGTACTATATATGAAACCGAAACAATAATTTCGCCGGTATATGATAAAAATGGCAAGATCATCAACTATGTTGGAGTTTACCGGGATATGACGGAAAGAAACATGCTCGAAGAGAAGCTGAGAAAGGCTCAAAAAATGGAGGCCATCGGAACTCTGGCAGGCGGTATCGCGCATGATTTCAATAATATTCTTTTTCCCATAGTCGTATATGGAGATATGGCAAAGGACGAACTGCCAGCAAACAGCAAAAGCGTATCATACATAAACGAAATTATTACTGCTGCAAGACGGGCAACAGATCTGGTTCGACAAATTCTGGCCATGAGCAACAGTGGATCAAAGGAACCAAGAGTCTTCAAAATCCAGACCATCGTAAAAGAAGTTCTCAAATTTATGGGAGCAACTCTTCCATCAACTATAAGTGTGACCCGAAATATAGATCCCAAATGCGGCCCGATAATGGGAGATCCCACTGAAATTCACCAGATCCTCATGAATCTTTGCATCAACGCTTTTCACGCTATGCAGGAAGCCGGAGGCAAGCTTGAAGTGATTGTCAAATCGGTTTACTTGAAACCAGACGACGTGGTGAAGGAAAAAAGGTTGAAATCATGCCCATATATCTGCATCTCAATTGAGGATACGGGCTGCGGAATGGATTCGGAAACTAAAAGCCGGATCTTCGAACCCTACTTCACTACCAAGGAAGCCGGTAAAGGAACCGGGCTGGGGCTTTCGGTATCTCATGGAATAGTCATGAAAAACAAAGGAGATATAAAAGTTGAAAGCATGCCTGGTAAAGGAACGAAGTTTATGGTTTACTTTCCAATGATAAAAACGTCTGTAGCTGAAACTGAAAAAAACCCAGATCAAAAACTTCCACGCGGCATTGAACATGTCCTGGTAATAGATGATGAAATTACTGTCGTTAAAATGCTTCGTGCGATGCTCAGAAGTCTCGGATATAAAATTACAGGCATGACAGACAGCGTCAAGGCGCTGAACAGATTTAAAGAAAAACCAGATGAATTCGATCTTGTTTTAACAGATATGACAATGCCTGCAATAACCGGTGACATCCTTGCAAGAAAAATGATTAAAATCAAACCGGGCCTGCCCGTTATCCTCTGCACTGGATTCAATGAAATGATCAATGAACAAAAAGCAAAGGAGGCGGGTATCGCAAAATATATTATCAAGCCGATTTTTAAAGATGATCTGGCATTCACTATTAGAGATATTCTTGACAAAAAATGAGTTTGTTATAAGTAAGGATATTTATTTATCAAAAATGCTCTAAATAATTGTTTTCAAAGACTTCATGCCTTTCGCCCAATGCCATGTTTTTTCAATATGCTATAAACTCGCGAACGTGAAAGCCCGGATATTCTGCATACTTCTTTGATATTACCTCTGGTCAGTGATATCAACTGCTCGAAATATTCTTTTTCAGCTTTTTCCATTGTTATGCGAAAGCTTTCAATATTATCGGATTCAGAGTCCTTTTCAACCTGAGCAAAATCTTCCTGCCCCTGCCTTTTTATGGCTGACCGGGCAGAATAAACCCGGATATTAATGGGAAGATGAATGGGAAGCAGAGTATGGGCATATTTTGCACAGGTAACTGCATGCTCAATGGCATTGATCAATTCCCGCACATTTCCAGGCCAGGGATATGCTTTCAATGTATCAAAAAACTCGTTTGAAATTCCTTTTGCACCACAATTATATCGATTGCAGAAAATGGAAATATAATATAATGCAATTTTTTTCATATCTTCGAAATATTCTCTCAATGCAGGCATTTTGATAGGCAGGCTGTTTATTCGATATAAAAGATCTTTCCGAAACGTTCCTTCTTGAACCATTGCATCAAGATCCTGGTTGGTTGCAGATATCAACCTGAAGTCGCTTACAATTTCAGTTCTGCCTCCTACATGACGAAACCTGCGTTCTTGAATAACTCTTAAAAATGATTTTTGAATAGTGATGGGCAGCTCTCCGATTTCATCAAGAAAAAGTGTACCCCGGTCAGCTTGTTTTATCAAGCCATTCTGCATTTTTTCCGCTCCTGTAAACGCACCTTTTTCGTGTCCGAACAGAACGCTTTCAACCAAATTTTCAGGCAGGGAAGCACAATCGACAACCACGAATGGTTTGTCAGACCTTTTGCTATTTTCGTGGATTGCATGGGAGAAAAGATCTTTTCCAGTGCCGGTTTCACCTGTTATCAAGACGTTGGCCATGCTGTCCGAAGCCTGTGCCAGCATGTCCAGGCAGACTTTCATGACAGGGCCGTCGCCTATTATGCTTTCCCGCTTCAGTGAAATAGTAGTTATTTTCCGAGCAGACATTTTCTCTTCCCGATATCGCATTGCTCTGGAAAGAGGAAGTGTCATTTTTTTAATTGAAGCCGTTTTTTCAATATAATCCCAGGCACCGGTTTTTATGGCGATCTCTGCCCCGTCAGGATTTCCAGCACCGGTCATGATTATAACTTCCGGGTTTGATAAGTTTTTTTTCAATCCAGGTAAAAGATCAAGCCCGCATCCATCAGGAAGATCCACATCCAGAAGTACGACATCGAAATCATCAGATCTGGCTATTTCCGCCCCCTGTTTCATGTCAAATGCCTCCACAATTTCATGGCCCATCTGTCCGGCAAGAATGCCCATTGTCCTCGAAAAGACTTCATCATCGTCGATTATCAGAATTTTACCCATGATTCTCCCGCTGTTATTTCTGCGTCAGCACCTTTACGGTCAAAAAAACCGGTATTTTATCATACAAAACTTTCTCACAAAGTCTCGCTCCCAGACACTGCCTGAAAACGAGGAGCAAAGAACAGGATCAATCCTTTTCTTATAATCCGATTCTTATTTTAAATCCTTGTAGCAAAAAACTTACTTACTATCACTATTTTCCTTTCCTGTCTCTATTTTTGTTTCCTTTTCCTGAACCAGCCTTTTCCTGTTATCACCTGCAAAGCCTGTCCGCAACAATGAATCCCGGCTGATCATGCCTTGAAATCTGCCATCTGTATCAAGTACGGGCAGGCGCTTGATCCGTTTTTCGACCATGAGCCGGATGGCCTCATCAATGTCTGTATCTTCGGTCACTGTGAACAGATCTGTCACCATCATATCCTCCACAGTTTTTTCATGTATTTTCATAGTCGAAGATTTATGTCTATCGCCTCTTTCGGCAAAAGGCATTGTATTCGTTAAAAAATCCCAGACTCCGGGAGCATGGCCGCCAAAAGCCTGGAGCAGCTCCCTGTCGGAAATCAGCCCTTTGAACATGCCTGATGCGTCAACTACGGCAAGCCGCTGTATGTCATGCTCTGTTATAAGACGAAGAGCTTCTTCAACAGTGGTTTCAGGCGATATTTTGCATGTGTCCCGCCTCATTATGTCTGATACATGACAAAGATTGTCTATATGAACGTTTTGTTTTTTAAATGCATTCCAGTCCGGAGATTCTTTCGTTATTGTCTGAAATATGTCCAGTCTCGACAACATGCCGGTAAGTTTGCCCTGATCGTTCATGACAGGCAGTCTTTTTATTTTTTTTCTGAGCATTATATCTACAGCAACACCTACCGGTTCATCTTCTTTTATGCATATGGACGGGCATGTCATGACTTCCATAGCCCTTTTCCAGGATAATTTTTCCAGGACGTTCTCTATACGATCAGGCTCCGATTCTTCTAAAAGCCCGATCCGAAGAGGCATCCCGGCTCTTTCGATAAGATCGCCCTGAGTAATTATCCCGACTGGATTGTTTTTCTCGTTCACCACCGGAACCCCGGTGAATATGGCAGGCAGAAGAATTTTTAATACCTGGCTTAACGGCGTGTTTTCTTCAACTTTTTCTATGTCTGAGGTCATGATATCCCTGACCCGGATCTGTCTGGGGATGAGCGTCTTTTTCATTTTGTGGCAATATACCTGCATGGGCCGATATGCGATAATCCCCTGATCTGTCATCTTCTCTAATACAGGCAGAATCTGATCGAGTTCGGGGGTGGGCAGGATGATCTCAATTTTTACAGGCATGTTGAATGACAATGTGAGAATATTCCTGGTCGCGATTTCCCCGTTTTCATAACATGCGTCCGTACCTTTTGCCACCACACAGCGAGCCGCTATTTTCAGTTTTCTGATATAATCGATTATGGCTCCGCAAAGAGGTTTATTCTGATATCGAGATTCTTCGCTTATATGCATTTCTATCATACTGTAGTTGATTGGCATTTTTTTCACTCTCCTTTGAATATAATTTCAATCATCCACATGCCGGCCAATACGAGAGATATGCCGACAAGATTATTGACAAGAAAGTTGATCAATGCAATCCCAATGCTTCCGGTACGAAGGGAATTGAGGGTTTCCAGCGCATAGGTGGAAAATGTTGTCAGCGCTCCCAGAAATCCGGTCATGAACAGGAGCCGTGCGCCAGGACTCAGAAAATTGGTTTTTTCCGCCATCGCAAAGGCCATGCCGATCAAAAAGCATCCGATCATGTTGGCAAAAAAGGTTCCTATGGGCAGTCGAGTTTCAAACAATCGCGCTGCGCTTAAGGAAATGGCGTATCTGCTCACAGCTCCGAGGCTGCCGCCTGTCATTACCAATAATATTTTGTAGCTTGTGTTCAACTTTTATCTTCCGGTTTTTGTTTTTGCTTCTGGTTTGATGTTCAGCTTTTTTATCAAATCGTCACATGCTTTTTCGAGCATGGCTTCAGAGTTTTTCATAGAGCATGTACGGACAGGTTCGTCTTCCAGCCAGTCTGCGAGAATGGCACGGACCGCCGCCTGTGGTGACCAGGCTTGAGTTTTTAATAACGCGAGATCTGAGAGCAGCATTTTTCTGTCTTGTGCCGGTAATCCTTTTGGAAAGAAGAATTTCAGGATTTCGTTGTCATTGTCGAGCCAGTTTTTTAATTTCAGCAAGTTTTCGCGTTTTTGTTCCTCTAATGGGATGCCGTTTTCATCAAAGAGGTTCAGGTGCTTCGGAAGCGGTTCTCCTATTCTGTGGCCTCTGCGTTTTACCATTTCTGGGGATTCGGACTGTTCTGCAAACCAGTCCTGTCCGGCGTAGTGATAAAAGTATCTTTCGAGAGCCTGATAGAATGAGAGAAGAACTTCTTTATAAGGATTATGTTTATTGATATAGTTCTCGACAATGGACATTTTTGTTTTTATACTTTCTGGAATACTTAGCGACTGTGACTGCGACTGTGACCGCGACCGTAACCGAGACTGTGACTGCGACTGAGACCGCAACCGAGACCGCAACCGAGACCGCGAGTGCAGCAGCAACCACGACCGCAACCGAGACCACGACCAAGACCGCGACCACACTCGCGACTGCGACTGCGACCGCGACAGTAACCGCGACCGTTTTTTTGAAAATAAAAAAAAATGTTTTCCTAAAGAAATTGTTTCAAAAAAAACTATTGCCTGATAAAAGGCAGTTCCGAGACTGGTGCGGCGACAGAGATTTTGTCTGGGAAATAAGGAAAGTAAAACAGAAGGTTGGCTACAATAATTATGATAATCATCATTATATAATTCTCCCTGTAAAACTATAATATCAGGGGCGATCCGCCCAACTGCCTTTTTCCATAATTCACCTTTATCCGGTACAATCGCATCAAGGATATTTCCTGCATTTGTAATTACAGGAACGAGAGAATCATCATCGTTCTCTCTATACCATAGACTTGAAGATGCCTGTGAATCAGATGAATATTTCGGATTCATACGTTCTTCGAACCAGCCTGCTATGGAATTTGTCAAAGGACTGTCAAACGGAAGAACATAAGAATACGAATCATTGTTATCAGATGCCCACTCTGTGTCGATAACAATACTCAACAGGCTGTAAGCCCTGGCTTCCTCTTCTCCAAAACCGCCACTCCATGTCGAATCGTTTGGAGGGGGCATCCACCTGTCTTTGAGAGACTTGAAATAAGGATAGCTTTCAAGCTCTTCAATTCCGGGAGGAATACAATCGTCCAGACGATCTTCCAGCACCTTCCATAATGACTCATGATCATAATCGTCAAAAAGTTCTTTAATAAGATTCAGCCCTGATTGCCTTAAATTTTCAGGCCATTGGGATAACTGCTCACCAAAGCCTCTATCTGGATGTGTCAGGAAGCATCCGACGGCAACAGGTAACCATGCTTCCCGTTCTTCGTCTGTAAAAGGCAATTCCCTGCCTTTCAAAGCTTTAACCAACAAACCAGCCTGATGGCCGTTTGACAGATCCAGCCATGTCAGCATCTCGAAATGGCCTTCGTTCTGGGTTTCTTCGGCATGAATGGCCAAAAGAAGCATTCCAACTTCATCCCATCCGGGTTGTCCTATGCGGGAAAATAATTCTGTTTTAAGATATGTTTTCAAGCCCTTTACCCTGCCCCGGCCATATAAAAAATCAGCACACAGATATTCCTGAAAACTGAGATGAGCGAATTGAATCTTTTCCGGTTCAGGTTCTATCAAAAGTCCTGCCGGATGCATGAAATAATTTAGAATGTCTTCACAAGATTCGTTTTTCAGCACAGTAAAACGGCCATATTTCCTTCCTGACAGTTGAACTTTTATAGCTTCAAGCAGTTTCTCCTTTTTCCAGACTACCTGTCTTTTCTGCTTATCGCTGTTTTTTTCTTCGCTCCCTTTTTTCTGGCTCAACCATGCAAGGTATCCCAAAACCATCCGTTTTTCCTGATCAGGCCAGTGGGGCATAATTTTGCCCTCTTTTGTCTCTTTCAAACGCCGGCTGCGCTCCTGACGTATCAGGTATAAATCTACAATTGCCTTATACAACGCCGCACGGCCATGCGGCATTTCGTTTCGTGAACAATGAACCAGAGCCATCAGAGTTAAAAAGATAGGCCGCCGGGACAATGTCAGAAGATAACTCCTCCGTAAATCCTGCAAAGCTTCCAAGAACCTGTTTATTCCATCTTTCTGTTTTCTTTCCCAGTCTTTACGTAATCTGTACCAGTCACGAATAAAGGAATTAATCTGTTCCCATGCAAAAGGAAGAAGATATGACGGCTTGCAGGAAAGCTCTGTAAACCCGCCTGGACGGCCTGTAAGCAAAACTCTATGCCCCCTCCTTTCAGCTTCCTCTGCCATTTCATATATTTTTTTTCGATTATCCGGCCCTCCAACCTCATCAATTCCGTCGAACAGCATCAAAACCGGATAAGCCTCTTTTTTGTGATCAAAGGAATCTTTCAAGCGGGGAAGATCAAGAGGCAGCCTGTCTGCCGTTGCCTGAAACTGGCATTCTTCCCACCATATTTCGAGCAATTCATCCAGATTATCGCATTTTTCAAGATTCGGGATATTTCTCAGGATCAAAGGAATTGGAGCCATTCCCCTGCCTTTTGCCATAGCTTTTCTAAAGGAACTTACATGATCACCGCAAAGTTCGAGTATAATTGCCTGAACCAGAGTACTTTTCCCGCTTCCGGGGCGGCCTGACAGGGAAACAAAAGGATTTTCTATCAAGAAATCCCAAAGTGCTGCTCCGGGCAGTTTTTCTTTGCTGACTTCATCCGGCCCGGCCATTTTTTCTTCATCAATATCTTGTTTATCGACACGCATGGGAACAAAAATTCGGCGCAGGTTGATGGGATCTTCATGTTCGTCTGTCATTTCTATGAGCCGGATATGCTTATATCTGCGATACATCAATCCGAAATATCGGCTGCGAGCAATGGCCCGTGAATTCATTTCCGATATACTCACTTTTTGCTCGGTCATTACTTGTTCCTTTTTAGGGGGTTGTTTTTGTTTTCTTGATCTGCGGCTATGTCGTTTGAACCGCAGATAATCATGATTTAAATGATACCCATGATAAAGTCTGTCTCGATACCTCCGTAATTTCGAATTTCATATGTCACATCAATCATGATCATCATATTCATCATGATTATCTGCGGTTCAAACAGTCGACAATCATGATGAAACTCGCACCAAGACATCAAGACAAATAAAGATAAATATCCGCAAGCGCCATATTTTTAGGAATAAATTTCTTAAAAAGACGGACTATAACCTCATCCGAGCGCTTCCGGTCAAGCCTTTCTTCAAACAGTGTAACAGCTTGATCAATGGGAATTGACCTATGGTATAATTTCTGATCTTCAGGATTTTTTTCATCATCTTTCACCACATGGATAAAAATCCTCGTAAAAAGTTCCTTGAGTACTCCTTGAAGATCCTCTTCAAATGCCACATCTTCTGGTAGCTGCTCGTCTGGGACACCTACCAATACCTGCCTCAATATCATCAACGCTTTTGGCTGACGTTCAAGGATACGCCAGACAGGGCGATGATAAAGCCTTATATATTGAAACATGATAAATCTGTATACATCATCGCTATCCTTTGCTCTTTCTTTAAAATTGAACTGGTTCCATGCAGCGCACAGGCTATTGAGAAAATTTTTGATTTTTCTCGGATTGGGTTCAAGCAACTCCTCAATAATCACAGCACAGTTTTTTGGCTCCATGAATTCATGCAGACACAATTGTTTTTCGAGAAAGCCCCTGATTCCCTTGTGCTTTGGCAGAGGCACAGCAACAGTGGCCTGGAACATTTTTTCAAGATATTCCCGATTTTCATCCTCGCTTCGACCCTCCCAGAAACGCTTGAGAGCGCCCAGTATGGCAGTATCATCCATACCGAGAACGAAAACGCAATGGGGGCTGCCAAGATACAGCTTGATGGATTCGAGCAGATTTATGATGATCGATTCCTCGCACCGATCAAGATCATCAATAAATATTATCAGCCTTGAATTTTTAAAATCGTCTTTTTTGTTTTCCGGCAGGCTTTTAAGTGCATTTTCCACAGCATCTTCAAAAAGGAGTTGAAAACGCTGGCCATCGCTCAATTTTGTTAAGTCCGGGTTGGATTCTTTCCATGATTTTCTTACTGCATCTGTTGTACCTTGAACCAGCTTCATATTTTTTTGAAACATTAAAGTAGCCGCACCATCTATCGCTCGTTCCAGAAGAGTCATAGTCGCAAGCCCGGCTGACCGGTTCAGCTTTTCCCCGATTTTGATACGAGTGGAAAACTGAGCCTTAATTTCAAGAAGCAGGGGAATCAAGGGATTATCGGCCTGTTGATGCTGCCAGGGTGAATACCAGACACAAAGACTTTGTTCTGCCCTGCTGCTGATCTCAGATTCCCAGTCCAGAACAGGCTGCCGGTCATCTGCGTCAAAATGAAAATTCTTCCATTTATCGCTGCCCGCTTCCTGTTTTGGCTCACCAAGCAAAACCGCCTGTTCCACAGGCTGCCCCTTTAAAGTTACAAAAGCTCTTCGAAGCACACTTGTTTTGCCAGAACCCCATTTGCCGGTAACACGGACGGAAAAAGGCGTATTGACTTCGAGAGACATTCTTGCCAGCAGATCACCGGTTCTTGCCATGCCCATATCATCTTCAAGAATCCAGTGATCATTTGCATATCTTGAATCCATCAGCCATCCGCCCTTATTCTGTGTGTTTGCTGCAAAAAAACCATGAAAAAATTCAAATTATTTGACTTTACAACTAACCACAATTCATATAAATATGCAACGATTATTAAGAAATCCATCAAGCCTGAATGCTTGAAACAAAAATTGCAGGGGATGATGAAAAAAATGGAAATTATCACAACCCATAAGAACACCGATTTTGATGCCTTTGCCTCGGTCATAGCAGCAACCCTGCTGTATCCCGATGCTGTACCTGTACTGCCTAAAAGCATAAATCCGAACGTTAAATATTTTCTTGGTATTCACAAAAACTTATTTGATATAAAACAATCTGACCAGATTGATCTTGACGCTGTAAAAAAACTGATAGTGGTTGACACCAACAACTGGCGGCGGCTCGAAGGAATGGGACAGCTAAAAGAACGAAAAGATATTGAAATCATATTATGGGATCATCACAGACCCGGTGATATTGAAGCTGACTGGAAACGCCAGGAGCCTGTGGGGGCAGCCATTACTCTGCTTGCCGGGGAATTAAAAAAAAGAAAAATCCATATATCGACCATTTTCTCAACGCTCTTTCTGACAGGGCTGTATGAAGATACAGGCAACCTCTCATTTCCTTCTTCACAGCCGGAAGATGCATATGCAGCCGGGTATCTTATGAGTTTGAAAGCTGACTTGAGAATTGTCACATCTTTTCTAAAAGCTGATTACGGGGAAATTCAGAAAAAAACTTTGTTTGAGATGTTGAACACTGCAAAAACAGAAATTATTGAAGGCCATACAGTAAGCTTCAATATTATGCCAATAAAAGGCCATGTGGAAATGCTTTCTCTGGTCATGCATAAATACCGGGAGATCATGAATGTTGAAGTTGCTATCGGCATATTCCCAAGATATGAGAAAAACAGATGCATGGTAATAGGCAGAAGCGGAAGTGATCGGGTTGATATGGGTACTATCATGCAGAGGCTTGGCGGAGGCGGGCATCCGGGCGCTGGATCTGCCATGTTGAAATCGGTCGACCCGGAAACCATTGAAAAACTGATAAGAGCCATGATGGAAGGAAACAGACAGACATCCGTGAGGATTGGTGATCTTATGTCATTTCCAGTGGATACCTTCGATCCGGGAATAAAAATGGAAGAGTTGAGAAGTTCGCTCAGAAAGAAAGGGTTTAAAGGCGCTCCGATCATGGAAGAAGGCAGACTTATCGGCATGATCACAAGAAGCGATTTTAAGAAAATCAGGAAAAAATCTCAATGGGAATCACCTGTAAAGGCATTCATGAAACGGGAAGTGATAACCGTAGATCCGGGGATGAGTCCGATACAGGCAGCACGGCAGATCATCACCAAAAACATCGGGCATCTGCCTGTAGTTGAAAATGGCGAAATCATTGGGATTGTTACACGTTCGGACCTGATGGTCTATTTTTATGATCTATTGCCGGAATGAATGGATTTGGAACAGAAAATGAGAAATAAAAAATATAAGAATATCATACTCAAAATCCTGCTCGTGATATTGTGCGGGTTTCCTGTTTACGGATATGCAGAAACAACAATCCGGGTCGGCATGTACCAGAATGAGCCTTTGATCTTCAAAGACAAGGGCGGACAGGTGAAAGGGATGTATGCCGATATCCTGAGTTATGTGGCAGAAAAAGAAGGATGGCGCATTGAGTATGGGCCGGATACCTGGCCGAGATGTCTGGATGGCCTGGAGGCGGGGACCGTAGATATGGTAGTGGCGATTGCACATTCGAGAAAACGGGAGCTGCTCTATGATTTTACGCAGGAAACCGTGTTATCGAACTGGGGGCAGCTTTATACACTTAAAAACTCGGAAATCCAATCAATCCATGCTCTTCGTCAGAAAACCATTGCCATGATGAAAGGGGATATCTACTATCAGGAATTTATGGAGATTCTGCGGCGCTTTGACATCAATGTTCAGATTATGGAAGTGAACGACTATGCCTCTGTACTAAAGTGCGTCAGCATGGGGAAAGCCGATGCCGGACTCGCTTCCCGTTTGTTCGGAGTAGAGAATATGAAAAAATACGGGATTTGTGAAACGTCGATTGTCTGCTGTCCGATAGAACTCCGTTTCGCTCTCCCCAAAGGGAAAAATCCCAAACTCGCAGAAACCCTGGATCGGTATCTGGTGAAATTGAAACAGGACAAAGATTCTATTTACTATCAATCTCTCAATGTCTGGTTCAGAGGTGTTCGCAGTTCCGGGATTCCCGTATGGATATTATGGGCGTTTGGGTTGACATGCGGACTGCTCCTTCTGCTTCTTGGAGGAAACTTTGTTCTCAAAGCTCAGGTTCGCTCCAGAACAAAGGCGCTGGAAGAAGAAATAGGCGAACGAAAACGAGCTGAAGCACAAGTGCGGAAACATCGCGATCATCTCGAAGATATTGTGGCAAAACGCACCCGTGAGTTGACAGACAGCAATGACGACTTGCGGCAGGAGATCTCCAAACGCACGCAGATGGAACATGATTTGAGAGAGGCAAAAGAAACGGCTGAATCAGCTAATCAGGCCAAAAGCGAATTTCTTGCGAGCATGAGTCATGAACTTCGCACGCCGTTAAACGGCATTCTGGGTTATGCACAAATTCTCAACTTGAAAAACGATTTGACCGAATTTCAAAAAAAAGGGGTTCAAATTATCGAACGAAGCGGGAAACACCTCTTGAATTTGATTAACGGCATTCTGGATTTATCAAAAATCGAAGCGAAAAAACTCGAACTCAACATGTCCAATTTTCAATTCCTGGCGTTTCTGGATGATATTATGGCGTTGATTCGGATTCAGGCTGAGAAAAAAAACCTGACCTGCCACGTTGAAACTGATGCCAGATTACCAGAGGCAGTGTGTGCAGATGAAAAGCGCCTGGGGCAAATTCTGCTCAATCTTCTGGGAAATGCAGTCAAATTTACTCAACACGGCAGCGTGACCTTACGAGTCACACAAGTGAGCAGTGATGAGCGCCGCCTGGCAGATGACAACACCAGCAGGTCAGAACAATCGACAATCCGTTTTGAAATTCAAGATACCGGAGTCGGGGTTTCAAACCATGACCTGGAGGATATTTTTTCGATGTTCAAACAAGTTGGAGAACATACTCGTGCGGTTGAAGGGACGGGACTGGGTCTTGCTATCAGCCGCCAGCTTATCCGGCTCATGGGGGCTGAACTTTTTGTGAAAAGTGCTGTGGACAAAGGGAGTACTTTCTGGTTCGATATGAAATTGCCGGAGGTTTCTGAATGGAATGCACACGAAAAAATACACAATAATCGGGTTATCGGTTTTACATGTGAGCATTTAGAGGGAGTTCCAAAAATTTTGATTGTGGATGACAAATGGGAAAATCGCGCACTGCTTGTCAGCCTTATGGTCCTGCTGGGATTCGAAGTTTCAGAAGCAGCAAATGGTCAAGACGCTCTCCAGAAAGTGACCTCGTTTCAGCCTGACCTGATTTTTATGGATCTGGTTATGCCTGTTATGGACGGGTTTGAGGCGGTGCGGCAAATCCGAAAATCATCCTCGCTTAAACACATCAAAATTATTGCCGCTTCAGCCAGTACACTGATGTCACCGGAACGCATCCGCTCGGAATTCGGTTTCGACGAGTTTCTCCACAAACCCTTACAAATTCCGAAAGTGCTGGATTCATTAGCACGTTATCTACATGTGGAGTGGGTGTATGAGTCCAAGTCCGAACCTGCACAGGATGAAAAGGACAATACAGCATCAGTTACATCCTCATTGGAAGGACAGGAAAATGAAATGACAATGCTGATTCCTCCGCGTTCGGAACTCGATATATTGTACGACCTGACATTGGACGGAGACTTCAAAGCATTACGCAAACATTTGGATCGACTTGAGGAGACAGAGTTACAATATCGTCAATTTACCCAGCATATTCGCATATACGCCGAAAATTTAAATGAAAAGACTATCTGTGAATTTCTAAATCAGTACAGAGGAGAAGAATCATGAAAGAAAGTATATTACAAGGAACAACGATTTTAGCCGTTGACGATAATCCGACTAATTTAGAAGCATTATCTGATTATTTAAGCGAGTTCGGCTGTACCGTTTTATTAAAACTGGATGGCGAGCAGGCCCTTGCTCTGCTCGACAGAAGGCTTCCAGACCTTATTCTTCTTGATATTGTCATGCCGGGTATTGATGGCTTTGAAACCTGTCAACGCATAAAACGCAACCCGAAAACAAAAGAAATTCCAGTCATTTTTATGAGTGCGCTTTCAGAGACGGTCGATAAAGTCAAAGGCTTTGAAGTCGGGGCAGTGGATTACATTACTAAACCCTTTCAACACCAGGAGGTTTTTTCCCGTGTCAAGGCTCACCTGACCATCAGACAGCTTCAAAAAAATCTTCATGAGAAAAATGACAAGTTGGAAGACTTGTTGAAACGGGAACGGGAAGCTCTGGAACGGGAACAAAAACTGACAGAAGATTTACGGCTGAATTTGAGTATTTCCCTGCCTCATGAATTGCGAAGCCCTTTGAACATCATTCTTGGATTTTCCCAACTGCTCATGGACAAACTCGATAAGAATAAACCGGAATTGAAAAAGGCGTTCGAATATGCCTCCGGTATCCACAAAAGCGGAAATCGTCTGAATCGGCTTGTGGAAAATTCATTACTCTATGCCAACTTGAAACTTCTCAAATATACGCCCGGCGACAGGAAATCGTTGTTTCGTGAAACAGCGATTGAAGCAAAACGCTTTATCGAAGTCATATCACAAAGAACGTCGGTAGAAGCCAGGCGGCAAGATGATCTGATACTGGAACTGGAACCTGTCAATATCCAGATATCCCCGACAAACTTCGAAAAAATACTCGTCGAACTGCTTGACAATGCCTTTAAATTTTCCCAGGCGGGAACCCCTGTTCATATCAAGACGACCATAAATACACGCCTGTGTATTCTGAGCATCAGCGATCAGGGTCAGGGAATGAATGAAAAACAGATCGACACTATCGGCGCGTATATGCAGTTTGACCGGAAACGTCATGAACAGCAGGGAGCAGGCCTGGGATTGATTATTACTTCTCTGCTGGCACAATTGGAGGGGGGTGTCATCTCGATTGACAGTCAGTTGGGACAAGGTACAACGGTCAGTATTGTTTTCAATTGTGAAACAGGTGTTCCCATACAAAACACATTGTCATCCAGGTCATCATCCATTATCGGATACAACGGCACAAAACTCCATATATTGATTATTGATACTGATGCGACCGTTCGGAAACGGTTCTGCGATCTGCTGGTTCCAATAGGCTTCGATATCACAGAGGCCGACGGCCTGGAAACAGGTCTTGAAAAAGTGAAAGCATTGTACCCCGATCTGGTATTCATAGAGGGAAGGCTGCTGCCTGCCCCGGACGATTTGACAATGCTCCGGCAGTCCCCGAACAAATTTCCTCTCGACAGCGTCATGGTTATAGCCATATCCGATTCTATGAGTCAGGATGCCAGACAGCGACAGGGGGAACGAAAACTGTATGAGGACGTTCTCCCCATGCCCTTGAATCCTGAAGAGATTTTGGAAATAGTACAGCGGTATTCAGGGTTGCAATGGGTTTATCAGGCAAAGTCGGATAGTTAATGGAAAATGTCTGAATCAGAACTTGCAGGATTAAAGAATAAGCGAATTCCAAATAAATAATATACCTGGCGGTAGGGCGGGGTTCCGTCCCCGCCATCTTCAGGCATTTGCGTTAATCAGTCAATATTTTTAAAAAATCCCTTGAACGCCTTTGCCGAATCCGAGATAAAACACCAGGGGTTATTTTGCTCTATCTCTATTGATACCGTATCGGTATTTGTCAGGCCCTCCGTATCCGTGACCGTCAACTTGAAAGTCAGAGTTGCTGTTTCGCTGTCGATTTCAGAAGTCTTGAAGGTCGGATAGATCGAATCCGAATTGTCTATGGTGACACTCGTACCGTCAGTCTGAGTCCATTGAAAAGACTTGATCCCGTAATCTGGATCAGAAGAAGCTGAAGCGTTCAAAGTCACTATTTCGCTCTCGTCCGTAGTCTGGTCTTCTCCTGCATTTGCTGTCGGTCCCTGATTGTCCGAATTTCGGGCAGTGTGACGAAAATCATGATTAAACATAGGCCAGTCGGAATCTTCGAGTCCAGAGGAATTGGAATCAATGGCATAAAATTTGCCACTGCTCGTTCCGATCAGAATAGAGCCATCATAGCCAATGGCAGGAGAAGAATCTGACAGACCTATTTCGTATGTCCATTTTTCACTGCCATCCGAATAAACTGCATACAGATTTCCGCTATGTGAGGCTGTGTAGATAGTACCGAAAGAACCTATGGCAGGAGCAGATGTAATTTTTCCGTTTGTGTTGAATTTCCAATTGAGTTCGCCGCTCGAACTTAGAGAGTACAGATATCCGTCGGCAGAGCCTGTATAAACATTGTCTTCGGAATCGATTACAGGAGATGAAGTTACAGCACCGTCGGTCAGATATTCCCATTTTTTCTGGCCGTTTGAAATATAGATAGCATAAATTTTGCTATTATCAGAGCCGAAATAGACAATTCCGTTTTCTCCCAAAGCCGGGGAAGATTTGATACTGCCCCCGGTTTCGAATTTCCATTTCAAAGAGCCATCCGAATTTAAAGCATAGAAATATCCGTCGTTTGCGCCAAAAAAAATAGAGCCGTCCGAATTGACTGCCGGAGATGAAACAATGATCGAACCTGCTTCATATCTCCATTTATATTCGCCATCAGTATTAAGAGCATAAATATTTTTATCCTCTGAAGTTACATATACTGTTCCGTCCGAGCCTATGGCAGGAGCGCTTGATATCTTGTCCAGGACTTTATATGACCAGGTTTTATTCCCGTTGTAATCAAGAGCGTAAAGATAAAGATCGTCTGAACCAAAATAAATGGTTCCATCAGAGGCTATGGCCGGAGAAGAGGAAATCGCTCCTTCGGTCCTGTAGCTCCATTTCTGAGTTCCATCAAAATCATAGGCATACAGATAATAGTCGTCCGACCCGAAAAGAATCATTCTGTTCCTGCCGACAGCAGGTGATCCGTCGATCAGGCCGCCATGTTCCACGTTCCATTTCAAATCGCCAGGGGTAGCCAGACAGGTTGAAGAATATATAAGGATTGTAGAAAGCACCATCATGGAAACCATAGTTGCCCGAATATACCCGGTTTGAAACTTTGTCATGTTTTTTCTCCTTTTCATTGAACTCTGTTTGATCAGTATTATTTGCCTGTGCATAAAAAAACATGCCCACCCTACAATGTGATAAAACTTTTGCACAGGCACTTATTTGCTACCTTTGATAAACCAGATCGATAAAAATCAGATTTCATATATCATAACCTGGCGTTCTGTCAAAACATGAACGAAGGATCGACATCAATAGCAATATGAATTCCCGGTTTTGCGAACAATTTCGGATTATTTTTTTTAAGCTCCCGGATAAAAGCGCCCAGGGCATTGGCTGTCCTGCTTTTTAAAAGAATCTGGAACCTGTGCCTGTTTTCCACTCTGAAAACTGAGGCTTCGACCGGACCCATGATCAATATGGATTTTGAAAACAAGGGATTCACTTTCTTGAGTTCCATGCAGCCATTGGCAAGATCTTCTGCAAATTTTTTTGATTCATCCTTGATTTTTGCCGAAATTCTCAATTGTGCCATTCTTGAAAAAGGAGGATAATCGAGCATCTGCCTGTATCCGATCTCCTTTTTATATAGAGAGCGCCAGTTTTGTTCTTTTGCGGCAGCTATGGCATAATGCGCTGGCTGACTGGTCTGAAGTATCACCTTACCGGCGTTGTCACCCCGACCGGCTCGACCGGCCACCTGGGCCAGGAGTTGGAAGGTGCGCTCACCTGCCCTGAAATCAGGAAAAGAAAGTGACAGGTCAGCACAGATTATGCCGACCAGCGTGATACCTGGAAAATCATGACCTTTTGCCACCATCTGAGTACCGATCAAGATATCTGTCTCCCGATTTTTGAGCCTCTTTAAGATGCTTAAAAGAGTACCTTTTTTTCGTGTGGTGTCCCGATCCATCCGGTCAACCACAGCCTCCGGGAACAAGGCACTTACCGCTCCCTCGATTTTTTCCGTACCAAATCCCAGTTGTTTTACTGATTTTGATCCACAGACAGGACACCCTGCTGCAAAAGCCCGTGTAAAACCGCAATAATGGCACATATAAGCATTAATAGACCGGTGAAGGGTCAAAGTAATATCGCAATGAAGGCATTTAAGTGGTTCTTCACAGGAGGCACAGACCGGAAAACTGGCAAAACCCCGACGGTTTAAAAACAGCAGAATCTGCTCTTTTCTTGCCAGAGCTTCTTTCATGGCGCAAAAAAGTTCCGGGGTGATGAATCTACGCATTCCCTTCATGTCCTTTGTTTTACGCAAATCTATGATATCGACATCAGGCAGAGGTTGTGATCTGACCCGGCGCTTTAACGAAATCTCGGACATTTTTTTGATACGGACATTATAAGATGACTGAATAGAAGGGGTTGCCGAACCCAGAAGGGCAACACATTTCTGCTGGCTTGCGCGTACCAGGGCAAGGTCACGGGCGTTATAAAAAAGATCGCGCTCCTGTTTATAAGAAGAGTCATGCTCTTCATCCACTATAATAATGCCCAGATTCTCACAAGGTGCAAAGACAGCGGATCTGACCCCGATTACGATAGATGCACTCTTATCTGCAATCCTGATCCATTGTTCATACCGCTCACGGATTGAAAGACCGGAATGCAGAACTGCCACACATTTTCCGAACCGCGCCTTGAACCTTCGTTCCACCTGTGAAATAAGAGCTATCTCCGGCACAAGCACGAGTACGGTCTTATCCTGTTGTATCACATTGTCTGCAATCCTCATATAAACTTCAGTCTTACCGGAACCTGTGACACCGGCCAGAAGAAAGCCCGTATATCCCTGCCCCATTTTATCGCAGACCCGCTTTACTGCCTGCCCCTGTTCCACGGTCAGTTCAGGGGGAGTATCTGGCTCGATTACCTCTCCGAAAGGATCACGGCTGACAGTCTGATCGAAAAGACAGATATATCCGGCAGCTTCCATTTTTTTGAGATTTTTTAAAGGCGCATTTGTTTTTTTTCTCAAATCTTTCAAAGGCATTTTTCCGTCTGATGCAAGAATATCCATGATTTTCTTTTGAGATTTCAAAAGATTTTCCGAATCCACGCGCAAATCTGCCAGATTAATCCATTTATCTGTTCGAGGGCCTGCACTTGATGAACTCAATGTCCGTGTCTTTGTTATCCAGCCGGAGTTTTCCATCTTTCTGACAAGAGAATGGGAAATCGGCTTGCTTTTTCCTTTATTAAAGGCTTTTAAAAGGCGCGGGCCTTTTTCTGCAAGTGTTTTCAGTATATCTTTTGAAAGAGGGGGAGAAACCAGATTCTCTTGCAGCGCTTCTTTTCCTCTGTCTGTGATGCTCAATGTAATATTATCACTTATATTAATACCCTTTGGCAATGCACTTTGAATCACCTCTCCGATGGGATGGATATAATAATTTGAGATCCACTTGAAAAATGGGATCATGGATTCGGGGAACAAAGGCAGATCATCAAGGACATCAAGAATGTGCCGTATTTTATATTTGCCCGTATTTCTGGTAAATCCCATTACATATCCTGTAAGCCTCCGACTGGCGAAAGGCACTAAAACCCGTTTTCCGATACCAATGGCATATATCTGAGATTCGGGAACCTCATATGTAAAACAGGAATCAACCGGAAAACAGACCGCGACTTCGATAAATGTGTTATCCCGCATAATTAAAGATCAAACTCCATTTCCTTTATTTTTTGAACATTTCTTTTTCCTTGACACATAAACAGCCTTTTTCTACTTTGAAAATACCCTGTTACAGGATTTAGGGAAGTCAAAAAAAATAATAGACCTGTCTGATTGTCTTTTGCACTGTACCCAAGTCTATTATTTTCTCTGACATCC
>JAUCGE010000316.1 GCA_030377965.1 Desulfobacterales bacterium HSG16
AAAGCAAATCAAACACTGGGAAAATGCAACAAGCACATTAAATTAAATTTTTTATAATGAAACCGTTTCAGTGACAATACCTTCTTCGGTTTCATCCGGCATATCCGATGTTTTTATGCGCCTGGCATCGTTCCAGAGTCCTTCAAGATCATAGAAAGTCCGAACTGATTCATAAAATACATGAATGATGACATCTCCGTAATCCATCAGCACCCATTGACCTTCTTTTATGCCCTCAATGCTCAAAGGTTTTTTCCCGTGCTGTTTAAGATATATCTGGATATGTTCGGCAATAGCCGAAACCTGTCTGTTGGAACTGCCGCTGCAAATGATGAATGTATCTGCCACGGATGTCAGTCCGCCTACGTCCAGTGCCACTACCTGCCTGGCTTTTTTCCCCAGGATTGCCTTAATATAAATGTCTATGGATGAATTGTCGTTCATCTGAATAATCCTCTGGTATTGATAAATGCTTCAACTTTGTCCGGTACAAGATACCGGATTGATCGGTCATTGCCGATTAATTTGCGAATTTTAGCCGATGAAATATCCAGCAGACTGACATCGACCGTATGAATTTTTTTTCTGTTCGGATGAACAAAAGCCGATTGTACAGGGTCAAGGCGATAATCTTTCGATATTTCAGTATTCAGATAATCTTTCAGAATTTCCCATCGCATCCGGTTGTCGGCAGGATTTTCTTCCGGCCGCGCCATTACGATGATTGAAATGCTTTCAAGCAGAGCTTCATATGACTTCCATGAATGGATTTCCAAGAATGCATCCAGGCCTACGATAAGGTAAAACGAATCGTTTTTTTGTGCTGTAGACTTAAAATATCTGACCGTATCTATCGTGTAAGAACGTCCTGCTCTTTTTATTTCAACATCGGAAATTTCAAAAGGTTTATCGTTATAATTTTCCGGATACTTTTTCGGGCATTCGGAATATTCGTTCGGCTCTTCAACTGCCAGCCGAATCATATTGAGCCGGTCTTTTACATCAATCAGCCCGACATTCGATTTATGAGGGGGTACAGCGGATAGAATCAGATAGACCTTGTCGAGGCCAAAAGCTTCCCTGACTTCTATAACTGACCTGAGATGCCCGATATGAATTGGGTTGAACGTACCTCCGAACAGCCCGATGCGCCTTTTCAAAATATTTTTATTCCCTGATCTGACCGTCTCCGAACACCACAAATTTTGTGGTAGTCAATTCATCCAGGCCCATTGGGCCGAATGCGTGGAGCCTGGTCGTGCTGATACCTATTTCAGCGCCCAGGCCAAGCTGATTCCCGTCGTTGAAACGAGTTGAGGCATTGACGAGTACCACGGAAGAATTTACAGCCTGTACGAATCTGCGCGCTCTGGCATAATCTTTTGTGATAATAGTTTCCGTATGGTCTGAGCCATAGGCTGTTATATGAGATATTGCCTCATCCATTGTTTCCACCACTTTTACTGCCAGAATCAGATCCAGATATTCTCTGGGCCAGTCATCTTCTGTGGCAGGTGTAGCGTCAGGCAGAATATTTACAGTTTTTTCACATCCTTTGAACAAAACGCCTGCTTCTTTAAATCGAGATGCTGCCATTGACAGAAATTTGTCTGCAACAGATTCATGTACAAGCATTGTCTCTAATGAATTGCAGACACCAGGTCTTTGTACCTTTGAATTAAAGCATATATCAGCAGCCATTTCAAGATCAGCGCCTTCATCCACATAGGCATGGCAGACACCTTTATAGTGTTTGAGTACCGGTATTCTGGAGTTTTCCACTACAAAACGAATCAGCCCTTCACCGCCTCTTGGAATGATCAGATCCACATATTCTTCCTGTGAAAGCAATATATTCACAGCTTCCCTGTCTCTGACAGGCACGACCTGTATCACTGCTTCGGGCATATCGTTTTCACGAAGTACCTCTGTTACAATGGATGCAAGCACCTGATTGGAATGAAGGGCTTCGGAACCTCCCCTTAAAATAACTGCATTACCGGCCTTGAAACAAAGGGCAGCCGCATCAATTGTGACATTTGGGCGAGATTCGTAGACAATGCCGATTACACCGAGTGGAATTCTTACTTTGGAAACTTCAAGTCCGTTGGGCCGTTTCCATGTATCAGTCACAGCACCTACCGGATCGGGCAGCAGGGCTACTTCTCTCAACCCGTTTGACATGGAATAATTTGTGGCATCTGTTATTGTAAGGCGGTCGATCATGGCAGAAGACAGACCTTTTTCACGGGCTATTTCCAGATCCTTCGAATTTTCTGCCTGGATATGAGCGGCCTTCGATTCTATGGCATCCGCTATTTTGTTCAATACATCATTTTTTTTCAGAGTCGAACACGTTGCCAGTTTTATGCACGCTGCTTTTGCGTCCTTTGCCATCCGGGTTATGATCGATTCAACAGACATTTTATTTTCCTTTTTTTTCGCTTTTTCGCTTTTTCGCTTTAACAAAAAGCCTCGGAAGAGGTTTCAGGGAACTTTACAGAAATAATACAAGTAATTATCGACGGCAGGACGGGGTTTTCTACACGCCGTTGGTAACCACCAGATTATCGCGGTGGATCACCTCGTCATAGGGTTTAGATCCCAGACAGTCTTTTATCTGCCCTGTCTTCAAACCCATAATCAGCCTGACATCCACCGCTCTGTAATTTACGAGTCCTATGCCCAGAGTGTCATCAGATTGATTCTTGATCGCTACCGGAGCGCCTTCCTGAAAATCATTTTCCACATCTGTTATGCCGCTTGGCAGAAGGCTTTTGCCGCGTTTTAATATGGCCTCGGCAGCCCCATTGTCTACCCGTATTACACCTTCTGGCTTTGCAGTGTATCCAATCCATCGCTTCCGGTTGGATAGTTTTTGCTGGCTAGGCACAAAAAAGGTGCCGTGTTTTTCTCCGTCAAAAAGTTTTAACAGGACATCTGTTTTTTCGCCTTTTGCAATCACCATGGGAATGCCAGCTACAGTCACTTTTTTTGCAGCCCGGATTTTGCTCAACATTCCCCCGGTTCCTAAAGCTCCGGGGATATCACTCGCGAATTTTTCTATCTCATCATCAAAAGTTTTTATGATCGGAATCAGGCTGGCATCTGGATACAGCCTTGGGTCTTTATCATACAAACCGTCAATATCTGTAAGATTGATCAAAAGATCAGCGTTCATCAGCAAGGTGATGATAGCGGACAGATTGTCATTGTCACCGAACTTGATTTCTTCAATGGAAACAGTATCGTTTTCATTGATGATGGGAATCACTTTCCAGGCAATAAGAGTATGAAGGGTG
>JAUCGE010000317.1 GCA_030377965.1 Desulfobacterales bacterium HSG16
TAGTCTGCCCGACTACCGGCACACTCTTGATCAGGCTTGCAAATACACTCGAAAATGTTACTGGAAGTAATGGATTGTGTAAAAGCCGCGGGCATGTGCTGAACAATAAGAATAGGAACGTTCAAATTTCCTGGTATTGCGGGCAGCATTTTTGCCAGAGCCTGGGGTCCTCCGGTTGAAATACCGATCCCGATAACAGACGATCTGCGCTCCGAGATTATCCCCGCACGTATTGTGTCTGGACAATCACGGAGAGTTTTATTTTCGAGTTCCGCTTCTGACCGGACAGATTTCCCTTTAAGTATCTGCCGCACCTCGTTGCGGCGTGCAAATGCCTTAAGCATTGGTTCGATAGCACTCTTTAAAACTTTTTTATTCTCCTCCATAGTATCAGCGCCAGTCTTTTGAATAAAATCAAAAGCTCCGAGATTCAGCGCTTTTACGGTCATTTCTCCGCCCTCTCTGGTCAAGTTGCTGAGAATGATGGAACCGACATCCGGGGCGTTTTCCCTTATCCATTCCAGCACCTCAAGACCGTTCATTACAGGCATTTCAATATCCAGAGTCAGTATGTCAGGATTTAAAGCAGCAATACGGTATGTTGCTATCTTACCATTTCCTGCTGTACCGACTACTTTTACACCCGGAATTTCAGAAAGCACTTCATTGATGATTGTCCGGTACAATATGGCATCGTCAACTATCATAACTTTCAATGGCATCTCATTGGTCATCATTGTATTTGGACCTTTTTTCCTAACAGTTTATGCCAGCAATGCTTCAATATCAAGCATCCCGACCAGTCCAGCGCCTGTTTTCAGCACACCTTCGGTAAAACTTCCCAGAACGTTGTCGATATTGGCCGGAGGAGCCTCCATTTTTTCGCTGTTGATCGGGACAACATCGCCGATCCTGCTTACCAGTAACCCGATATATTCATTCTGTGCATCAACAATAATAGTTCGGTTTTCTTTTCCGGGTACAGTGAAAGGAAGCCCGAGTTTTTTTGCAAGATCGATAACAGTTACAATTCTACCTCTCAGATTCATAACCCCGACTATAAATTTCTGGGACTGGGGAACCGTAGTTATAGTCGGGTTCTTGTTGATTTCCTGAACATTGAGAATGTTTATGCCAAACTGGTGGTCTCCGACATAAAAGGTACACAGTTCCACTATTTTGGGCTGAATCGATGTATAGTTATCTTTTCGCAATTTATCTCCCATGTTAGTTTTCATCATTCAAAAGATTTTCGCAATTCTCTGTCTTCAAAGGCTTTCTGGTTTTAATCTGATTTCCCCAGATAATGATTTATACATCCAATGAGTTTTTTCCTGTCCAGCTTTATTTGATATTCATCAACGCCGCTGATTTTGGCTTTTTTGATATCTTTTTTTCCTGCCAGGGAGCTGACCGCTATTACGGGTAAATGAGAAAATCGCTCATCGCCCTTGATTTTTCTTGCAAAACCGAAACCGTCAAGGTTCGGCATTTCCAGGTCAGTTACGACAAGTGATATCAAATCCGCATTTTTCTGTAACAGATCCCATGCTATCATTCCGTCTTCTGCCTCGATAACGTTATAACCTGCATCTTCAATAGCGCATTTTATCTGATTACGGAATAATTTTGTATCCTCAGCCAGAATAACTGTCTTGCGCTTTCCGCCCTGATGTATCAGTTTTTCAACAGCAAACCACTCAGGATGTATGGCCTCAATAATGCCGATGACATCCACTATAAGGGTGGTCTTTCCGTCAATGACGGCAGAACCCGATATTCCCGGCTGTTTGAGCGTGGCTTCATCTACCCTGTATACGGATTTTATGGAATCTATCGGCGGTATTGCAAGTATTCCGACATCCATGCCTGCAACAAAAAAAACAATAATCAGGGCATATTTACCTTCTTCAAACTTATCGACCCGGGCCACATCTCCTATGTCAAACAGCGGCATGCTTGATTTGTTAAATTTGATAACCCGCCTTCCCCCTGCGTTTTCAATATCCTGACATCTAATTTTTTCAATACGCTCAACCAGTTCCAGGGGAACTGCGAACCGTGTTGTTTTTGAATTCCTGAAAATCAGCAGGGTTTGTTGATCTTCTGCAGGCAACACAACTTTTCTGACAGATTCCGACTCTCGAACCGAACTTTGCACAGAAGTCAGTTCAGCCAGGCGGGCAAGATCAGTCACATCAAGTATGAGCGCTACACTTCCGTCTCCGAGAATAGTTGCGCCTGCATATCCTCGGCAGCCATTCAAGTGTTTACCCAGAGGTTTTACGACAATTTCTTCAGTGTCATGTAATTCATCTACGATCATTCCGTATTTAAAAATACCGGTTGAGACTACAACAATGTTAACACCTCGTTTTTCATTGAAAAGAGAAAGTTTGCAAATACAATACTGTCTCTGATCGGCAGAGGATTGTTCATGAGCCAGAACATCCGCCAGCCTCATGAGAGGAAGCAGCTCATCTCTCAGTCTTACAACCCGTGCATTTCCAACATGTTCAATTCTGTCCTTTGTCTGTGAAGGTGGAATTCTCAGCAGTTCGACAACATTCGCCTGGGGTATGGCGTATCTTTCGTTACTGTCTGAAATCAAAAGGCTTGGTATTATAGCCAGAGTCAGAGGCAGTTTTATATGTATAGTACTTCCTTTTCCAGGCTCAGAATCGATATCCACAATCCCGCCCAGCCTGTCCAGATTGGTCTTGACAACATCCATGCCAACACCCCGGCCCGACAGTTCAGTGATCTCGTCAGACATTGAAAAACCGGGAAGAAAAATCAGGTTTATTTTTTCCCTGGACGACATACCCTTGACCAGTTCTTCACTGACCAGCCCTTTTGCAATGGCTGATTCGGAAATGCTTTCTCCGTCCATTCCTTTTCCGTCATCCCTGATTTCAATATTAACCTGCCCGGCTTCGTGATATGCCTTCAGATTAATGGTTCCAATTGGATTCTTACCATGCCTGGTTCTGGTTTCAGGCAGTTCTATCCCATGATCTGCCGCGTTCCTGATAAGATGAGTCATAGGATCGTTCAGATTCTCAATAATGGATTTATCAAGTTCAACTTCTTTCCCTTCTATAGATAAGTCAATTTTTTTGTTCAGACTTATGGCTATATCACGGACTACTCTTGGATATTTATGAAAAATATTCTGGATTGGCTGCATTCGAGTATGCATGATCGCTTCCTGCAACTCAGAAGTTATCATGTCAATCCTCTGACCGGAAATCTCAAGTACACGGCGATCGTTGCGAATT
>JAUCGE010000318.1 GCA_030377965.1 Desulfobacterales bacterium HSG16
CTGATAAAAACCAATTGATCATCGTATATTGAATGGGTTATAGGTGAGTATTCGCCTACAAGACGGCAGTTGCCGTCAAAAAACAAGGTTTTTCCAATGTTAAAATCTATAACGGCGGATTGAAAGACTGGAAAAAGTCGGGCTATAAAATAGAAAGCATTGAGCCTCTTCCAGAATATAAAGGTGCTTTTGTGACGGTAAAAGAGCTGTTTGCCATGCTGAAAGACGCTGATTTGAAAAATTGCAGCGACGAAAATGGACTACCTCTCCTGACTATCATTGACTATCGGACTGAAAATTTTTATAAACCAGGGGTATCCATAGCTTCGATCAAAACAAAATGTCCGATTTTAAGATGCCCCATAGATGATTTCACTAATCCAAAAATACGGCATCTGATACCTAAAAACAGCCCTGTGATCCTGGTTTGTGAAACCGGAAGCCGTAATGCTATGGCCATGAGATATCTTTTTAAATTCGGATATACCAACACGATGGGACTACAATTCGGGATGAGAGGCTGGCTGAAGATGGACTACCCTGTAGAGATTGGACATGGAAAAGAGCAACTGTGATGCAGTACAAATCTATAGCTGTCCGCCTGCGGTCTATTATTTGTATCGTTATTCTGCTCCTGCTCATTTCAATCCTGAATTATTATCTTACCGGACTGGCTGATTCCATCGAAGAGCGATACCACAGAATAACCGACCTCGAAACACTTTTTGCCCATATTGTCGCCGATGAATGGGTAAATTTGAATAATTCGTTGAGTTATAATGAGCCGGATATTCATTATGAAAAGTTCAAACATGATTGCGAATTTTTTTCAAAAAATTGCGGTGAAGATATCATTGCAGAAAGGCAGAAAATTTTTGAATGCATATTGAATATAGAAAAGCAATCAGCAAAACTTTACATAGATGTACGCAGTATCATGTCAGATATGATATCCACAGTTAAATATACTCATGAGCATCATATAGCCTATCTTAAAAATCTCATGCGGCGGGGTGTTGTAAAGCAGGATTATGACACAGGCGAAAGCTTTATGAGAAGCCCGTTTCAATCCGCTTCCGAGTTGGATATAATCAAAGCCGCTGTAAATATTCAGACAAAACTTTTTGAGATTTATGAAATTTTTCAGGAACTGCATGAAGCTGACAACCCTATGCAAATAAAGAAAAAGTTTATCAAAAAAATTCAAGAATTCCGTTCATCAATAAACAGATTTGAAGACTATTCTCTTGACGCACAGGACGGCCTGCTTGTTGAAGAACTTCTAATAAACCAGAAATTATTCGAACAAATGTTTTCGGATCTCACTTTTGCGGAACATAAAAAGAAAAAGCTGAAAAAAACATTGGATGAAAACAGGAGGGCTGCCTGGAAAATATTGAACACAGAAAAAAACAGACTTCAAACTGCAAGTTATAATACATCGAAAGGTAAGAAAATTCTTCTGGTCATTTCCATACTGTTCACTATTTCAATGATATGGTGGATCATGCTTGCCGGGAAACGAATAATAAGCCAGATCAATAGAACAGTAATGGAAACAGAAAAAATCCGCAATGACTATTCGTTTCAGATTCGAATCGATCCAGAAGTGTTTCACGAATTTAAAATAGTGTTCAAGGCATTAAATTCTATGGCAGGCACTGTTAATGAACATATTCTCCAACTTGATGAAACTCGCAGTACTCTCGAACATCGTGTGCAGGAACGAACTTCGGAATTAACAAAAGCCAACAAAGAGCTTAAAAATAAAATTCTTGAACGCATTCTGGCAGGTGAACAAATTAAAAATCTACGTAATCTTTTGATAAATATCATCAATTCGATGCCATCAGTCCTGATATGCGTGGATAATGAAGGAAAAGTAACTTTATGGAATGCTGGTGCTGAACAAAGAACTGGCATAACTCTGGCTGAAGCCAGAGGTTACAGCGTTATCAATCTATTCCCCCAATTGCTTAAAACAACTGGCATGATAAAGGAAGCTATCGATAAGCAGGAAATTCAGAAAAAAGAAAAATTCGCAGAAAAGTTGGACGGCAAAACGAGATTTTCTGACGTGACGGTTTATCCTTTGAAGGGAAATGACTGCAATGGTGCAGTTATCCGAATCGACGACGTAACCGAACGGGTTACAATTGAAGAGGTGATTATTCAGTCGGAAAAGATGATGTCCGTGGGCGGTCTCGCAGCAGGTATGGCCCATGAAATAAACAACCCTCTTGCAGGTATCCTGCAGCATACTCAGATAATAAGAAATCGAATTTCAAAAGACTTGCCTGCAAACACCCGCGCTGCCGAAGAATGTGGCATCAAGATGGATACTGTCAGGGCATATATGGAAAAACGAGAAATTCTGAAGTTAATCGAATCAGTAATGGATTCGGGGGGGGCGTGCTGCCAGAATTGTTGACAATATGCTGAGTTTCAGCAGGAAAAGCGATTCACGATTTATTACACATGATATGGCAGAACTGCTCGAAAAAGCAATCGATCTTGCAGCAAGCGATTATAATCTGAAGAAAAAATATGATTTCCGTAAGATAGAAATTGTTCGGGAATATGATCCTGATCTGCCTGAAACACCATGCGAAGAAAGCAAACTTCAGCAGGTATTTTTTAATATACTTAAAAACGGAGCTCAGGCCATGACAAAAAACAGCGAAAATATCAGCCCTAAATTCATATTGAGAACCTGCCTGGACCGAGATATGGCTCGGATAGAAATCGAAGACAATGGCCCCGGCATGGACAAAGCCACATGCAAACGAGTCTTCGATCCTTTCTTTACGACAAAAAAAGTCGGCTTCGGCACAGGTCTCGGATTGTCGGTCTCATATTTCATAATCACCGAAAATCACGGAGGTAATCTGTTTGTTTCATCAACTCAGGGCAAAGGAGCAAAATTTTCGATAATCCTGCCAATTACTGCTGTATAAGCCATTTAGAAGCAGTTTGTCGATTTTTAAACATTTTAAACGATCTTCCTGATAATCTTGAAACTGTGCCTAAAGCTATTCTCAACATGCCATCTATACCTACGACAGCCACAGCTTTGATGTATGGCTTGTTCCCTTTTACAAACTTCACCAGAACAGAGATCGCATCTTTATTGAATTTTGCCCCGGTAGCATCAAACAAGGCAAGAACACTTTTGGGAGGCTGACGAGGGTAGATACTTAAATGCCCACGATATATTCTGCCGGAACTTTATCCGTCAGCCACACTCCGTTTTCGGACAAATAAAAAACAAATTT
>JAUCGE010000319.1 GCA_030377965.1 Desulfobacterales bacterium HSG16
CCCATTAGATACCGGTATTTAGAGGGTAATAATCAGTTTTCAAAATACCAATGGATTAATGTAAAACTTTCAAAAGCTGCATCTGATTCAAGACCTGAAAGCTTTAATATTTATGAAAACTCTATAAAAATTGGTGATAAAATTGAAACTAAAAAGTATTGGAATGAAAGAAAGGAATGGGTTTTAGATGAGAAAAATATCTACGGTTCCATAGAAGAATTATATGAAACCCAGAAGAACTCTGGCATATCTCTCGGTATTGTAAGGCTAAAAGAATTAATCAAATTTAGCATTGAATCAAAACCCAAAAGTGATATAGAACAGGCTTTAAAAAAGAAAAACACAATAATGAGTCAGTTGGATATGTTCGAGGATAAGAAAGAACTTGAAATTTTACCTGTCAGATTCGTTTTGCACTTTCGATGTGAAGGTTCAGAATGCAAAGGACACAGAATGAGCATTTTAGACTGGGAATTCGCACAATTGTATAGAAATGTGAAAAACAACAGGGACTGGAAAAGTAAGATTGAAAATAAAGTCAATGAAATTTGCGGTCCGAAAAAAGATACATATCTAATTCTCGGCAATATGGCTAAACGCCAGCATATTTTTTGTATTCTCGGCTTTTTCTATCCTCCTAAAAAACAACAATTAGATTTGTTTTAACTTTAAGGTGACAAAATGAAAACTGTTTTATATACAATAGGCTATGAAGGAATTAACCAGAAAGAATTTTTCAAATATTTAAAGCATAATGATATCTCAGTTGTTGCTGATGTCAGACACCTTCCTTTAAGCAGAAAAAAAGGCTTTTCAAAAACTTCGCTATCTGAATTTTTATCCAGTAAAGACATTGATTATATAAATTATCGTGAACTTGGAGCAGATAAAAAACTACGAGATAAACTTAAAGAAGACGGTAATTATGAGACATTCTTTAAAGCTATGGCCAAATCTGTATTAAATCATAAAAAGCAACTTACAGAAATAAACCAGATGTTATGTGATGGAAAAAATGTAGCTCTTATGTGTTTTGAAAAAAATTTTAAGTTATGTCATAGAATGGTCGTTGCCAAAGGAGTAAAAAAAATAAATGACAATGGCTTAAAAATAAAGCATTTAACAACATAACCCATAACCCAAACCCATAACCCATAAGGATTGGTGTGTTAACGATATAAATATTGATTATTTAAAAAATATGTGCTTGAACAACGGCAAATGGTTACGAAGTGTGCGTTGGCAATTGGCGATTGTCAATTCCGTGGGTTGGGTTGATAGTCAGTAATAGCAGCACAAAAGCATTAAGATCGACGGCAAAAAGCCGCTGCGCCTTATGTTTACATTATATCTTTAGGAGAATAATGAAATGAATGATCAAGAGTATGCAGGATTCTGGGTTAGAACTGGAGCAGCGATAATAGACACCATACTAATGTTGATAATAGTAGCTCCAATCCTTACTGCTACTTATGGGACCGGTTATTGGGTAAGGGAGTCATTTGTTCAGGGTGTATGGGATGTCTTGCTCAACTATATACTACCTGCAATTGCGGTTATTATATTTTGGGTTCATAAGTCAGCCACCCCGGGAAAAATGGCAATGAAACTAACTATCGTAGACGCAAAGACCGGGGGCAAACCATCTACTGGCCAATTTGTTGGGCGCTATCTTGGGTATTACGTTTCAATGATACCGCTATTTCTTGGAGTTATCTGGGTAGGCATTGATAAACGAAAGCAAGGATGGCATGACAAATTATCTGGCACAGTGGTTATAAAAAGCAATTTGATTGAGCCAGTTAAATTTGAAAGTCAGGTATAACAAAGCAAATACACTCAGGCAGTTCAGTCCAACCTACATGACTATTTAATGCTGAGATATATAATTTGAATGGTTTGAAACAGCCACATAATAAAGCACTCCAGTGGATTTGGTTAGATGTGCGGTTATAGACAGTGCGGAGCTTTGCGTTTCGTGCGAAACGGGTAGCCGTGCGACTTGTCAAAAATAAATAAACATCAATAAATCGGGGGGTAAGATGAGATCAGAAGCAATCAGGCAGGAGGCATGTCGGTTGGGACTTGCTGAAAAACTGTTATTGGTGGCAGATTTGTGGGATTCCATTGCGTTGGGCAATTCGGAGCTTCCTCTGCCTGACTGGCAAAAAAGGGAACTGGACAAAAGGTATGAAGATTATACCAATTGCGAAAACTAACCTGCCAAAAGAGCCCATTTACGTGAGCAAAGAGATTTTATAGCTCCGGGTATAGCTGTAAAAAAATTCCATGCATCGCAGCAGGCATCAACAATGGCTTCATAGTTTTTAAAACATCTATTGCTCAGACTGTTTCGGCGCAGTTGTTCCCATACCTGTTCCGTCGGGTTCAGTTCCGGTGAGTATGGTGGCAGAGGGAGCAGGGAGATATTTTCAGGCAGTTGCAGTTTCGGGGTTGTGTGCCATGCTGCTCTATCAACTATGATCAAAGCATGCCGTCCCTCCGGAACCTGTTGGGATATTATTTTCAGATGGGTTTCTGTTGCTGCCGTGTTGGCATACGGCATAACTATCCCCACGGCTTCATCGTTCTGGGGACAGACCGCCCCAAAAATATAAACCGAATTAAATTGCTGCTGCATGACAATTCCCGTGCGGCTCCCTTTTTCAGTCCATATGCGAGTTGCCGTACCCCGTTGTCCCACCCTGGCCTCATCCTGAAACCATATATCTACCTTATTTATATCAATATCTGCCGGCAAGACATCTTTAGCCTTTTCAGTGAAATTATCTCTGAATTCCTTCTGGGCTTCCATGTCAGCATTGGGATGAACCGTGCGCCCTGTTATCCATACCATGCCGACTCTTTTCAAAAGATCATAAACACCGGACAGAGTGTACTCAGCACCGAATACCTCTTTAAGCATCCGCCTGATATCTTCTCCTCCGACATGCCCACCTTCTCGATTTTCCTGAAGTTTTGCTACCTCTTTTTTAAAATTGTCCTCTTCTGATCTTGGCAGAATGGTATTTCTTCCCGGTTTTTTCTTATCACCCATTCCCCGGACTCCTTCAGATTCAAACCGTTTCAGCCATTCTGCAACCGTATGGCGGTTGACCTTTAGGATTTTTCCGATTTCCGTAAAGGTTTTTCCCTCCTGAAGGTGTATCATTGCCAGAAAACGTATTTTTTCTCTTGGCTCTAATGAAAGTCTGTATGATGTATCAAAATTATAATTCATAAAAAAATCTGAAAGTTCA
>JAUCGE010000320.1 GCA_030377965.1 Desulfobacterales bacterium HSG16
ACACAGGCCCAACTATGTAGATGCCATCAGCGGCGCTACCTTGACCGGAAAATTTCTGACCACCGGTTTTAAAAAAATTCTGCTCGGTTATGAGCCGGTTTCCATAAATTTCAGGAAAAACATGGTAAGCCTGCCCCAGAGCCGATAACTTATTGTCAGGGATAAAAAATGATGAAAAATCAAAATTTAAAAATATTTTTCGATCCGCTGGCCAGAAACAACCCGGTTTTCATCCAGTCATTGGGAATATGTTCGGCCCTTGCCGTAACTGTCCAGTTGAAAACCGCCATTGTCATGGGACTTTCCATGACCTTTGTGACAGCTTTTGCCAGCATGATCATATCATCTATGAGAAATGTCATACCAAAAAACATCCGCATGATTGTCGAGTTATGTGTAATAGCTTCTCTTGTTATCCTGGCGGATGAGTTTCTGAAGGCATTTTTTTATGATATCAGCAAGCAGCTGTCCGTTTTTGTGGGACTCATAATAACCAATTGTATTGTTATGGGACGCGCTGAAACATTTGCTCTGGGTAACAGGCCGTGGCCTTCGTTTCTGGATGGACTTGGAAATGGTGCAGGTTACGGGCTTGTCCTGATTGCCGTGGCTTTTATCCGCGAACTTATGGGTTCTGGAAAACTTTTCGGTTTTTCGGTTGTTCCAGGCGCATTCTATGATGCAGGCTATGAAAACATGGGATTCATGCTGCTTGCGCCCTCGGCTTTCATTATTATCGGCCTTTTAGTATGGCTTTCCAAAACAATTATAAAAGAATAGAGAAGACAATATGGAAAACCTGATCAGCATATTTGTAAATTCGGTTTTCACGGGTAACATCCTGCTGGCTTATTTTCTGGGGATGTGTTCTTTTACAGCCGTTTCAAAAAACATGGATACCTCTGCAGGACTCGGGCTTGCCGTGGTTTTCGTTTTATCAATCACAGCTCCGGTAAACTGGCTAGTATACAATTATCTGCTCGGGCCGGGAGCGCTTTCGTGGGCAGGATTTCCCGATATCGATTTGAGTTATTTGAAATTTATCACATTCATAGCAGTGATAGCCGCAATGGTTCAGATCGTGGAGATGATAATAGATCGTTATTCCCCGGCCCTGTATAGTGCACTTGGGGTCTTTCTTCCTCTGATAGCGGTAAACTGCGCTATCCTGGGAACGTCCCTTTTTATGGTAGAGCGAGAATATACCTTCGTAGAGTCAGTCGTTTTTGGTGCAGGATCGGGAATCGGGTGGCTTCTGGCCATTGTTTCAATGTCTGCAATACGGATAAAACTCAGGTATGCGGATGTGCCGGAAGGACTTGAAGGCTTTGGCATAACGATGATTATGACCGGGCTGATGGCAATGGGGTTCATGTTGTTTTCAGGCATTTCCATATAAAAAACAGGAGTGTCAATTGATATATCTTGCAAGCGTCATCGTATTTACAATGGTTGTGATTCTTCTTGTCGGCATACTTCTGGTTGTGGAATCAAGAGTGGTTCAGAAAGGCAGCAATCGTATTGTCATTAACGATGACGAAGAAAACTCCCTGGATGCGTCGGCAGGTGCAACCCTTTTGTCGGCATTATCAGGAAATGGAATTTTCATACCTTCAGCCTGCGGCGGTGGAGGTGCCTGCGGGATGTGCAAGTGCAAAGTGGAAGAAGGAGCGCAGGGCATTCTTCCCACCGAACTGGCTCACCTGAGCCGTAAGGAAAAAAAGGAAAATATCCATCTTGCCTGCCAGTTGAAGGTAAAACAGGATTTGAGGATCAGGCTTTCTGAAGATATCTTTGGAGCGCAGAAATATAACGCAACCGTGGTTTCCAACGAAAATGTCGCGACATTCATCAAAGAGCTTGTACTCGAAATTGATCCAGATCAATCAATAGACTTTAAAGCAGGCGCATATATCCAGATTGATATTCCCGAATACGAATTTTCTTTTTCAGAATTCAAGGCCAGAGTGGCTGAAAGATTTCGTCCAGACTGGAACAGATTTAATCTCTGGGGACTGAAATCGAAAAACGAAGCGCCCATTTTCAGAGCCTATTCTCTGGCAAATCCTCCTTCTGAAAAAAACATACTGAGATTTACTATCAGAATCGCTACCCCGCCCCCCGGTATGGACGAAGCTCCTCCCGGCACAGGTTCATCATTCATCTTCAAATTAAAACCTGATGACAAGGTGACATTGAGCGGGCCTTTCGGAGACTTTTTTGTAAAGGATACAGAAAAAGAGATCTGCTTTATCGGAGGAGGCGCTGGCATGGCTCCCTTGAGAAGCCAGATTTTTCATCTTCTGGAAACCCTTGGGTCAAAAAGAAAAATATCATTCTGGTACGGTGCAAGGTCTTTGCAGGAACTCTTTTTCTCTGATGAATTTACCACGCTTGAGAAAAAGCATGAAAATTTTTCATACCATGTCGCTCTTTCCAACCCTATGCCCGAAGACAAGTGGGATGGCATGACAGGCTACATCCATCAACAACTGCACGAGTTATATCTTGCAGAGCATGAAGACCCGACTGAGATAGAGTATTATATGTGCGGCCCGCCCATGATGCTTGATGCCGTGATTGACATGCTGGATAATATCGGAGTGGAACCTGAGATGATAGCGTTTGATAAATTCTAGAAATTTATGTCCATAATACACATTTGTTGCAAATCAAAACTTAAAATTTACATTCATTGAAAAGGAGAATGTCATGAACTTTGAATCTTTCGAGGAAATAGTAAACTGTGCGATAGAAAACGAAAAAGAAGCGGCTGCATTTTATCTTGATGCTGCCAGCCAGGAATCATTTGCACCCATTAAGGAAGCATTGGAAGAAATGGCTGCTGAAGAGAAGAAGCATCAGGATCTTCTTGAAAACCTGGGAAAAAATCAGGAGAGCATAAAGGATTATAAATTAAAATGGGTTCCAGACTTAAAACGAAGCGACTATCTGGTTGACATGACTTACCAGAAAGGAATGCTGTATCCGGACATCCTGCGGCTGGCAATGAAACGGGAAGAACAGGCACTTAGAATGTATAACGATATGTTGAAAAAAACCGACAATGAGGAACATATAAAGGTTTTCAAGATATTGTGTCAGGAAGAGGCCAAACATAAAAATTATCTTGAAACCATATATGATGATCATATGGCAGCTCAGGGAGATTGATAAGAGATTTCATAATAAATAAAATACCGACAAGATGGTAGGGCGGGGTGCCGTTCCCGCCAGCTTTTGGC
>JAUCGE010000053.1 GCA_030377965.1 Desulfobacterales bacterium HSG16
CTCACTATGTTTGGACTATCATGGCGCACAATTCGTAGGTGAACTTTTGATTTGTCTTGTATTTGTTGTTGGTACTTATATGCATTTTTTTTTTTTTTTTTTTTTTTTTTTTTTTTTTTTTTTCAAGCAGAAGACGGCATACGAGATCCTGAGATGTCTCGTGGGCTCGGAATGTGTATAAGAGACAGAAATAACATTACATTATCGAAATATCAATGTGAATTGATGAATAAACACAGCATAAGCTAAATGTCAACATTTTTTTTGAGGAGGATGCTAAATGTCTGATTTTTATTACACTTTGTTAAAATCTTTTTTAAAAGAAACCGATATGGAAAAACTCCGGCTCAGATTTCTGGTTTCGCTGATCGAAATACAGAATGTTGAACGGGGTTCCATCTGGATAAAAGAAAACGATCATTATTTATGTGTTGAGGCTGTGGGAAAAGAAAGCAGCATTGTCAAGAGCTTCAGGTTGGGTCCGGATAAACGGAGCATCGTGGGATGGGTTATTGAAAACAAAGAAAGGACTATAGCCGATCCGCGCCATGATAAACGCTCCAACCATGAAATTGAAGATCAGCTGAATATAAAAAACACCATGATTCTCTGTTTTCCCCTGTTACATGAAAATGGCGAGATATACGGCGCTCTTGAGATACTGGATACTTCATCAGAGCCGGATATGACCAAAACAGATCAGGATCATCTCAATAAAATTCAGGATATTGTGGATATTGGCTCCCTTGCTCTGAGCAATGCTATCCGTTATAATAGACAAAAGGAAAAAATTGAAGACATGCAGCGGACAATTGACGGAATCCGTGAAGAAAAAGGGCTTGTTGATCAAAGCCCAACTTTGCAGGATATCATGGAAATCGTCCGGAATTATGCTGCACTGGAACAACCTGTCCTGATTACAGGGGAAGATGGAACGGAAAAAGAATTTATTGCACGTCAGGTTCACAATCAGAGCGCACGGAAAGACAAACTTTTTCATGTGGTGAACTGCAATATAATTCCCCATTTTCTTTTACATAATGAATTGTTTGGTAATCAAAAAAAAGATGTGGAGGAACCTGGAGTTTTTGAAAAAATGAATGGCGGGACTGTGTTTCTTAATGAAATTGACAGCCTGCCTCTTGATGCTCAGGCAGGCATAGTGAAGCTGATTGAACATGGGAGCGTCAGAAGGGCAGGGGGGAAAAGATCGAAAAAAATAGATGTCAGAATTATTGCCGGTACAGCAAAAGATCTTGAAGAATTGGTGGATCAAAAGGGTTTCGAGCGAAAACTGTTCCAGCGTCTTTCAATCCTTACAATCGATATTCCGCCTTTGCACAAGCGAGGTGAACACATCTGCTCTATGATAAACTATTTTTTGTGGAAAGGTACTTTGCTGACAGATACTCCCGAAAAAAAAGTTAGTGCAGAGGCAATGGAACTGCTCAATTCCCATACATGGCCCGGAAATACAAAGGAAGTGAAAACATTCAGCAACCGTTTATTGAATGTTTCCACAAGAGGAGAATATATAACATCTGAAGATATTCTGGAATATTTCAAAGAGATGGATTTTCCTGATTCGCATCCCCATTCGGCCCCCAGCACTCCAAAGAAACTCGATGGAATTCGTTTTGGCGATTATTCATGGGAAAAACTTGAGAAAGAATATGTGCTTTATATCTTGAAAAAAAATAGAGGGAACATCAGCAAGGCTGCAAAAGATGCGGCAATAAAACGCTCCACCTTTGTATCGAGAATGAAGCGTCTTGATATTTCCAGATTTGAATATGATCAGGATGAATGCTGAAAACAATTTTTGCAATCCAAGTTCGGTTATTCCAGGTGTTAACCGAGAAATGAAGGTAAATTTTTGTAAGGAGTAAAAGAGTCGATATGAGCGAATCTGAAAAAATGACCAGGAAAAATAGAATCGATACAAGGCTTGCCTCTTCGTTGTTGAATTGGAAAATAATTCCTTATAAATCCGGGTTGGACATATCGGCTCTCGACGCACATGCCGTGGAAGAATATCCTACGAGAACAGGCCCTGCTGATTATGTATTGTTTGTCCGGGGGAAACTGCTGGGTGTGATTGAGGCAAAGAAAGTGGCGGTTGGTGCTGAAGGTGCGCTTGAGCAGGCAAAGCGTTATGCAAAAGGCGTTAAGGAAACTATTGGGAACTGGCGAAATTATAAAATTCCTTTTCTGTATTCTGCAAATGGTACACAGATATTTCACCTGGATGTGCGGAAAAAAGAGAATATTTATCGTCAGATCAGTGATTTTCATTCTCCCCAGGCCCTGATGGATAAATTCGAACGGGATACGGAAAGTGCCGAAAGCTGGTTTTGGGACAATTCTGTCGATAAAATCAAGAGGCTCAGGCCGTATCAGGTAGAAGCTGTTGAGGCTGTTGAAAATGCTTTGATTCATGGGAAAAAGAAAATGCTGCTGGCAATGGCTACAGGTACGGGAAAAACTTTTACTACCGTATCTTCATTGTATCGGCTTCTGGCCTCCGGCTATGCAAAGAGAATTTTGTTTCTCGTTGACAGAAGGGCGCTGGCAGCACAGACAGTATCCGCCATATCGGCATTCGAGACTCCGGAAGGGCTGAAACTCGATAAGGATTATGAGGTTTTCAGCCAGAAATTTCAAAGAGAGGATTTTGAAGCAAAAACTCCTTTTAATCCGGAAGTACTGCCTGAAGATTATCTGACAAAACCCAGGGAGAAGCACACATTTATTTATGTAGCGACTATCCAGCGCATGGCAATGAATCTGCTGGGAGCGGATAAGCTCGATATTCCCATACATGTTTTCGATGTGATTGTTGCTGATGAGTGTCACCGGGGGTATTCTGCTAAGGAAACAGGTACATGGAAGGCAGTGCTGGATTATTTTGATGCGGTGAAAATCGGGCTGACAGCCACTCCTGCGGCACATACTCTTGCAATGTTTAAAAACAAGGTTTTTTCATATAAAACGGAACAGGCGGTTATGGACGGTTTTCTCGTGGATTATGATGCTGTGAAAATCAAATCCGAGGTTCATATCAATGGCGCTTTTCTGAAACAGGGCGAACTGGTCGGTGAAATCGATACCCGGACGGGAGAAGAGCGGCTGGATAATCTGGAAGACGAGCGGGAATTTGTCGCAAGTGAAGTGGAGAGAAAGATCACATCTCCTGACAGCACGAAGAAAATCATCACGGCTCTTAAAAAATATACCGATCTGCATGAAAAGGAGTATGAACGCTTTCCAAAGATTTTGATTTTTGCCGTGAACGATATTCCCCATGTTTCCCACGCGGATGACATTGTCGGCACATGTAAAGACGTTTTTGGCAGAGGGGATGATTTTGTGATGAAAATAACCGGCAGTCAGTCGGTTGACAGGCCATTGCAGAAAATTCGGCAGTTTCGGAACCGGCCTGAGCCAAAGATTGTGGTGACAGTCGATATGCTGACCACCGGGGTCGATATCCCGGCAATTGAGATGGTCGTTTTCATGCGAATGGTCAAATCCCGTATCCTGTGGGTTCAAATGCTTGGCAGGGGAACCCGGTTATGCCCTGAGATCAATAAAGAAAAATTTACCATTTTTGATTGTTTCGACGGTTCTCTGATCGAGTATTTCAAAGATTCCACTGACTTTGACGTAAATCTTGGCAGGGAAACCATGCCCCTTTCCGAGATTATCGAAAAGATATACGAAAATCAGGACAGGGAACATTATACGGATGTGCTGATCAAGCGGCTCCGTCGTATTGAAAGGAAAATGGGGGCCAAAGCCCGTGATGAATTTGCAGCTTTTATTCCCGATGGGGATATCAAAGCTTATGCTGACAGGCTGAAAGAAAATATTGGGAAAGATTTTGCCAATACGATGAAGCTTTTGAAAGATCAGGAGTTTATAGATCTTCTTTCCGATTATCCGCGAGCTAAAAAATTGTTTTTCAAAGGATATGATATTGTCGATACGGTTGAAGATGAAGTGATGTTCAAGGTCGGAGATGGCTACCAGAAACCCGAGGATTATTTACAGCTTTTTGAAAACTTTGTGGCTGAAAATGCGGATCATGTCGATTCCATTGAGATCCTTTTATCAAAACCCGCTCAATGGAACACGGATGTTTTGGAAGAGCTGCGGGATACGCTCCGGAAGAACCATTTTTCTGAAAAAGACTTGCAGCGAGGTCATGAGCTGGTATACAAAAAGCCCCTTGCCGATATCATTTCGATGATAAAGCATGCGTCCGATTTTGAGGTTCCCATAATGACAGCAAAAGAAAGGGTTGAGACAGCCATTGACAAGATCGTGAGGCTGAAAAAAATCTTTTCTGAGGAACAGCTTACATGGCTTGCATATATAAAGGAACATCTGGTCGAAAATCTGGCGCTTGATGAAACGGATTTTGAAATCATGCCGGTTTTTGAAAGACGCGGCGGTCTCGGCAAGGCGAAAAGGGTTTTTGGAGAGGAATTTTCCTCGTTGATCGACGATTTGAACATGTGCTTGTAACCGAGGCCATGACCGAACTCAATTCCTGTATGGATCAATTGCAGGATTTGCTGGCTTTGGTGGATGTGGGAGGGGAAAAATGAGCGATCTGGATCTGGTATCAGCGGATCTCTATTCATCGATAAAAGATGTTTTAGAGCGGGCAAAAGGCCGGGTCAATCGTGCGGTAAACGCTGCTATGGTGGAGACATATTGGCAAATCGGTCGTTTGATCGTGGAAGATGAGCAGCATGGAGACGCACGGGCGGAATATGGCCGGTCAGTGATTGAAAATCTGGCCGTGAAGCTGTCCGAGGAGTTTGGAAAGGGATTTACGATTACGAATTTACGGAATATGCGCCGTTTTTACCAGGTGTTTCCAATTCGCCACGCACTGCGTGTCGAATTGAGCTGGACTCATTATCGCCTGTTGATGCGGGTGGAAAAAGAATCTGCCCGAAAGTGGTACATGAATGAAGCCGCAGATCAGAACTGGTCGACAAGAGCGTTGAAGCGGCAAATTAATACTCTTTATTACGATCGCCTGTTGATAAGTCAAGATAAAGAGCCGGTGGTGCAGGAGGCTGAAGAAAAAACGCTTGCACTCCGTCAGTCTCCTGATGATTTCATCAAGAATCCCTATGTGCTTGAATTCTTGAATATCAAAGACCGCAGCCATTATCGTGAATCGGAACTTGAACAGGCGATCATCGATAAAATTCAGGAGTTTTTACTTGAACTTGGAAAAGGTTTCGCCTTCGTGGCCCGACAAAAACGAATATCCACCGAGACCAAGGAATTTTATATTGATCTGGTGTTTTATCATATCCAATTGAAATGTTATGTTCTGATAGATTTAAAAACCGGTGAACTGACGCACCAGGATGTGGGACAGATGGATATGTATGTACGCATGTTCGATGATCTCCAGAAAGGTGAGGATGACAATCCGACCGTGGGGCTGATTCTCTGTACGGAGAAAGACAAGACCATTGTGAAATATTCGGTACTCAGTGAAAACAAACAGCTTTTTGCGTCCAGGTATATGCTCTACCTGCCAACGGAAGAAGAACTGGCTTTGGAACTTGAACGGGAAAGGCGGTTGATTGTGATGGAGATGAGAGAGAATGGGCAGGAGGTTGGGGAATGATGGAGGGGCTTCCGAAGGGGTGGATCGTAACAGATCTGGAAAATTGCACTCAGATACTTGATAAGTACAGAAAGCCAATCAGTTTAAAAGAGCGAAATAAAAGAATTGCCGATAAAAAAGAGGAAGACTTATATCCTTACTATGGGGCAACAAGCCAAGTTGGTTATATCGATGGTTTTTTGATTGAAGGTAGATTTGTACTGATCGGAGAAGATGGCGCTCCTTTTTTTGATTCGTCAAAAAATATTGCCTACATTGTCGATGGAAAAATATGGGTGAATAATCATGCTCATATCCTTGACTCATTGACAGATAATAATTTTTTATGCCATTTTCTGAATCAATTTGATTATACCGGATATGTTACAGGAACAACACGTTTAAAGCTGACTCAAACCAGACTAAAGCAGATACAATGCCCATTCCCGCCCTTTAACGAACAAAAACGCATCGCCGCAAAGCTGGACAAAATCATTCCCCGCATTGATGCCATCAAAGAGCGGCTGGATAAGGTTCCGACCATTATCAAACGGTTCCGCCAGTCGGTACTCACTGCTGCGGTTACTGGGAAACTTACGGAGAAGTGGCGGGAGGAGCATCCGGAGGTGGATAAAACAGAAATGCTTTTGGATGAAATTTCTGTAGAAAAATACAAAATTCCAGATAGTTGGAGCTTTGTTAAATTAAATAAAAGAATTGCAAAAATACAAGCTGGTAAAAATTTTAGCTGTCCTGAAATACCAGTCACATGCAAAACTGTTGGCATAGTGAAAATCAGTGCTGTAACATGGGATAAATTCAACCCAAAAGAGACAAAAACTGTTCAAGATCAATCAAATATTCATCCTGAATTTTTTATAAAGAAGAATGACTTTTTAATATCCAGAGCAAATACTATTGAATTGGTTGGCGCATCAGTAATTGTGGACGAAATAAATTATCGGATAATGATTAGCGATAAGGTATGGAGGGTTTATTTTTATGAAATAGACAAGAAATTTGTCCATTATTATTTGAAATCATCAAAAGGAAGGAATGAAATTGAAGTCCGTTCATCTGGAAGTCAATTATCAATGAGGAATATTTCTCAAAAAGCTTTTAGAGATATTGATATCCCCCTCCCTCCCTTCGAAGAACAAAAAGAAATAGTCCGCCAGGTAGACAACCTCTTCACCATCGCCGACAACCTCGAAACTCACTACCAAAACGCCAAGGCAAAAGTAGACAAACTCACCCAGTCCGTCCTTGCCAAAGCCTTTCGCGGCGAACTTGTTCCGCAAGATTCAAATGACGAACCAGCGGAAAAGCTGCTGGAGCGGATACAGGAAGAAAAAGCGAAGATGGAAACGGCTGCAAAAAAGAAGAAAAAAACGAAGAAGAAACCTGCAAAGAAGAAAAAGAAGGCCGGATGAAAAAGATAAAAGACCTTCCGACAAACGAACGCCCACGGGAAAAACTGCTCGAAAAAGGCGCAAAAGCCCTCTCTGACCAGGAATTACTGGCCATCATTCTCGGAAAAGGATCACAAAAATATGATGTACTCGCTCTTTCCAGAAAACTGGTCAAAATTATTGATGAAAAAGGAATCGATATCGAAGCAAAGGACTTACTCGATATCGATGGTATCGGCAATGCCAAGGCCGCAACCATAACAGCGGCTTTTGAATTTGTGAGAAGGCGTATCAAACCTGAAGGGATGAAAATAAAATTTCCGGCTGATGTTCTGCCCCTGATCAGCCATTACGGGGATCGAAAACAGGAACATTTTTTATGTGTCTCCATCAATGGCGCGAATGAAGTCATGAATGTCCGGGTCATCACCATCGGACTTGTCAACAAAAGCCAGGTACATCCACGGGAAGTTTTTGCGGATGTCATAGCGGAAAGGGCTTCTGCCTTGATTATCGCGCACAATCATCCATCAGGCGAATTGAAACCCAGCCAGGAAGACAGAACCGTGACACAGCGGATCAAAAAAGCCTCGGAGGTATTGGGAATCAATTTGCTGGATCATATCATTTTCAGCGCAAAAGGTTATTATTCATTTGTTGAGAACGATGAGCTGTGAAGATGTTACATAAAAAATCTTCTTGACCTTTTGGTATCTATCACGCTAAAAGTTCATATAATATCGAGAGATTATAACGAGTTGTCGGCATTAGGCAAAACTGATTCGGAAAAAGGAGACCGATTTTTGAACAGGCTGCAAAAATTGACTATCAACGGGTTCAAGTCTATCAAGACAATAAACCTTGAGTTACGATCCTTGAACATCTTGATCGGAGCGAACGGAGCAGGAAAGAGCAATCTCATTTCATTCTTCAAGATGCTCAATGAGATGATGGCCGGACGTTTCCAGCAATATATAGGTAGTATCTCACCAAAAAATTTTTAACATCCGCGCTGGGTAGAAAAAACAGCGACAGGCGGTCAGACAACTGGTGGGCAACGCTTCGCTTTTGCCCACCCTACGAAAAAATGTCACGGAATTTTTGCACAGGTACTTATGTCGGAATAATGGCATTCTAAGTTTTATAAAAGATATAATGAGGAAATCGTGCAATGAGAAAATTTTCATCTTACGGCCCTGTGAATACAAAACTTCATTTTTACGCGCCCAGAAAAGAGCTTATACTCAGAGCATATGAACAGCTTGTCGGAGAAATCATCGAAGAGGGCGGTCACTACATAACCGCCTGGGCACCCCGGCAGGCCGGAAAAACCTGGATCATGCAGCAGGTGGTGAAAAAAGTCAGGGAACAGAAGGAGTTCGAGGTCGGCATCATCACCATGCAGTCTGCCAAAAGAATCGGATCTGACAAGAAAATTCTGGAATTTTTTGTCCGAAGTCTGAATGAGTGGTTCGGAAAAAAACTGCCTGATATCGAAACATGGGATATGCTGCACACTCTGTTCACGAAAAAACATTTTCAAAAACCCGTGATTTTGATCATTGATGAATTCGATGCACTCAAGGAAAAGTTCATCAATAATTTTGCAAACGAATTTCGGGATATGTATATCAAAAGACAAAATCAGGCTGACAGAGTATCAGGTGAAAAAAGCTGTCTTCTGCACGGGCTGTCTTTGATCGGGGTCAGAAGCGTTCTCGGTATTGAAAATGTCAGCGGATCACCGTTCAATACCCAGTACAGCCTGCATATTCCGAACCTGACTTATACCGAAGTCGACGGTATGTTCAATTGGTATGAAAAGGAAAGCGGACAGAAGATTGAAAAAGATGTTGTCAGGAAATTGTTTTACGAATTCAGGGGACAGCCCGGACTTACATGCTGGTGCGGAGAATTGCTTACCGAAACATATAACAAGGAAAAAGAGAATCCTTTAACGACTGATCATTTTGATTATGTGTTCACACGAGCGGTGAAAGCATTGCCCAATAACAATATCCTGAACATTATCAGCAAGGCAGATCAAAAACCATACCGAAATGTCGTGCTGGGACTTTTCAAGACAGACGAAAAAACGGATTTTGCCTTTGATGACAAATATTTGAATTTTCTTTACATGAACGGGGTAACGGATATCGAGGAGACCGAAGACGGCCTTTACGCGAAGTTTTCCTCCTCTTTTGTCCAGAAACGCCTGTTCAACTATTTTTCAAGGGAACTGTCCGGTTACGTGGGTAAACTTTTCGAACCTTTTGAAAATCTGGATGATTCGATTACAAAAAGCGGTATCAATGTCAAAAACCTCATGCGTCGATATGAAAGATATCTGAGATCGGAAAGAGGCTGGCTGTTCGAAGATGCGCCGAGAAGAAAAGATATGAGAATATTCGAGGCGGTTTATCATTTCAATTTATATATGTATCTGTATCATTTTCTGAGACGCAGAAAAGCGAAAGTCTGGCCTGAATTTCCCACAGGCAACGGAAGGGTCGATATAATCATCAAATATGAGGACAAAATTTATGCCCTCGAAGTGAAATCATATACGGATGAAACCGGATATATAGAAGCGCTGGAACAGGCTGCCGGGTATGGAAAGCAGCTCCATCTTTCGGAAGTCTCCCTGGTCTTTTTCGTGGAATATATAGATGACACAAACCGTGAGAAGTACGAAAAAGAATACAGAGATGCAGACACCGGTGTTCTGGTGATTCCGGTGTTTGTTGAAACAGTTCCGTAGTTGGGCTTTTTGCTAAAACCATTCATCTGTTCTGATCTGATTCAAGTTTATTGCGTGTACGTCATGGCATGAGAATACGTTGAAGGCTCTCAGGTCATCGGTAAAAATCAAAATTACTTGATCAATCTTATTTTCATGGATTTTACTTTGCCGCCTGTGGCTGATATTGTGTTTTGATGAAGGCGGGGAAAAAAGACTTTCGATGTCCTGTCTTCAATCAGACTGATTCCCAGGTCTCAGCAACAACTGCTGTCCCGAACCGAAGCATCTCCCGCGTACGATACGCAATACTAATACTACAGTGAGCGCTGTGGAAGCGACAATCATGAACATGACCACGATCTGATAGCGGATAGCAAGCATCGGATCTGCACCTGCCAGAATTTGACCGGTCATCATTCCCGGCAGGAAAACAAGACCGACACCGGTCAGCGAGTTGATTGACGGAATCATACCAGCCTTGAGAGCATCTCTGACAACCTCCCGGCTGGCTTCTTCTGCTGTGGCACCCAGGCACAGGCGCATTTCAATCTCTTCACGCTTTATTCTCAGATCTGAAAAGAGGCGGTCCAGCGAAAGGCTTAACGCTGTCATGGAATTGCCTGCGACCATTCCTGCCAGCGGGATGAAATACTGCGGACGCCACCACGGCTGTGCGCCGACTATAACGCCCGTAACAGTTGCCGAAATAACTATATAAACGCACAGCATGGTCAGAAAAGCCGGAATGACGAAAGTCACCTGGCGTTCTTTCACATTTCCACGCACGATACGGATGGCAAAGGCGACCATTATGGTAAACATTCCAAGCACTATCCAGGACGATTCAACATCAAAGATGATCCTGAGAACATAGCCCATTATAAATAGTTGCAGAACACACCGCACCGAGCCGATCAACAGATCTTTTTCGAGTTGTAACCTGTTCCATACGGATATTCCCCCTGCCGCCACGACAAAAAGCGCGGCAATGCAAAGCTCGAAACTGCCGATATCCAGAGCGCCCTGATTCATTGACATATCTTCACCCGGCCTTCCTGAATAAGGATTTCCGTCATGGGTACATCGCGCGGTGAGAATCCGTTATGGGTCACCATGACCACCGTTACACCGTCGATACAAAGCTGTTCTGCCATCTGTTCCACAACCGCCTGACTCTCTCTGTCGAGAGATGCTGTAGGTTCATCCAGGAGCAGAACATCCGGCCAGATCATCAGCGCACGCAGAAGACAGAGCCGCTGTTTCTGTCCTCCTGACAGGGCTGCCGCCCGTTCATTCAATCTTATCTCGCCGAGGAGTACTTCGTCGAGCCGAATAGCCAGATCATCGTCCGAAGGTGCATCCAGGTTTTTATTCACACCATAGGAAAAAGGCATCAGCAGAGCTTCGCGTACCGTCACATCCGGAACCACAGGTATCTGGCTCAAATAGGCGACCTGTTGTCTCAGCTTTGGAGGATCGTAGTCGGCAATGGCATGGTTGCGATAGCTGATGACTCCCTTCTGAGGTTCTTCTAATCGAGCCAGCATACGCAATAAGGTTGATTTGCCTGAACCCGAAGGTCCGCGTACCATAGCAAAAATTCCAGCAGGTATTGTAAAAGTTTCCCGGTTCAGCACTGTTCTACCGCCATTGGGCCATGAAAAAGAGACATCTTTAAATTCAAAGCAGCTATCTGTTTCATTCGGCATATTTTTATCCTCTATGTCCTATTGTTGATACACCTTCATTCTTTCCATAAAACCTCATAGATTCCTGTTTCCTTCTGCTTTCCCTTGAATTTTGCCTTGGTGAGGAACCTGCATGGAAGATCGGCCTGGTCTTTAATTTCATTGTAAAGGTCTTCGGAAATTATGATCTGGCCGGAATCTGCCAGAGATTCCATTCTGGACGCGGTGTTGACCACATCTCCGAAAACATCACCGTCTTTCATTATTCCGTTACCCTGATTCATGGCTATTCTTATATGGATCTGTTTTTCTATCGGAAGATTTTTATTTTCCTCTGAAAGGATGCGCTGCATTTGAACTGCGGCTCTCAAGCTCTCTACAGGTTTGTTGAAACTTGCCATGATCGCATCACCTATAGTCTTTATGATATTTCCTTTTTTTTCTTCGATGACCGGAAAGAGAAGTTCGTTATGACGCTGAATCATGTTTATCCCTTCGACATCTCCGTACATCTCAAAAAAACTCGTGGAGCCTTTTATATCGGTAAACATGACCGTCAACTTGCTCACCTGATGTTCCGAATTTTTCCGGTGTTCCGAATCTTTAGAACCGCCAAATTTCAATGAGAAGGAAGATTTTTTTGCGTTTATATCCGAAACTTGTAAATCTGCATCTTTTGTTTCTTTTTTGAAGCTGAAACGCTCTATCATTTGACCGAACCACCCTTTTTTCTCAAAACTTCTGGGCGGATCGATTTCTGCCATCTCGCTTATAAATTCGCGAAACCATTGAGATGAAATTTTTTTCTTACCTTTTATTTCATCTATAAGGCCGTTTTTCGACAGATTGCGGACAACATGGGTCAAAGATCTGTCATCAGCCTTCATTTTACATGAAAGGCGGCATAAAACCATTCGTTCCTGCTCACTGAAATTTCTCCATAAATAGCTGAAATGACTTCTTGCTTCTCCTAAAAATAATTCCCTTACCTGTAACCAGTCAGGTTTCTGTGAGCCTTCCTGTATGAAAAAATCGAAAAGGGCAGCACATCCCATCTGCAGATACATGGGCAGGCGGCCCGCTTTTTCGACAAGTGCTTCTGCATGTTCTTTAAGCGGAATACCGGATGATTCCGATAGACGCTCGATCATATCTTCCGCTGTACTCTGGGAAAAAGGGCCTAAATGAACACTGACAAAAATATTGAAAAATGGCGAATCAGCTATTTCGCGGGTATGGCAGAGTTTTTCAAGATGGGTTCCGGTGGAAGTGACAAAGGCGAGATTATGGGTTGTAGCAGTGGAGCGCATGAAAGAGAAAAAATCGGGACCGAATTTCGAATTTCTGGCAAGAATTTCGAATTCATCCAGAAGAATTATCCAGTTCATGTCAATCTCTTCAAGCTTTTTTAAAAATTCCAGAAAACTTTCCTGATCTGAAATATCGGGCAGAGATATGTCAGGCAAAAATTTGTCAGGCAAGGACATATTCAGCAGGCTTGTTTTTGCCAGTTCGCCGATATGTTTGAAAAAACCAGAGACATCAATTCCGCGAACCGATTGCAGATCAAGAAAAGTAAAAATATATTTCTCAGGTTCATCCATGTATCTTTGTTTTATTGACTCAAATGAACAATGATACAGAATGGAAGACTTGCCTGTTCTTCGCATTCCGACAACTGCTACGGATTGTGGAGGAGATGTGTTCAGGCGGTTGAAAATGGAGCGCACCTGTCGTGATCTCCCGAAAAAGAAATCAGGGTTTCTTATCATTACACGGTTCAGAAAAGGATTTTTATGATTTTTATCAATCCTGCTCAATTTTTTTACCTTTCTATGTGCTTAACGCATTGTTCCGACCAGCCGATTGTCTTCCAACTGCCTCGTCTGTCCAGGGCTATCTGTACCATAATTTCGGCTGTAAATGCTGGCTTTTTTTCAGAGTCGGTCAATTTTCCTCTGGATGTGATTTCATAAGCTCCTGACTTCAGAGGTTTGAAAAAAGATTCGAATGAACCTGCATACCCTGCAAACGTATTGAATTTTTTGTAATGGGTTTTATTTATTGCATCATTTCTGCCCTCATATTCGATTTTATCTCTGGCTGCGTCTCTAATTGGTTGACTTACTTTCTTTATAATCATGGTTTTTATTATATTTTTTTTTATAATCATTTTTTCAAACTCAATCCCGTTTTCAGCAAGATCAAGGGCTATCGATTCCAGATATCGGTATTTGACAAGCCTCAACGCTGCTTCGGAACGCATGAGTGATAGAAAGAGCAGTGTCGAAAGAAAGAAGACGGCCATAAGAACCGCAAGTATGGACGAACCCCGGATATTTTTGAAAATTTTCAATTTAAATTCTCCCTGCCGCAACACCGTTCATTGTAATTCGTTCCGTAAAGTTCAAAACTTCTCTGGATAAATCAAGCCGGATATGAAATATTTTTGCCTTAAATGCAGCCAGTTTGTTATCAGCCGTTCTTGCCCGGACCGGGGATATAAAAAAGTCGTCAACATAACAGGCCAGTTCTATTAAAACAGGATTGCCGACCGGATTTTGAGGCGAATATTCTTCACGGGTTAAAACACGTTTTTCCTTATTGAAAGAATAGAAAATTGTGCTTTTGTCAAAAGTTTCTATGACAAGCCTGTTTTTGCTGCTGTTACCTGCGAGTTTGTTTTCACCCCGGTCTTTTGTTACTGAAATGGCTTTTCGGATATCTTTTGCGATCCATTCAAGGGACCTGTTTCCTGCTTCCACCATGTCCTGGCGGTAAATATTTGCAAAAAAACCTTTGGAATATTGTATTTCCATGTAGAGCAGCGGGGTTACAAGGATTCCCATCAATGTAATGACGATCAACAATTCGACTAAGGTAAATCCTTTATTTTTATACCTGAACTTCATAGATTATTTTCCTTTTATCATAAGACTTTTCGGCCAAATGTTCATAAACGATACACCGCCCGGAGATGAATCTCCGGGCTGAATTTCGTAAAGCCGGGTAAACCCGGCTATAACAGCGCCCTTCAGGGTGCTTTGAATGACTCAGCCGGGAGATTCATCTCCCGGCAACTGGTCGTTGCGTTTTCCTTTTACCACAAGGCTTTTGATTCAAGTAATTCCGTATGGATGGAACGTATTCCACCACGCGGATCTCGCCAGTAAATCTTAACATTCAGGACTAAAAGATCCGGAAAATCAGGATCTTCTTCGATACTTATCACACCCCGGCCTGCAACGAGGTTTTCAAGTTCCTTTACTCTGGAGTCAAAAGGAACAGCCTGACCCGGCACAAGCTCTGCCATTGATTCGGGGGACATGGCCCGTAATATTTCAACCTGGTTTCTAAGTGCGCGGTTCGCCCTCTGCAAAGCTGTTTCCGATTCGGAAAGGCTGATAGCGTTTATCTGTGCCTGAACCAGCCAGGTTACCGTAATTCCTATCAAAGAGACTGCAATCATCAGCTCAATGAGAGTGAACCCTTTATTTACATGCAGCCTCATCTTAAAAACCCCTTTATTTCTTCCAATGTGCTGATACCTTTTGATACCTTGTAAAGTGCATCATTGCGGATATCGCCCATTAGTCCGGCGCTTTTGCTTATACTGGATACAGATGCGTTTTCTCTTACCATCTCTATGATTTCAGGAGTCATTTTTATGTGTTCTCCTATCGCAATCTGTCCGAAATATCCGGTATTCATACAAAATTCACACCCTTTTCCCTCGTGTACGGAGACAATGGTTTCAGGAATGCTCAAAAAATTTCTTTCCTGATCTGTTATCGGTCTTTGAATCTTGCAGTGAGGGCATATCCTGCGTATAAGACGTTGTGCCGTCATGCTGGCAATCGCTTCGGCCGTTTCAGAAGCTTTCGTTCCAAGATCTATCAATCTGCGCGGAACTTCGGCAGCGCGTCCGCAATGAACCGTCGCAAGAATTAAATGGCCTGTCAGAGCAGCCCGCAGGGCTATTTTGGCAGTAGCTGAATCTCGTATCTCTCCAAGCATTATCACCTCGACATCCTGCCTGAGTACCTTTGACAGAAGATTGTCAAAAGTATTTCCTCTCTGCGGGTCTATTTCGATCTGACTTGCACATTCTATAGGAAATTCCACAGGATCTTCCAGACAGACAGCCCGCTGCCCTGATCTTGGGCCGCTCATCAGATACCGTAATGATGCATAAATAGTTGTTGTTTTGCCGCTGTTTCCAGGGCCTGAAAGAAGAATTAAGCCCTGTCTGCTTTCCAATGTTTCATCATAAGATTTGCGAAAGCTGCTTGAAAATCCAAGATCGTCCAGGCCGAAACTTCCTTTTAATGCTGAAAAAAGGCGCAGAACGATAGATTCCCCGCCAATGGCGGGAATTACTGAAAGTCGAAGTTCAACATTGTGTTTTTCCGAATTTCCAATTTTTCCATTTTTCCCAATAGCTTTTATATCTTTGATTTCATGAGTCAGCCTGCCTTCCTGGGGTACGTCATGGCGGTATGAAGCTAACCCGGCAGAATTTTTTATACATGCAATGAGTCTCGATCTTATGGAATCGGGAATGACAGCAATGTTTTTCAAGACTCCGTCGATACGAAATCTTGCCCGGTATGCTGCTCCTATATATTCAAAATGAATATCTGTAGCCCTTTGCAAAATAGCCTGGTTTACTATAAAATCCAATATTATACCCGGCCTTATCCCATTTCGGCTGCAAAGATTTTTTATAATTTGATCTGTTTCATCTGGAAAAAGGGGTTTTTCCTTTTTTGCAATTTCAGGGTCAAGAATTTCATTTATGCCGGACACTATTTTTTGAGCAATTCTGGATGACAACCCTTTTACGGATAAAGGTCTGTGTCCTGTTCTATGCAGCACAAATCCGTTTCCATTGAGCAGATCGATATTCTCGATTTCATCAAATGGTATGGATTTCCCAAATCCAGGTAAAGGAATTTTACGCAGAAAAAGTCCCTTGTCCGTGATTTCTACCATGCTGCCATCCCCCCGAAAACTGTGAAAAACTTTAAATACATCGAATACATCCCCACAACGAGAATCCCCACCCATACGCCTGCCGCCAATATCAGAGCTATATCTAAAACCTGTATGAAAAGCCGCGCCAGGTATTGTGTTTCTGCCTTGTAAATATCTGCCAGCCCATCCAGTGAATCCGGCAGAGTCTGGCTGTTTTCGCCTGATTTCACAGCAGCCATGTAAAAATCTGGAAATTGGGGAATATCGGATAATATCTCATAAAGCTCAAGTCCATTGTCCGCTTTTGATGCGGCCTTCTCCATTTTTTGTCCTATTATTCGATTCTTAGTTATCCCTCCCAGAAGTTTCAGGGATTCTGAAAGAGAAATTTTGCCCTGAAGGAGAATAGACAGAGATTTTGAGAAATTAGCAAGAAAAGCTGAGACAACAACATCTTTGATAAAAGGAAGTTTTAAAAGCAGGCTGTGAAATAAAAGGCGCATGGATTGAGTGCGGCACAGGAAAAAAACAAGAATCAGAAGAGACAGAAGAAAAAGGCTGTATTTTTCTGCACCTGAAAAAATTATATTGCAGACATTTGCTATCCACGGCGGGTTTTTTCCTTGAGTACGGAAAATATCCAGAAAAACCGGATAACTTATGCGGACAATAAGGAAATAATTGACGCAACTCATTATAAAAACAAGAACAGGATAAAAAAGAGAATTTTTGATTTTATCATAGAAATTCTTTTCAAAACGTTCATGTTCCATAGCAAGTGAAAGCGCATCAATAAGATTTCCTCCCTGCTCTCCTATACGAATCAATGCCGTGTAGTCTCCGGGGAAAAAACGCTTTTCACTGAGCATGGCAGAAGAGAGCGTCTCTCCTTGTTCCAGGCCCTTTACAAGGCGGTCTAATGCGCGTCTGAATTCCGGATCACGGATATCTTTTGAAAATCTCGTAATTCCTCCGGGCAAAGGAAGCCCTGCATCTATCATCATGACCAGATGTTCGTTGAACATGTCCAGTTCCGGATTTCTCAAAATTTTGATATTTGCACCCGGCATGAAACAATCCTTTAAATGAATAATTGTCCTAATGTAAACAAAGGCAGATACATTGAAAACACGATAATTCCCACAATCAGGATAAGTATCATGGTCAACATTACATAGACAAAAGATGTAATACTGTTCATCCTGTTTACCGCTATTTCCCTGTAAATACGCCCGATATTTTCCAATGTATCAGCAAGATCCGAATTATCAGCGGCAATAGACAGCGCCCACCCGAGCCTTTTGGGAAATATTTTTTCGTCCTTTAATGCTTCTGCCGGTTCAAACCCCCGGTCAAGACGGGATGAAATTCTCTGGCCGGCAGTTATGAGTACTGGCATATCAAGCCCTTTTCCCATAGCCTTTAAGGAATCATCTATTTTTATTCCCGCTCTGGTCAATGCACCCGCTCCATATAATGCTCTCCACCACCTGGAATACTGAAAAACCACGCCTGCGACCGGAACAGCCTCGATTATGCGGCAGATTTTTTCATGCCTGCGGGCCCAGTGTGGAGACCTGATAAGAGCTGCCAGGCTGATTGATGAAAAAACAATAACGAGGAAAAGATGAGATTTAATCCAAATTGAGGAATTTATCACAAAAGCTGTTATTTCTGGCAATGTCCCCCCGGCTGCCGCATACATTTCTTGGAAAACCGGAACAATAAAAACAAAAATGCTGATCAGAATCACGAAAACGCTGAATCCAACTGCTGCAAGATATGATATAAATTGTGAAATCCTGACCGTTTCTTCTGCAAATTCAAGTGGATTATCGAGTTCACATGCTAAATCAAGGGTTTCGGCCAGAATATTATGCTCTTCACCTGTTTCGATCATTGTATCGACTAATAATGGCGCTGGCAGCCTGCTGTTTTTCATGGCTTCGGAAAGAAGCATACCTTCATGGGTATGCCGGGAAGTTTTTTTCAGAGATTTAGCGAAACAGGGAAATCCTTCTGCCAGAGATTCCAGTATTTCAGGCAGAGGATAGGATCGATTCAGCATACCGGCCATCAGTCGATGCAGTTGTCTCATCCTGATACGTTTCAGGGGCGGGAGGCATGCCCAGATGATACTTCTTGAATCAAAAGATTTAAAATGCATTGTGAAACCCTCAGCCCGGTTAAATCGACCCAATTGGATCAAATCGGTTAAACTGCACCTGTCATTATGAACATAGGCAGATACATGGCAATAACCATAAAAGTTACGAATGCTATAACTCCTCCTATTATAAAAAGAGGGAAAATTTCCATTATCGCCTGTCTGTCCACACCCATATCTTTTTCACTCCGCTCTATTTCAATCAGGGCAGCACCCATCTCTCCGTATTTTTCTCCCAGATGAATTAACGATATCAATGGTTTGGGAAAAAAACGTATTTTTTCGAGTACCGTTGCCCATGTATGCCCGTGTTCCGCAAGATATGTGCCTGAATTCTTCAATCGTTTTTTCAAATACTGATGGCTGACAAAATCAGCGGAATTTTCAAGGGCTTTAAGTGGAGCAACGCCTGATTCCAGGGCGCGGCCAAAAAGAGAACAGAAACCTGCACATTCACGATAAACCCATCTTGGACCGAGTATGGGCGTAATTGATATTACCATGCTGAAAAATTCAGGGTATTTCAGATAGAGTCCGGCATATAATAAAATTCCAATGGCAAAAATTGTAAGAAGAAATTTCCAGTCTCCAATCATAAATGCCAGTTGGGTAAGACCTGGCAATGAACCGCCGAAGGAAGATAAGGAAGAATGCATTTTTTTGAAAACAGGGAGGACATAAAAACTGATCATGGCAAGAATCGCCAGGGCAAGGATAATGGTAACAACCAGATAAATCATATGAATGGAGCTTATGCTTCTGTTTTCGGTTTTTCTGGCACCAAATTTTGCAAGCTGCTTTAAAGCATGCTTCATATTATTCGATTTTTCCCCTGCCTTTACAATGTCTGATTCATATGAAGAAAAATATTCTGGATGTTTTTCTAAAAAGTCAGAGAGCGAATTCCCGGATTCAAGTTCGGATGACATCATGGCGAAGATATCTGGCAGAATGGAAGATGTTTTATCGGCTGCAATTCCTGCCACACATTCGAGGGGGATGTTCGAACGCACCAGTGTAAGGAGCTGATGATAAAAAAACTGTTTTTCTAAGCCTGTCAAAGTTTTTCGTTTCATGACGAATATTTTCCCTCTGTCCTCTTAGAGGTTTCCATTTTTTCACTCTATTAGATTACGGGGACGATACCCCAGCCTACCATATGGTAAAAAATTTAACTGATATTTCAGTGTATTATCCGACGGTATCCAATCCTTTCTTATAATCCTGTTCTTATCTGAAATCCTTGTAGCAAAAAAAAAATCAAATCGGAGAGCAGATCCTCATCTATCATTTGTTATATGAGCCGGCTTCAAATTTTTAGAAGAAATTTCCCATTCATCCACCATAGGGTCAGAATCCAGATTACCCCGTGCATAAGCCACAAAACCGGTTTCATCCGCCACAACCTCATATTGATAATATAGACTGCCTCCCACCCTGAATGTAATACGATTCCATTCAGCCATATTCGGATTCCAGTTTCCTCCCTGTTTTAAAGGATTTAAAGGACAGGTGACAAAAACCCCTGTTCGGAATTTATGCTGCATCTGCGCTGATGCGATAGCCCCGAGTATAACCTCTGCTTCCGCCTGGTATCCCCTTAGTTTATAAGAAGTAAAGTTAGGTATGGCAATCGCTGCGAGTATTCCGATAATAGCCATAACAATTGTCAATTCGATTAACGTAAATCCTTTTTTTCCAATATTTCTTTTCATCAATGAAGACCATCCTTTCATTTACGATTTTTTGGAAAAAAACCTTGTAAACCAGTTTTTTCGACCTGTACGAACAGGCTCTATCCCTGAAACAAATCCTATATATTGCACAAAACCATCTGACAGCACTTTAAAATCTTTGGATTCACCTGCAAGATACCCTTTTCGTTCAAGTTCGATGGCCAGGTATTTTCTGGATTTGTGAATTTTTTTTGCAGAAATCAGATTGATAAAGACATCTTTGAATTCAGGACCGAATTTTTCCCATCTTTTTTTATATTCCGCTGCCATAGTTGCAGAATATTTTTCCTCAAAGTCTTTTAATTCTTTATCACTTATCCTGCCTGAATCTGCTTCTGCAAGACTGTCGAAAAGGATTTCACAGGCAAAATTAAGATCCATAGGAACCGTGCCTGCCCACTCTATGATTTTATCTGAATAATCTTTCAGAGACAATCCGGCAGCAGCAGAAGGTTCGATGATAAACTCAAGTGCTTCTTTCTGTTTGAAAGGACGCAGAGGGATATTTGTGAAAATATTGAAAAACGGAGATTCTTCTACCACCTGTGATACGCATAATTTTTGAAGTTCCAGAGGCGATGTGGTTATATACGCCACGTTATAGTTGTTTGCGGCACTTCTGAGGAAGCTGAAAAATTCCATAGGATATCCGGTATTTTCGGTGATATGATGGAAGTCATCGAAACAGAAAACAAGTTTGAACAAAGTATCGTCAAGTTTTTTTATTAAATCCATGAATCCTTCATACCCGGAATCTTCAGAAGATGTCTTTGTTCTGTCCATAATCATGGCAGAGAGGCTGTCTATAAATTCCACAGGGCTTTGTTCAAGATCATTATCTTTAGATATCTTTTTTTCCATAAGAACAACGTCTTCTGGCTCTTCAAGATAATCGGCCATGACTTTTTCGGTTCTTAAATATTCCAATAAACTGCTCTTTCCGATTCCGGGTTCGCCGATCAAAGAAACAGATTGGGGACGAGCAGCACCGATTCGGGAAAAAATCCGGCTGATTTCCATTGTGCGGCCAGAAAAGATTCTGGAAACCGGTTTTTCTTCTGATAAACTGTACGGATTATTTCGATTCATATTTTTCTGCCTTTATAAACTATGCCCCGGTAAATTATGTACTACTTCCCACACGCTATGATCCCTTGCTATCCAACGTCGAAAAAGATCTATGCGAAAACAGTATCCGCCTTTTTCGTCCTTGATCAATATGTCATTATGATACAACTGCTCAAGATTTGCAAACAAATCTTCGATATTTATCGAAACCGGTAATTTTTCCCTTCGGACAAGGCGCATAAGAGATTTCGGGTTCATCCTTCGCCTTTTTTTCTCCTGAGCTGTTCCAAGCAGAGAAAGAGCCAGCTTGTGTTCATCGCACAGACTATCCCAGAAATAGATCATCTGGGGCAGCGGATTATCAAGAATTTCTTCGATAATGTGTTCAAGGTCTTTTAAATCCGGCCTGTTTTTCCTTTTCATATTGAGCAGATCCACCATATTCTGGCAAATCACCTGGGTGTAAAATGGAGAGCCTGCGGTATAATCTGCTATGCATTCCACAAGTTCTTTATTAAAATATATCTGATCCCGTACCGGCTCTGTAATAAGCCTTTCCGTGTCACGGCGGGATAAAAAGCTTATGTTTCTGTAAACTGATTTTCCGATCAGCACATTCCAGAAATCTCTGGATCTGTCTTCAATTTTTCTGCTTCCGGTAAATATGAAGCTGACGCTGTTACGTTCCAGCAGATTCGCGAAAAAAACAATAATATCTTTTGTCAGATGACCCTGTTTCGCTTTTTCTTCTATAAGCTCATATTCATCGAACAGGAATATAAGAAACTCGCCTGGCCTTAATGCCGCAGCGCGTTTGATAACTGCCTCGAAACTTTGGAAGGAATTTATTTTATCCCCAGTCCATTGGTATTCATCAAGCCATTCGGGATGTTCAAGTACGGAAACTGCCTCCTGTGCAATTTTTTTCAAAAAATCAGATTCGTTTCCCACCAGAGGTATGGCCTGCATGTCCAGAAGAATCGGAATGAATCCTTCTTGTAATCTTCCATTTAAAATTTGAAATAATATTGATGTCTTACCACTTCTGCGCTCTCCGCAGAATACGATGACAAGACTTTGTTCCTCCCCTTTTAGCTTACGGCGGACAAAAAGAAAATCATCTTCTCTGCCATAGAACATTCTGGATGTCCTGATTGGGTTGCCCACGATATAAGGATTTTTTATAGTCGCAAAAGGAAGATCTTTTCCTGTTTCACGCTTTTTTCGCCTTGACGCGGCTGCCTGTCGAAATACCAGGTATCCGATAAAACATACCAGGAAAAGAAAAACAACGGACACGATAATTTTTATCCGGTCTCTTTTTCCACGGGCGGTGTCCGATAATCGTCTGGCAGCATCTCTCCAGATCCCCGGCCTTTTATCCAGTTGTAAATATTTTACAGCCAGTTGTTCAAGTTCATCTGAACTGCCTTTTCGACTGTTCGTCAACTGCATGAGGTTGAAAAGTGCCGGAATATGGCCTGGATCTTTTTTGAGTATATACTCGAATGTTTCATGAGCTTTTTTAAATTTTTTCAGCATGGCCAGGGCGCAAGCCGCGCTGTTTAAAAAAGCTGTATCCTGTGAAAATCCCGCAGTTGTGAAAACTTCCAGAGCTTCTTCAACCTCTTTTTTTTCCCTGTTGAGCAGAAGAGAATTGCCATATTCCAATAAAAGGATCTTATTGTCGTCAGACTCTGATTTCAAGGCGTTTTTCAATGGCTGAACAACGCCGGAAAACAGAGTTCTCTCCTTTGTTCTCAATGAATCGAGAAAATATCTGCTCGTATTCGGGTCGGTATATCCATTGTTTTTTTCAATCCATAGATTGTTTAAAAATTCGCTTCCTGCTGCAATCGATCTGGAAATGGAAGGTTCGACCAGTTCCGGTGATACTAGCTGCCATCCGATGGGCGGGATGTCTTTTGATGCTATATGATACCTGGCTCTTGCCAGTAATTTCAGCTTTTCCGGATTTCGAGTGCCGCTTTTTTCTATTTTTTCAGCAGTTTTTTCATATGCTTTTTCAGCGCTGGCAAACCCTTTTTGTTTTGCCAGCTGCTCTGCACGGCGCAGGGCATTTTCAAGCTCAATAAAACTTGCTCTGTTTTCACCTGTATTGATTTTGCCAAAGCCTCCGGGTCCGCCTGCCCATAAATCGTTTTCTTCATCCCTGCCAATGGCCAGAACAGGTCCGGGCGGCAACCCATCTTCCATTGTATAGGCAGTCAAGGTATTTCCCCTGTATCCGAGGATTCCGTTATCGGCAAGAAACCAGAGGGATTTGTTATCTTCGACCATAGCGTGAACCTTGCCCACCGATTCAAAAGGAATCTCTTTTACCTTCGTTTTCTCTACATCCTGGTCATTCACACGAAAAAGCCGGTTTTCGCCCATGATCCATAACAGTCCGTTTGAGGCTCTGGCCAGCCCGTTTAAAGCAAAGTCTTTTGATATAATCCTGTCTGAATCTGTCAAACCGCCTGTCAGGGAGTCAAAGCGTTTTAAAGCGCCTTTTTCCGTGATAAACCAGAACGATCCGTTTGCCTGGGCTGTGGGTTCCATTGCCAGAATTTTTTCACTTCTTTTGCCTTTTTTAAAAGAATATCCGCCTGCTGCACGTAATAATCCCTTACGAGCTTGAAAACGCCTGTAATTTTCAGGATAAAGGGTCTTTACACCCTGGCCCAGCACTTTTTTCCATTCGAATTTTTCAAAATCGATTTTTCGCAGGCTTATTTTTACAGGAACTGGTTTTTCGCGATTACGATTTTGTCTGCCATTTTGTTTACCATTTTGTTTACCATCAGATTTTTCCTGTTTCAAATCTTTATTTTTTTGGGGTATGACATGTGTAATAATATCTTTTTCAAAAACAAGATTGCCGCCCGATACCGTATGCGCTGTCATTTTTCCTTTTTCGTATGAAAAACGAATTACGGCAGACATGATAAATTGCGGGCCGCAGGGGAAATTCAAAAAACTGTCGTTTTCAAATATGCTGATCCCTCCTTCCGTGCCGATCCATAGCCGTCCCCTGTCATCTTCTGCTATATCATAAACCCTGTTTGACACCAGACCGTCATATACAGTGTAGTTTTTATATTGTCCGGGACCGATCCAAAGGCTTATTCCTTTGTCTGTGGCAATGAAATATTTGCCGGA
>JAUCGE010000321.1 GCA_030377965.1 Desulfobacterales bacterium HSG16
TGAATCACACCCACAAAGTCATTACCAGTGCCGAACGCATAATCGAACATGCTGTGAATATGGAAACAGGTATGCGGGGGTATCTACTGGCAGGTGAAGATGAGTTTCTTGCGCCTTACTATAATGGTGAAATAAAATTTGAAGAGATAGTTGATAATTTGAGAAAAGCTGTAAGTGACAATCTTGATCAGGTGCAGTTGCTCAGTGAGATAAAAACGAACATAAATGACTGGAAAACTGATGTTGCGGGTCCCAACATCGAATTACGAAGAAAAATCGGCCATGCGGATACTATGAATGATATGGCTAAATTGATTCAGAAAGAATTGGGAAAGCAGTATTTTGACCAGTTTCGCAGCCAGATAAAAACCTTTATCGATAAAGAAAATGCACTGATTCGTGAACGCAAAGTCAAACTTGATGACACAAAATCGAGCGTTACTCAAAATTTAAACAACATGAGAAAATTCAGACAATTGGTGAATCACACCCACAAAGTCATTACCAGTGCCGAACGCATAATCGAACATGCTGTGAATATGGAAACAGGTATGCGGGGGTATCTACTGGCAGGTGAAGATGAGTTTCTTGCGCCTTACTATAATGGAAAAGACAAATTTTTCAAGGAAATCCGTAATCTTCAAAAAACTGTTTCCGACAATACTGCACAGGTAAAAAGGCTCGGTGCAGGAGAGGCGATAATAAAAAACTGGACTGAAACCGTATTGATTGATGCTGTAAAACTTCGAAAAGATGTGAACTCGGGATTGAAAACTCTGTTGAATATAGACAGCTTTGTCTCCGAAAAAAAGGGCAAAAAATACATGGACAATTTTCGTCTGACAATGGCCGAATTCATAAAAATAGAATCAGATTTGATCATGGAACATCAGAAGTCATCGAATACAGCCGAAGTTCAAATACAAAACGACCTTCAGGCCATGAGTGAGGCCATAGCATGGGTAGACCATACTCACAACGTGATAGAATCGTCAATGAGTGCTTTGGGTGCTGCTGTGGATATGGAGACTGGTATGCGCGGTTTTCTCCTTTCAGGCAGAGAAAATTTTTTAGAGCCGTTCAATGCTGGCAAAAAAAGATTTTTCAACCTTGTTTCAGACTTGAAAGTGACGGTTGAAGACAATCCTGCACAGGTCAAGCTGCTTGATAATATCGAAAAAATCATGAAAGAGTGGAATGAGAAAGTTGTCGATTTCGCTGTTGGACTTCGCCGTAAGATAGGTGATTCAAAGACAATGGATGACATGGCAGAATTGATCGGACAGGAAAAAGGCAAGCAGTATTTTGACAAATACCGTGAGCAGATCGACAAGTTTAAAAATGTAGAAGAAACACTGATGTTTACTCGGCAGGAAGAAGCAGATAAGGTGACAGACATGTCCAGTTGGTCTGTCATCCTTTGTGGAATTGGGGCTTTTATGATAGCATTGTTCTTTTCCTGGTTTGCAGCATCCAGAATTATCAGACCTGTAAATATGGTCGTCGAAGGTCTCAAAGATATAGCTGAAGGGGAAGGCGATTTGACCCAGACGATTCAAATCGAATCGAATGACGAGATAGGTGAATTATCTCACTGGTTCAACACATTTGTTGCGAGCCTTCGTATCACTATCGGAGAACTGGCAAAAGCAACGAAGCCCATCGGAGAAACGTCGGAAAAATTGTCTTCCATTTCCTCTCAGATGGCTGCCTCGGCAGAAAAAATGAATTCCCAGGCAACTATGGTAGCTGCTTCATCCGAGCAGATCAGTGCCAGTGTGTCCACTGTGGCCGCTGCTACGGAACAGGCAAGTTCTTCTGTCAACAACATTTCGTCCATGACCGAAGAAATGTCATCAGCATTCAGCGATGTATCCGAATCAGCGCTGAATGCCTCTGAAAACGTAAAGGAAATGGCAGAGTCCAACGCCAGGATATCCGATCAGATAAATATGGTGGTTTCCTCCACTGAAGAAATGACGACATCCATGAACGAAATCACCAAAAACACGGTCAAAGGGGGGCAGATCGCACAAAATGCAGGTAAGCGTACCCTGGAAATCAATGTTCGAATAGAAGCTCTGACATCCGCGTCGAAGCAGATCGGAAAAGTTGTTGGGATGATCGAAGATATCGCTGACCAGACAAATATGCTGGCCTTGAACGCCACTATCGAAGCGGCCGGAGCCGGGGAAGCCGGAAAGGGATTTGCAGTCGTGGCCGGAGAGGTCAAGGAACTGGCCAGACAATCGGCAGATGCTACCAGCGAGATTTCCGCTCATATAGAAGAGATACAATCCACCACTGACGGGGCTGTCAAGGGAATAGAAGAGATCAAAGAGATCATCACAGAAATTACGAATATCAATGCCATGATAGCATCATCTATGGAGGAACAGAATACCACTGCCGGTGGAATTTCCAAATCCGTTGCCCATGCTGCATCGAATGTGAATCTGGTTGCGGAAAAATCGAATCGATCCTCGGCCATAGTTACAAAGATCGCAGATGTAACAGATGAAACTGCCCGATCAGCGGGTGAAATTGCCCGAAACATAGAAGAATTTCGAAACGGGGTAAGTGAAGTCGCCCGATCTTCCAATGAAGCGGCTCTGGGGGTAAATGAAATTTCAAAAAACATTCAACACATCGGTGAGGCCGCCAAACAAACAGCGACCAGTGCAGCCCAGACAAATATATCTTCACAGGAACTGGCTGAAATGGCTCGGGTTCTCACGAAAATTGTCAATCGGTTTAAGACGTGAAGCTGCACTCGTCGCCATCCAACTAAGATCCGCATGCTCATGCATAACACACAGCCCGGAGATGAATCTCCGGGCTGAATTTTTCAAAGCCGGGTAAACCCGACTGCAATAGCGCCCTTCAGGGTGCTTTGGATGACTCAGCCGGGAGATTTATCTCCCTGAACAGAGATGCAGCCTTTTCAGAAAGATAAAACGACGATAGCTTTGCACGGATGCGTTTTTCCAGATACCCGGTATCAAGGGATTTTTCAATTCCAGGCGCTGCAAATTCAATGGCTTCGTTGATGACCATCTCTTTTGAAACTCCCACATCTTCAATGATTACGTCCAGTTCATTATCCCCATACTTGTCAAAAAAGTGATAAACCAGTTCTTTATAAATTTCTTCAAAATATCGTGTTTCGCGAAAATTAAGCCAGAAATCATATTCTATGAGTATAAAATCTTCCATATC
>JAUCGE010000322.1 GCA_030377965.1 Desulfobacterales bacterium HSG16
ACCTTTACAATGCCATTGATGCTGCTGATCCGCAACTGGCTGAAATGGGGTATCAAAAAAATCATATTTTGCTTGCGATGATATAATAAAGTATTTATAATATTAAGTTAATTTTTTGTAATCATGATATTATCATGATGCGGCATGGGCAAGAGGTCATATATCGGCAGAAATAAAAAACTGAAAGATGTAAAGATGGAAACAGACAAGACACCTATAATCATCGGATCGGATCATGCAGCTTTTTCACTGAAAGAAGTTTTAAAAGCTTATATTACCGAAACTTTTGGTATAAATGTTACAGATGCAGGTACTCACAGCGAGGCTTCCGTGGATTATCCGGATTTCGGAGCTAAGGTGGCACAAGCTGTATCTTCGAAAGAATTCAACAGGGGCATTTTGCTCTGCGGCACGGGTCTTGGCATGTCCATGACAGCGAACCGGTTTTCACATGTACGTGCAGCATTGTGCAATGACTTGTTTTCAGCGAAGATGAGCAGGCAGCACAATGATGCCAATATTCTGGTCTTAGGCGGGCGGGTGATTGGCGATGTGCTGGCTAAGGAAATTCTTGCCGCATGGATTAAAACACCTTTTGAGGGAGGAAGGCATCAGGTCCGGATCGAAAAATTTGATCATATCTGTGCCTCGTCGTCAAATACTTGAACAAAGGGAGAATGATTTTTGAACGCACCACGACTCAACGAGATCGACCCTGAAATAGCAAAGGCTGTTACCGACGAACTGGGCAGACAGCGAAATACCCTGGAGATGATTGCATCGGAGAACATCGTACCTCCTGAAATACTCGAAATTCAGGGAAGTGTTCTGACTAACAAATATGCAGAAGGATATCCTGCAAAACGTTACTATGGCGGATGCGAATATGTGGATGTTGCGGAAAAACTGGCCATAGAAAGAGCAAAAAAACTTTTTGGAGCATCCTGTGTCAATGTACAGCCTCATTCCGGTTCCCAGGCCAACATGGCCGTATATTTCGCGTGTTTGAAGCCAGAAGATAAAATCATAGGCATGAATCTTGCTCACGGGGGGCATCTGACCCACGGCAGCCCGGTCAGTTTTTCTGGTCAGTTATATCATTTTGCCCACTATGGAGTGGATAAAAATACTGGAAGAATTGACATGGATGCGCTGGAAGAGCTTGCCAAAAAAGAAAAGCCGGGCATGATAGTGGCAGGTGCAAGTGCCTATCCGCGTACTCTCGATTTTCCAAGATTCGCGCAGATTGCCAGATCTGTTGATGCCCTGCTCATGGTGGATATGGCTCATATAGAAAAAACAAGGCAGGAAGAAGAAGAAAAAATTCGCCAGCGTCTTGAATCTCTTATTGAAACCGTCTGCGCTCTCATAGATTCAAAAAACAGGGCAGGCCTGGACAAAAAAGTGAGAAATGCACAAAAGCAATGGAATGACATAACAGGCCCTCTGACTGAAATAAAAACTGAGTTGGAACCGAGATTTGAAAAAGCCTGTCGGGATTTTTTCGAAAAACAGCATGAATATTATGAAAACAGAGATTGGGAATACTGGGCAAATCTGAACCGGAAAAAAGAATTATGCGAAAAAATTGAAGCTCTCGGTGCAGTCGAAAGCCTTGACGGTCTGGCAAACCATGTACGTGAAGCCCAAAAACAATGGAAGGAAACCGGACCTGTTTCAAAAGATGAGTCAGATGCCATATGGAATCGTTTCAGGCAGGCATGTGACCTGATTTATGAACGATGTCTTAATTTAAAAAATGAGCTTTATCAGGAAGCTTTATCCGTTTATTCAAAAATCGAGCCGAAAGCCGAAGATGAACCAAAGGATGCAGAGGGTGACGGTGAGCCGAAAGCCGAGGGCGAACCAAAGGATGCAGAGGGTGACGGTGAGCCGAAAGCCGAGGGCGAACCAAAGGATGCAGGGGGTGACGGTGAGCCGAAAGCCGAGGGCGAACCAAAGGATGTAGAGGGTGACAGCAAGCCAGAAACTGATGATGAAAGTAAAAATAAAGGAAGAGATAAGAGCGGACAAAAGCCAGTTGGGTCGATAAACTGGAAAGAAACCGGGGATAAAATCAAAGTCATTCAAGCCGCATATAACAAGATCGGTACGCTTCCAAAAGCACTTGAAAGCGAGCTTAGAAACAAATTTTCGGATGTCTGCAATGCTGTTTTTGAAAAACGAAGGGATTTTTTCCAGAACCTGGATGACTCAAGGAAAAAGAACCTGGAAACCAAAAAAGCCCTGCATGAGGAAGCTCTTTCCCTGGCTGATTCCACAGATTGGAGCAGAACCGGCAGCAGGCTGAAAAGATTGCAGCAGAGATGGAAGGAAACCGGGCCGATTCCCAAAAAAGAAGGGGACAAGCTCTGGCACGAGTTCAGACAGGCATGCAATCAATTTTTCGAGCGTATGGAAAATGAAAAGCCTGAAAATCTGTCAAAGAAAAAACTTCTCTGCGAACAGGCTGAAGCACTTGTTGCCTCTGTGAATGAAGACAACAGAACGGAATCTGTCGCCCGACAGTTGATAGATCTGCAAAAGGAATGGAAAAAAACAGGGCCGGTCCCCGAGGCTGAATCGGAAACTATCTGGAACCGGTTTAGAAAACCGTGTGACGAGTTTTTTGCAAAACGCAAAGAAGTAATGGCCCGGCGCGATGAAGACTACGCTAAAAACCAGGAATTGAAAGAAGAATTGGTGCGCCAGGCAGAAAAAACCGCTCCATCTGACGACTGGAAAGAGACTGCTGAAATACTGAAAACCCTTCAAAAAGAATGGAAAGAAATCGGGCCTGCCCCTCGACATGTAGAACAGGAATTGTGGACCCGTTTTCGCGGCGCATGTGATAGCTTTTTCAACCGCCGGAAAGCCTTTTTTGACAGCATGGACAAAACCCGCACAGAAAACCTGAAAAAGAAAGAAGCACTGTGTGCTACTCTGGAAGTAGTTACCCGGCTGGCCTTTCCACGATCAAATACCAGCGAGAATGGAGGCATAGTTACGGCAGCCCAGCAATTGAGCATGGCTCTCGATCTGAAAAACGAAATAGTCGTACCCGCAGACCCGCGTACAACTATTGCCAGAGCATTCAATAAGGTCAAGGATATTCAGGTTGAATGGAAAAAAACCGGCCCTGTCCCAGGATCTGAAGACAAGGCCCTGTGGGATAAATACCGCCGAGCTCTGGATCTTTTTTT
>JAUCGE010000054.1 GCA_030377965.1 Desulfobacterales bacterium HSG16
ATGTTCAGTACACAACGTTTTAACCAGATTCATGTGATATTGTATGCTGGGTAAATCCCACAAAGCAGAGCTTTTTTGCAAAGTTTCCAGGCTATAAAGCCTGGAAACCAGCGCAAAGGCGGGTAATGTTTCAATGAAAGGTTACGTTCAGCTTTTTTTCGAGTTTGACAGCGATGCTTCTCAACTCGTCAACGCTTTTATTTTCAAGGTCTTGCTTTGAATAAACCGCTTGTTTCAGTATCTGTTGAGCCAACAGAATTTTACCCACATATTCTCCTTTAAGCTTACCTTCGAGCATTCCTTCGAGCTTACCTTCGAGCTTACCTTCGAGCATTCCCTCATTTCTTGCGCTCTGAATTTTTTCATGCCATTCAGGATAGTGATCCTGTATGAACATTTCTTGAGTATATACCATGTCTACACCCTCCTTGAAATAAAAATTATAGAGTTTTTTAAGATAAGAACTCACCTGTTTTATCAACCATCCATCTTTTTCCAGGCGTTTGCGGCTTGCCGTGATCTGATCTGCATCATTCGAGAAAAGCCCGATAATCGGGTGTGTTATTTTTCTTGTGATTATGAAACGTACCGGTGTAAGAAACCTTAACTCGTAAATCAGTCCTTTTTCGATGCATCGAAGAAATTGGGTTCCTTGAAATGGGGCGAACAATTTTTCTGGAAAATGATGTGTCACCGCATACAGGTTTATACTGCCTTTGTTTTTTTCTGGAATATTCTTATCTTTTTTGTAGTTCGTGTAATGACCATAAAATTCCTCCAGTGCCTTGACATTGAAAACTTCCTGGAATGATTTGAAAGATATCAGGTTATGTTCGTTCAGATTTTCAAAACCTTTATAATAATCGGGAGAAATTTTGCCATAGGGCAGATTCCCGACTCTATTGATAACCACCATATCGAGTTTTTGTTCTTTTCTTGAAAGATCCATTTCCACGATGGTTTCACAGCCTAATCTCTCGAACAGAGGTGTCATCATAAGACCCCACAACCTGTGCCAGTCGACTCTTTTTGGTATTTCCGTATGTTCACTCATTATGGGATCTTATCTTAAAATATTGGTGTTGGCAATCATAAGATTGCAAAAAATACCCAGTTTCATGCTTTATACCTCGGAACCCTCGCCCTACCGTATGGTAAAATTTTGTTTGCCGGACATTTCGGTGGATTACCTGACAGTTGCCAATCCTTTCTTATAATCCTGTTCTTATCTCAAATCCTTGTAGCAAAAAAAAATCAAACCGGAGACCCGAATGCCTCGGGGATGAAGGTTCGGGTATTTTATTTATCGTAAAATCGGCATCCTTCATTCAGTAGTTTACACTTTCCGTATGTCTGAATCAGGATTCTCAGGATTAAAGGATGAACAGGATTAGCATTTGAAAATCTTGAAAATCCTTTAATCCTGAGAATCCTGATTCAGACAAAATGAGGCAATAAAAAACAGGCCAGAATAAGAAAAAGTGTAAACTACTTTTGGACGAATATGAAGGATGCCGTAAAATCCCTTATCACGTTATTATGAGGGTTTCAAATCCTGTAAATCCCAAAAATCCCCTGTAATCCTAGTTCAGACAGATGAGATTGCTGGAAGCTTTTACGGATTGCTAAAATATAGTTGAATTTCATAAATATATGGAGTATAGGCCGTTTGAAGTGTGAATATGTTTTGTGGGCTTGGTTCTGTGGGAACAGCCCGGATTTTTATGAACGTAAACGGATATAAAGATACAGGGGCAGGATTTATGACACTCGATTTACCATTACTTGAATCATGGCTGTGGGATTCCGCTGATATTTTACGGGGAAGCATCGACAGCAGCGATTATAAAAACTATATTTTCGGGCTGTTATTTCTGAAACGCGCAAATGACGTGTTTGAAGAGGAAGTCGAAAAAATCGTTGAAGAAAAAGGGTTGAGCCGGGAAGAAGTCGAAGAGGATTCGGATTTTCATCAGTTTTTAATGCCCAGGTCTGCCAGGTGGAAATTCATCACAGGAAAAACGGAAAACATCGGTGAGGCCATAGATAAAGCTTTTGCCGATATCGAGGAGGTAAACACGGGCCTTGAAGGCGTGATGACAGCGGTTCATTTCGGCAACAAGGATGTTTTGACCGATGCCATCCTGCAAAGACTTTTACTCCATTTTAACAAATATTCTTTAAAAAACAGGGATTTGTTCACCCCTGATCTTCTCGGCACGGCTTACGAGTACCTCATCAAGATGTTTGCCGATGATGCAGGTAAAAAAGGGGGTGAGTTCTACACGCCCAAAGGTGTTGTAAAGCTGATTATCCGGCTTATCAAGCCAGAAGAAAAAAACAGGGTCTATGATCCCACCTGCGGCAGCGGCGGTATGCTCATTGAGTCTGCAAAATATATAGCAGAACATGGCAGCGGGCAGGGAAATTTGATAAATGTCTCCCTGTACGGGCAGGAAAAAAACCTGGGAACCTGGGCGATCTGTAAAATCAATATGATTTTACATAATTTTCCAGATGCAGATATCAGAAAAGGCTGCACCCTGGGAACCCCCCAGCACAAAGGGGAAGATGACGAACTGCAAATTTTTGACCGGGTGATAGCAAATCCCCCGTTTTCAAAGAGCAAATGGTGGGATGCGGCAGAGGTGGATATAAAAACCAATGAAAAGGGCAAACAAATCTCACCCAATTACAACAAGGTGGTGTCCGATCCATACGGACGGCTCCAATACGGCATCCCGCCGCGCGGATATGCAGACCTTGCCTTCTTTCAGCACATGATAAGCGTGTTGAAACAAGGTGGCAGGCTCGGAATCGTATTGCCTCACGGTGTGTTGTTCCGCGCAGGTGCGGAAGGTAAAATCAGAAAGGGAATTTTAAAAGACGATATCCTGGAAGCGGTTGTGGGCCTTCCTTCCAAACTTTTCTATAATACCGGTATCCCGGCTTCCATCATCATCGTGAACAAGACAAAGCCGAAAAATCTTGTGAACAAGGTGATTTTCATTGATGCAAGCAATGATTTCAAGGAAGGGAAAAATCAGAACAGCCTGGAAGATGAACATATCGAAAAAATCGTCGATGCGTATGACAAACTCAAAGAAATCGAGAAATTTATGCGTATCGTGGATATGAAAGAGATCGAAGAAAACGATTATAACCTGAATATCGCCAGATACATCGATACCAGCGAAGAGGAAGAACCTGTTGATCTTGTTGCGACTCTTGCGGAGATTGCGGAGATCGAGAAGAAGGAAAAGGGGATCGATGAGAAGCTGGCGGGATATTTGAAAGAGTTGGGGTTGTGATTATGGAGAAAAAGGAAGGGTATAAGAAGACTAAGATTGGGTGGATTCCTGGGGATTGGGATTTTGTTAAGATTGGCTCATTTACAAAACCTGAAAGTAAAAAAAATTTGAAAGGTGAAATTACAAGAGTTGTATCTGTAACAAAATATGACGGAATCGTTGATTCGTTAAGCTATTTTAACAAACAAGTATATAGTAAGGATATTACATCATATAAAATAATCTGTCGAGGCCATTTTGCCTATGCTACTATCCATCTTGATGAGGGGTCGATTGGATGTCTCGATATTTACGAAAAAGCAGTATTAAGCCCTATGTATACTGTCTTTAGTATAGATAGCACGATAGTGAATAGGATATACTTGTTTAGTTTGCTTAAATCAAACAGATTGATGAATATTTACAATCATATTGGGGCTGGTAGTATAAATAGACGAAAATCAATTTCCTATACCACATTCAGCAAAATAGACATACCGCTCCCCCCACTCCCAGAACAAAAAAAAATAGCCGCCATCCTCAGCACCGTAGATAAAAAAATAGAATCCATAGAAGAGCAGATAAAACAAACCGAACTATTAAAAAAAGGATTGATGAATAAACTTTTAACTGAGGGGATTGGGCATACGGAGTTTAAGGATACTGAGGTTGGGCGGATTCCGAGGGGGTGGGATGTTGTGAAATTAGGTGATATCTCAGAATTTATTAATGGCCGAGGATTTAAGCCGCATGAATGGGCGAATGAAGGACTACCTATCATTAGGATTCAGAATTTAAATGGAGGCAAGGAGTTTAACTATTACACCGGTAAATATGCATCAAAAATACTAATTAAAAAAGGGGACCTACTTTTTGCATGGTCTGGAAGTCGAGGAACTTCATTTGGGCCACATATTTGGAATGGAACGAACGGACTTCTAAATTATCATACTTGGAAAGTCGGCTATTCATCAACCTATATTAAGAGAGACTATCTTTATTGTTCACTAAAAAGAATAACAACAAAAATTGAGAATGACGCACATGGGGCTGCTGCGCTAGTTCATATACAAAAGCGTTTTATTGTTGATTACCTCATACCATTACCCCACAAAACTGAACAAGAAGGAATAGCATCAATTCTATCCAAAGTTGATGAAAAAATAGAAATTTTACAATCTAAAAAATCCAAACACGAAACCCTGAAAAAAGGCTTAATGCAGCAACTCCTGACAGGCAAAATAAGAGTCAAAACATAAACATAAACACAAACACAAACTAAAAACAGCCAGAGGATAAAACATGACCAGCCAGACCCCGGAATACCTCCAATCCGAATTACCGGCTATAAACCTCTTCCAGCAGCTTGGATATGAATATTTTGATGCATCTGTCAATGACGAACGGGAATCCATCAATGATGTGGTTTTGATTTCCCGGTTGAAGGCATCCATTGGGCGTATAAACCCCTGGCTGAATGAAAACAATGTAAACCAGGCGGTCAGGGAGATCACTGCCATCACCTCCTCATCCCTGATGGAGGCAAACGAGAAAATTCACAGGCTGATAAGCGGGAAAAATTTTACACCAAAGCAGGTGATCGACGGCAGGGAACAATATATCGGGGTCGGATACATCGATTTTTCCGACATCGAAAACAACGATTTTATAGTCGTAAACCAGATGAAATTCAAAGGGCAGGCGAAAAACTCCATTCCTGACATCGTGGTCTTTGTAAACGGCCTTCCTTTAGCGGTTATCGAATGCAAATCCCCCATATTGCAGGAAGCCGAAGCCCGTGCCATATCAGACCTTCTTTATTATCAGCAGAACAGTGAAAAACTCTTTCGATATAATCAGATATGTGTCGGAATTTACAAAGTTGGCGGCAGATACGGCGCATTGGGAGCAAAAGAAGAGCATTACCAGGTTTATCGGGATGATAACAACAATGACAATGATCATAATAGCTGTGCAGAAACCATCGAAGCCATGACCGGAAAGGCTCCAACCGCTCAGGACATCCTGATTTACAACCTGTTCGATAAAAAAAAGTTTTTCGACATCATCAGAAATTTCACAATTTTTGAAATGTCCCAGGGAGCGAGAATAAAAAAACTCCCCCGGTATCAGCAGATCCGGGCTACCAACAAAACCATAGAGAAACTGCAAAAAGAAAACAAAGGCGGTGTCATATGGCACACCCAGGGAAGCGGGAAGTCCATCACTATGGTCTATATCGCAACCAAGCTTAAAAGAGACGAAAGCGGATTCAACAACCCCACCATCATCATTGTGACGGATCGAACAGATCTCGACGACCAGATTTTTAAGACATTTAACAGATGCGGATTTCCCAACCCCATTTCTGCTGCATCTGTCAGACATCTTAAAAAACTGCTCAAAGACGGTTACGGCAAAACCATCACCACCACCATCCAGAAATTTCAGGAAACCGACAAAGACGGAAACATCATAAAAGTTTGCCGGGACAAAATCGAAACCATCTCTGAAAAAGAAAACCTCTATGTACTCGTGGACGAAGCGCACCGCACCCAGTACGGATTTCTTGCGGGATTCATGCGGAAAGCACTTACAAACGCCAAATTCATAGCCTTTACCGGAACGCCCATAGACAATGAGCAAAAATCCACTCTGGGCAGTTTTTACGGCGGGAAATATCTTGACGTTTACACCATAAAGCAGTCGGTGGCAGATGGCGCAACCCTTCCCATACTTTACGAAGACGGACTTCCAGACTTATACGTGGAAAAGGAACTGCTGGAAAAGCAGTTCAAATATCATTTTGACGGAGAAACTGCGAAAAAACAGGTACTGCTGAAAAAAGAAGCCACGAGCATGAAAAAATATATGGCGGCAAAACAGCGGATCAAGCGGATTGCCGAGCATATCATCGAGCATTACAAGACAAAAATTTATCCCAACGGCTACAAAGCAATGGTGGTCTGTTATAACCGGGCCTGTGCCATAGCGTATAAAAGCACATTCGATGAATTGAAAGAAAACGGGAAACACGGCTTTAGCAGCCGGGTGGTCATGAGTTTTTCCCTGAAAAAAGACCCGCAGGAATATTACAAAATCGCAACACCCGAATCTGAAGTGAAAAAAGTCATAGAAGATTTCACCCTCCCTTTTGGCGATGAAAGCGTTTTCAGCAGAGGAGGGAAAAAGCAGTTCAACAACGATGCCATCATGATCGTATCTGACATGCTTCTTACAGGATATGACGTACCAGTTGCCCAGGTTATGTATCTGGACAAACCGCTGAAAGCTCACAACCTGCTTCAGGCAATAGCGCGTGTAAACAGGACAAGGGGCGCAAAAGCTGCCGGATTTGTAGTTGATTATTGCGGAATTACAGACCATCTAATTGATGCCATGAACGCATTTGAAGACGACCTTGCTCCTGAAGATGTCATGGGCAGCATCAGTGAAGAGATAACAAGGCTGAAACTTCGGCATAACCGCCTGACCGCATTCTTTCAGGACTTGAAAATAGATAGAAAAAAACAGCGTGAGATTTATATTGAAAAAGCTGTACAATATCTGGAGCCGGAAGATATCCGGGACAAATTCAAGGGACTTTTGAAAAAATTCAACCAATCTTTAAATATCGTGCTTCCTGACGAAAGTGCGCTCTGCTACAAAAACGATTTTGTCATCTACGCTGAAATAAGACTTGAGGCTGCTAATGCCTATGTTGATAAATCCTTGAAAATTTCGGAAGACGAAAGCAAAAAGCTGCAACTTCTCATTGACGAACATCTGAGAGCCAGAGGGATAATAAATCTTTTAGATGAACCTGTTTCCATCATTGATGTGGAAAAATTTGAAGAAGAGCTTGCAAACACGAAAAGCGACAAATCAAAAGAACTCAAAATAAAGCACAGACTCAAGCACAAACTCAAGCTCGAAATGGAAAAAAACCCTGATTTTTATAAGCCCCTGGCTGAAAAACTCGAAGAAATCATTGAAGAGCGAAAACAGGGCAGGCTCACACAATTGGAATTATTCGAGGAATTTGACAAAATACAGCAGAAAATACTCGACAAGAGCAAAGAGGCAAAAAACCTGGGTTTTGACACGGAGCGGGAATTTGCCGTGTATAAAACCCTTGATTCAAAAATGGAAGGAGAAGTCAAGGAGACCACGGCAACTTTTTTCAAATCTATAGGAGATGAACTTGCAATAGACGAATGGGAGCATAAAAATCAGGTGCAGAAAATGATCCGGGTAAAAATCAAAGATATAATCCGGGGCAGAATACCCAAAGAAGAGATAGAGCAGATAACCACTTCTCTTTTAGACATTTTGAAAAAGAATTGAGCTATATGCCGATTGCAAACTACGGAACTCGCAAAATATTTTTTACCCACCGAATTGACGACAAGCTGAAACATGCCTATCTGACAGTTGATTTCCATGAAGGAGTCATACTCAAAAGCCCTGCCATAGATGATGAAAAGGCAAAGGCGCTTGTTTGTAAAAAAGGGCGCTGGATCATTGAGAAAATAAACCTTGTGGAACGAATCCCCAAAGGGCCTGTCAGCACCGGTTCCAGGCTGCTGTATCTTGGCAGGCGTTATTATGCACAAGTTATCCGGGATGAAAGCATCGGAAAAGCTGTCGTTGGGTTCAATCATTCAAAATTCATCATACAAGTCAACCCTGAACTGCCTGACTGTAATGATGTCATTGATAATGCACTGGAAGCCTTTTTTCGAGAAAAAGCCATGATCAAGATAAAGCCTCGAATAAAAAAATGGAGCAAAATCTGCGATCTTTGCCCCAATGATATAAAATTCAGAAAATTGAACAAAAGGTGGGGAAGCTGTACAGCAAAAAACGAAATTATCATCAACATTGATGTGGTAAAACTGCCCTTTGCTCTGATAGATTATATCGTCGTCCATGAACTGATCCATATCCGTTACAAGGATCATTCCAGGCAATTTTACAGGGAATTAAAAAAATATTTCTCTGACTGGGAAAAACTGGATGACAAGCTGTGCGGGATGAAGTTGTGAGAATGATGATGGAGTTTTTTTAAAAAAAAAGCTTTCTACAAGGATTTTCGATAAGAATAGGATTATAAGAAAAGGATTGATCTTTTTCTCATAACCCTGCTTTTACTGGAAATATTGGACAAAGGAACAAAATGGGTTAATCCTGTTCTTATAATCCTATTCTTATCTTCAATCCTTGTAGCAAAACAAAACATCGAAAAACGAAAAATAAATCTACTCAGCCTTACGCATATTTTTGTAGGCATTTTCCAGGTCTTCCAGCAGTTTCTTTGCATCAGGGGCTTTTTGGGAGACTACAAAATAAACAGCGAACGATGAAATTTCGCTGTAGGTCAGATCGGGTATTTTCACCTCTTTCAAAGCTGTTTCAGATGGCATCCGATAATCAAGGAAATAATCGGCATGGCCGGCCTGGAGCATTTTAAATCCTGCGACATGATTGTCAGTTTTTGTATAATTTACGCCATTGGCTCTGTCCTCGATATATTTTATCAGGCCGCCATAGCTGTATCCTCTCATGATCAGAAGGGATTTGCCGTTCAAATCCTCTTTTTTCCCGATCAAAGGTTTTTTGCCCAGGCTGTAGGCTCTTAAACTGATTTCCATTATCTTCGATTTGCCGATATATGTCGTATTTTCAAACGCTGGAATAGTCGATAAGCCAATCCAAAGATGAATTTCACCGTCAATCAGTTTCTGAATCATTCGTTTTGTCGGAAATGATTCAGCCTGCCATTGATATCCTGCTCTGGTCAATACTTTGTCTGCCAGATCAATCAGAATACCTGCCGATTTACCATTTTCGTCGGTTGAAAACAACGGCGGAAATTCAATATATCCAAGTTTCACCGTGTATGCTGAACTGGTAGCAGTTTGACAAAGCATTAACGTAAACGCGAAAAAGACAATTCCTGCAATAGACCTTGATTTCATCATTCTCTCCTTTGTTCCAATTGTTTTTGTTGATACTGATCGTGGGCCTGTTCTTCTATTTTTGTTTTGGTGATCTTGAATTGACACATCACATTGTTCAATTTTTCGGCATATCCTGTATTCTGTTGAACCAGATGCCTTGTTTTCGACAGGGCTTGACAGATCTGTTCGATTTCATTTGACTGCTGTCTGCCTGCTGTTGAAATTTTATGAATTGAGGTATTCACTTTTTCGGACAATGCCGATATTTTTGTAAACACGGTGTTTGTTCGATCCACCATTTCAATGCCCTGATTTATCTTTGTCACAGTGGTTTCAATAAGGCCGGTCGTGTCTTTTGCCGCATTCGATGCGCGGAGTGCAAGATTCCGAACTTCATGCGCCACCACGGTAAATCCTGATCCGGCTTCTCCTGCGCGGGCTGCTTCGACCGATGCATTCAAAGATAATAAGTTTGTTTGAAATGCAATCTCTTCAATTGTCTGGATAATTTTAGATATGGAGGCACTGGCAGATACAACATCTTTCATGTATATGGTCAATTCTGCAACAATATCATTTGCTTTACCAACAAATTCACTGGATTCTGCCATGAAAAGATTCGCATGTTCCACGTTGTCGAGTGTTTCCTGTGTGGTGGTAGACATTTCTTTCATCAGGATGCCAGTTTCCTTTATGGAGCGATCAGCCATTTTGGCGGTATTTTCCAACGCGATTGAAACATCTGCTGAAATTTTAACCATATTCCCCATTTTTTCACACATTTGATTCACTTCGTCCGCCAGTTCCTCCATTTCGTCTTTCGAAGATACTGACACCCTTGCGGTCAGATCGCCCTGGGCTATGTAGCCCAAGCTTTCCATCACATATTTCAAGGGTCTGGATAACAAAAATCTGATACATACAATGTTGGCGGCATTCAACATGAATATCAAGACAACGAATGTCAGTGATATATTCCATATAAAATCGGATAATTTCAATTCGATTGTCTCAAGATCGAAATAAATATCCAGAACGCCTAATTTTTTTCCGGTTTTAATGATGGGAGCACTCTTGAAAATATAATTGCCTGATGGAATTTGCTTTGCTTTGACAACGTTCCCTTTTTCATCAATTTGCCTTCCCCATCTTATTGTTTTTCCCTGCTTGTCCCGAACGATTACAGCAATCAATCGTTTTTCCAGCATTTCGGATGTGATAGTGGCAACAGCTTCCTGATCGTCGAATCTCCAGATTGGCCCCACCAGACTATGTAACAATCTTTTCATAGTTATATCGGAGAGATAATCCAACTCCCGGTACATTTCATTCCGTGTTAGTGAATATTCATAGCTGCCATATCCTATAAAAATCATTGCTGAAATTACGATGGTGACAGCGCTTGTCTTGAATTGAATTGTCCGCATACTTGTTTTTCCTGATTCTGGCAACTGATAAATGGTGTCTGCAATCAAAACTGAAACCTGCAAACTTTACATCGTCCTGTGGCACCAGATAATTTGTGAATCCTTTTTTTGACTTCCCTAAGTCTGTCTGAGCCTTGTCAATTCTCTCCACTTACAAATATCTTTACCTGATACATTTTTCTTATGAACATCCAATCTGCAACAAATTGGGTGAATGATCGAGATAAATGTGCTATCTGCATTCTGGGTCATGACCATCCTCCTTTTGGATGAAACGTTGAAATTTTATTATTGAAGATGGTTATGACCTATTCAGATTGTAATGTCAAAAAAAGTGTAAAAACCAAAATCATCATTAACAGGAGAAAAAAATTGAGTATGAAAGAAAAAGCAAAGCAGGAACTGAACACATTTATTGAAGAATGGAAAGAAACTCCTGAAAATAACAGGGCAGCATTTTTGCATTTCATGGAATATCTGGATAAAAAAGAGGGTGTCACATTTGATTTCATACAGAGGCCAGGTGTCACATATTCTCTCAGGGCTGTTCATACAAACCAGAAAAAAAAGGATCTTTTTGTCATGGTCGATGTTATCGAAGATGATCCCCGATGGCTTTCAGTCTGCTTTTATGGTGAAATGATTACAGATCCGGAAGAACGAGGCGACTTTGTACCGGAAGGGCTGCTTGGCGAAGATGCCATGTGCTTCGATGTTGAAGAACAGGATGAAGAATTGCTCAAGTATATAGATATCCGCCTGAACGAAGCCTGCCAGAAGGCTATAGAGGGATAGCTGTAAGCATTCACTCCCCTTTCCCAATTTTGCATAGTGGCTGATAAATTCATTGTGTTAACCGCTTTTCCCTTATGAATCCGAGGGTGAGGGTGAGTGAATAGTTACGGACGAGTGTATTATTTTTTTGACTTCCCTTAGCTTTTCAATAATTCTTATGGTAAAGATTTTGTATGGAACTTCTAATTTTTATAGCAGGCTTTGTCATAATTTCCATTGCATCCCGGCAGATCGGGCAGACATTGAAACTGACAGGGCTGCCTCTGATAAACGGATTTTTGTTCACAGGTATATTGACAGGCCCTTATATGCTGAACATGATCACGTCCGATGCAATCAGTAATTTACGGTTTGTGGATGAGATTTCTTTGGGTGTGATTGCTTTTGCGGCAGGCAGTGAGCTTTATCTGAAAGAATTGAAGCATCGGATGAAGAGCATTGTATGGATTACGTCAGGGCTTGTGGTGTTCACTTTTGTTCTGACCAGTTTCACCTTTTTCATGCTGGCGGAATTTATCCCATTCATGAAAGATATGCCTCTTGCCGGCAGAATTGCCGTATCCATTCTGGCGGGAGCCATCCTGGTGGCAAGATCGCCATCTTCAGCCATTGCCATTGTAAAAGAGCTTCGGGCCAAAGGGCCCTTTACCCAGACGACACTGGGAGTGACTGTGATCATGGATGTGGTGGTCATTACACTTTTTGCAGTCAATTCCGCAGTTGCCGACGCTCTGTTTACAGGATTGCGGTTTAACTTCATGTTTTTATTGCTCCTGGTATTTGAACTGGGTTTGTCTCTGATAATCGGTTTTCTGGTCTGCAAATTTATCCTGTATATTCTGATGCTGTCAGTAAGACAGACGTTTAAGAACTGTCTGGTTCTGGGAACAGGATTTTTTATCTTTGTATTATCCGCCAAAGTCAGGTCATTCACACATGAGCATTTCCCCTTTGAGATACTGCTGGAGCCGTTGCTGATCTGTATGACAGCCGGTTTTCTGGTGGCAAATATTTCCCGGTTCAGAAAAGAATTTTCAAAGATTCTTTATGATATCGGCCCACCGATTTACATTGCCTTTTTCACTCTGACCGGAGCTTCCATGTCTTTAGATATACTTGCAAAAACCTGGCCTATTGCTCTGACCTTGTTTTTTATGAGGGGAGCGGCTATTTTTGCAGGGTCTTTTACCGGCGGTATAATTTCCAAAAATCCTGTAAAAGATTCAAGTATCAGCGGGATGGCCTATATTACCCAGGCGGGTGTGGGGCTGGGGCTTGCCAGGGAAGTGATTGTGGAATTTCCAGAATGGGGTACACCCTTTGCAACCATTATAATCTCTGTAATTGTTTTGAACCAGATTGTGGGTCCGCCTCTTTTCAAGAAGGCCATTAAGATCATGGGAGAAGACCATTCCAAAGCAGAAAGTTCTGATTTTGAAGGGGTCAGGGATGCTCTTGTATTCGGAACTGGAGGCCAGGCACTGGCTCTTTCAAGATCGCTTATGTCTCAGGGATGGGAAGTTAAAATTGTTTTACAGGACAACGGGAAACCAGAAAATTTCCATGATATCAAAACTGTTCATCTGCCTGATTTAAGCAGGGCTTCACTCCAGAATATTGGAGCAGAGCGGGCCGGTGCCATTGTTGTCATGCTGTCGGATGACGAAAATTTCCAGATCTGTGAAACAGCGTATGAGCATTTCGGAACACAGACTTTGATTGCCCGGCTTCATAGCAGAGAGAATTTTGCAAGGTTTCAGGTCCTTGGAGTATTGATCGTTGATCCTGCTACTGCCATTGTTAATCTTCTGGATCATTTTGTACGGTCGCCATCATCTGCCTCTCTGCTCATGGGCATGCATAAAGAGCAGAAAATTGTGGATGTGTATTTGAAAAATCCTGTATTGTCAGGCATGGCTCTGCGGGATCTTCGTCTGCCTTTTGACACCATCATCATGTCCATTCGCAGGCGGAGAGTCTTGATCATTCCCCATGATTACACACAGCTTGAGGCGGGGGATCTGGTCACTCTGGTAGGTTCCATAACATCGTTAAAGGAGGTGGCACTGCGCTTTGATATTAATACTGAAAATGCTCTTCTGGACATGGTTGAAAAGGCAGCACCCAGAGAATTGGCGGGCAACCCGGTAAAAACAGAGGTTAAAGCCATCATCAGAAATACAGAAAATGCCGGAGATAGGTTTGACCGTCTGGTTGAAAAAAGTCTGGTCATGGATTTGAAACAGGGCATGGACAAAGATGAATTTTTCAATATAGCGGCTCATGCTCTGTGTGAAACTCTTGACATGCATCCTTCAGATCTCAACAGAATGCTCAAGGAAAGAGAAGCTGATGTCACTACAGTATTGAGTCCGGGGCTGGCTGTTCCCCATATTATCATTGAAGGGGAGAAAAAATTTTCCATTCTTCTGACCAGATGTAAACAGGGCATTGTGTTTGACAGATCTACCCCTCCGGTTTACGCATCTTTTGTCCTGGTGGGAACCAGAGATGAAAGACGGTTTCATCTAAGCGCTTTGTCTGCCATCGCCCAGATTGTCCTTGACCCCAGATTTGAACGCAAATGGATGCGGGCCAGGAACGATCAGGCATTGAGGAACGTATTGCTGACAGCCACCAGAAAGCGGGAGGTTTAGAGGGAATTGAGTTTACAGAATCTCCATATGCTCAAGCGTTTCTATCAAATCACCACGACGGTAAATAGATACAACTGAAGGTTTGGAAAAAAGTCTGGTCATGGATTTGAAACAGGGCATGGACAAAGATGAATTTTTCAATATAGCGGCTCATGCTCTGTGTGAAACTCTTGACATGCATCCTTCAGATCTCAACAGAATGCTCAAGGAAAGAGAAGCTGATGTCACTACAGTATTGAGTCCGGGGCTGGCTGTTCCCCATATTATCATTGAAGGGGAGAAAAAATTTTCCATTCTTCTGACCAGATGTAAACAGGGCATTGTGTTTGACAGATCTACCCCTCCGGTTTACGCATCTTTTGTCCTGGTGGGAACCAGAGATGAAAGACGGTTTCATCTAAGCGCTTTGTCTGCCATCGCCCAGATTGTCCTTGACCCCAGATTTGAACGCAAATGGATGCGGGCCAGGAACGATCAGGCATTGAGGAACGTATTGCTGACAGCCACCAGAAAGCGGGAGGTTTAGAGGGAATTGAGTTTACAGAATCTCCATATGCTCAAGCGTTTCTATCAAATCACCACGACGGAAGGTAGCGGAAAGCTGTTGCAATGAGATTTTCTGCGTTCCATAAAGCTGACAAAGTGCCTGCTCGACATCCTGCACCGAACCATCGAAACAGGCATCTTTATTTTTCTCTATAAGTTGACTGGCATCGTAAAAATTTTTATAGCTTATCTGCTCTATGGACAAATTCATGTCATGCAGAAGCCTTTTGCCCATCTGCATAGCAATAAAGCATGATGCATAGCGGACAAATTCCGGATCATGCGGTTTCGGTCTTTTGCGTCGGTTTTCGGCTATTCGATATAAGCGTACAGCGCACAAAATCTGGGAGCCGTTAAGCTGATCTGTGAAAATTACATTGTACAGTTTTCCAAAATGTTCGCGGGAGAAAAATTTAGCCCGATGGGGTTTTTTCCGCCACACGGCAAGTGTTGCCACTGCTGCTGTACTCGAAGTGATATCTGTGGGGCTGGCTGGTTTGTCGGTACGCTTTCGGCGATAGTTGAAACCCAATTGCTCAATATCCATTTCCAGCCGTTGCTGGTATTTGTCATTGGCGCGCAGATCTCTTAAATCTACCGGATTCTGGCTGTTAGTAGCGTAAGTTATCCGCCATACGAGATCCTCATTGTCACTGGGTAATTGATATAGTCTCAGTAAAACATAGGCCTGGGCATCGTGCTGGAATAACTCCGGTTTTTGTAGAGTCTTGAAAATAGTCATGCAGGTCTGTCCGCCGTTTATGATTTGCAGGTTCTCAACGCGTACCAGATGATCTTTGTTTTGCAGCGCATTATATGAAAAACTATCACAGATCAGGGTAATACCGTTGTTATAAAAATAAAAATTGTCACTCTCTCCGCTCTGTAATGTGCTGCAGATACCCTCGTTGACACGATTTCCTTGCAGTCCCAGATAACGGCGAATATTGCGTTCCAGCAAACGTTCTCCGTGTCGTTCGATGAGATCTGCTATTGCATTCGCTGAAATTCGTCCTACCAGCACTCTGGAAAAATTCATGTCTTCGACCAGGGCTTTACCGCTCAGTTGCAAATTTTCCCTGACCGGCCTGGAAGCTTGCAGAATCTTCACCAGTCGTTCGTGATTGACATGTTCCCATGTCACCTGATTTCCGAATCCCGCCCGATCTATTGCCTCCTGAGCAGCGTCTTTCCATTCCAATCCATTGTTACAGGCCAGCGCTCGTATCCGGGGAATATAGCCGTCTCGAATCAAACTGCGGGCTTCCTCGACTTTTGCTCGCAGGCGAGCATTGATATATTGCAATTGGGAGGCAGGATCGAATAAATGCTTGATCGCATTAATCAAGCCTGTAATCCCACTTTCCGGAAAATTAGCATTGCCATCCAGATTGTTTTTATACTTACCCTGGAACAAACTGACTGTGAATTCGCCATCATATTCTTCAGAAATATGCATAGCATCTACACCGAAATCTCCGCCGCCTTCAGTCAAACAATCAAAAGCTTCGGCATCTTCGGCATCCAGCATAATTTTAACGCACAGATACACAAAAGCCAGGGATTTCAGCCTGCCCGTTTCGGTGATACGCAATTCTTCAGCAGCCTGTTGGCAGATGGCATCGGCTACTGAAATCAGGCGCTGGTCGATGATGGAGGCATTGATGTTCATGAGTTTTATCTTCCCGATTTTAGGTGATATGCCAAAGGTGGGCGAACTATAGATACAATGGTTTGTTTGCCTTGTTGTGTCCTTATTGATTCTCGTCTTCGTGCTTACTTTTTGTGCATTCCGCTGATCCCCAAGTAAGTTTTCAATATCATCTGACATTTTCAATCATGATCAAATATTGATAATTCTTTTAAAAAGCTTGATTTAACTTGTTTGTTTTCCGCCTTCCACGGCATCATTTTTTTTCTGGGATAGCTTATGTAAATATGCCGCCTGGCGCGTGTGATTGCAACATAGGCATTATTTTTTTCCTCCTCTAACGCGTGTTCAGTTTTTGCCCGATAATCAGGGAAAGTGCCTTCTGTCATCCCTATTAAAAAGACAATATCAAATTCCAATCCCTTCGAAGTATGCACGGTTGCCAGGGTAAGTTGATCATTTGTCATAGAAAGTTTACTGAACCCCATTGCGGTATAGCGACGAAAATCAGCCAGGGATTTACTGTTTGCGGGTGTATTACGAATATACTTAGACCATGCTGTACGCCATTCTGTAATATCGTTCTGTGCATTGCTGCGTTCATTCTCATTTTCAATATCAGACAATTTATTTTCTATTAAATCAAGTGCAGATAAGAAATTAGAAATATTTTTGTCTATAAGACTCCAGGATTGTAACAAAATATCATACGATAATGAATTAATTTCTTTACTTTTTATTTTTGATTTTAAGTTGTCAAGAAATTCAAGACCGCCATAAATTGCAGGTGATGAATGACAGTTTAAAATAGTGATTAACTGCTGAGAATAAACTTCACCTTGTGGGTTGGCGACAATCCGCGTTCCCAAATCAAATATCTTCATTAAAGTGGATTCAGCGGTTAAGCCTTCAGGCCCTTTTTTTAAGGTATATAAAAAGTTGTTTGCATCCAGTTGTTCTATCAGTTTATTGAATACAAATCGGGTTCTTGCCAAGATGGCAATCTTGTTCAGCATGACAGAGCCTTCAAACTCTGGAGATTTCATATCAAGCAAATGCTCTATTTTCTCTATTATCCACATTGCTTCATTATTTTCATCTGCAAAACTATGCACCTCCGCTATGCCTTCAAAATACTGAATTTGTGGATTTTGCACATCGGAATGAATAATCGTATTTGCAAATTCCAAGACAGCTCTTGATGAACGATAATTACTGTTGATACTCCGCTGTTTTGCTCCAAAATCTTGAACAAACGCTGAAAACATATATTTTTTATCCGCACCCGCATAACCGTGTATAGCTTGATTACCATCTCCTACCATTAAAACATTACGGATAACATCTGCACATAAAGTCTTGATCACCTGATATTGACTGAAGTTGAGATCCTGTGCTTCATCAACTAAGACATAACGATATAAACGACGGTAAATAGATACAACTGAAGGTTTGGAAAAAAGCAGCCATGCCAATAATAAAATATCGTCAAATTCAATTAAATTTTGGTTTCTAAGATACTGATTATAAATCTTGTATAAGTGAAGGTGCTTATATTGCCAGCCATTATAACTGCTGACTTCATCGTCAATGAAAACAAGTTGTTTTTTTTGCTTTGAAATCCATTCCAGAGAATTTCTTAAAATCTTTTTCTGATGGTTTTCCAAATTGCTAGGTGAGCCGGCAGGATTTTGCATGAAATATGGTTCAAGAATTGGACTTTGTAAAAAGACATTTTTCAATACATCTTTACGATCTATCTCTTTCTCAATAATATGCGGTATGTCAATATAACCCAGCTCATGCCGATAGGCTTTTAACACATTCAGACCAAAAGCATGAATGGTATTGATAAATGCCCGCTCTTTGATGCCCTTAACTGATTTAAGACGTTCCTGCATCTCTTCTGCTGCCCTGTTGGTGAAAGTCAGACATAAAATGCGGAATCTTTCTTTAGGTGCATTTTCTAACAAACTGCGTACAGATTCAGTCAACACACGGGTTTTACCACTACCTGCCGAAGCTGATACCAGCATTGCACCACCATTTTCTGTCCAAGCATCAACGATAATTCGTTGCTCTTCAGATAAATGTTGCATTTTTTACCTCAATTGTTTTATTGGGATGAATCACAGCATCAATCACATTAAAAAGTTCTCGTATTTTAGGTGGAATATTTTTATCATCTGTGCGGTTTGCTATTCTTTCAGCATACATTGGCGCAAGCTTTGTTTTATATTTTTTTACTCGCCTTGAAAGATCATCAACTGTATATGATTTAATCTCATTTTTTAGAATCTGCCACTCAGGCTCTTTTGAATTTTTATGATGTTGATTGATATAAACAGGTTCTTCATCACGTATAATAGCGTCCTTCATCTCGTCCTGATAACCATTGTCAATCAGGTAGTCTTCAATGGGCTTTCCTAATAAGAAAAATCTATTATCACTCTCAACATCGTTGATTCCAACATGTTTTCCAGAGCTTTTTACATCACTTTTTACTTGTTTTGTATCATAATCTGAGAAGATAACCCACTTAATTTTCAAAGATTCAAGTAAACTTAGAAATGCTTTGTAATTACTACCACCGCATCCAATAAAAACAATTCCTTTTTCAAACGGATGAATATTATCCCAGTGCTTCGTTGCAAATATTGGTAACACCTGTTCTTCTGTTTCACCTTCAGATAATATTACTATCTTTGCAAATAGTATTTCGCCACGAGTGTTGATAACTTGACGCTCTATTTTTCTCTTTTCATCTTTGTCTCCATCCAGGCGTATCCTTGTTACAGATGTTTGATCTGTTTCCTTGTCAAAATGCCGTATCTCAGTTAAATCAGCTAAAGCTGCAATATAAGGCGAATGCGTACTGATAATTTTTTGACCTTTAATCTCATATAACTGTCGGTAAACCTGCCGTTGTGCATTGGGATGTAAATGTGCTTCCGGTTCTTCCAAACCTAAAATCGGAAAAAACGGCTCATTTTCATCATGTTTTTCCTGTGCTTCCCAACTGATTTTAGCCTTGAATGCCAGCAGAGATGCCCAACTGCGCGTCCCCATACCGTGATATTCAAGGCTGAAAGTGTCTGACCCTCCATCTTGAAAATGGACTTTCATGCCTTTGTGTAAATCCCGAACTTTTTTAGGGAATGGCGTGATTTCAACACCTTTACCTCTGATCTGGACTGTTCTATTCAATTCTTCCAATGCCGTACACAGGTGTGATAACACTTCACTATTCGCAACAGCATCTTCATTCAATTTGGACAAAGCCCCTTCCAATTTTTTCCGTTGCTCCACGTCGTAGTCAATTTTTCCAGCCAAGCGCCCAAAATGAGAATTACGCTGCTGTATATCTTCTTGCAAATCACGTTGTGCGTCAATGAAATGAAACGGAATACCGGATAAATTGGCAGAAATTTCAGTATTTTCATCAACGATATTGTTGTCCCAATCGCGGATAACGTAACGTTTGATCTGGGCTTCTTTGCTAAGATGATCAAATTTTATTTGTGTTCTAAATGCAAAAATGTATTTTCCATATGCGTCTGAGATTATATCCGTACCAAAAATATCTGCCCACAAATCGTTAAAATCGTTTGAATTATCAGCAGGAATGATTTTTACATCAATCGTAATTACCCGTTCAGCTTCTGGTAATGGATGACCGTTCTTATCTATGAACAAATCATCATGGCTGATAAAACGACGATCCATATTCAACGCCAGTCCTAAAGCACGTAAAAATGTCGTTTTTCCGGCATTGTTAATGCCAACCAACAAAGTTATATTCGGGGAAAGTGTTATGTCCACATGTCTTAAAGAACGAAAATTACGAACTCTAATTTTTTCTATGAAAATACTCACAATAATCCTCCGCTAATTACTATTGTCATTTTTCAAATAGTTCCTTCTTCGACACTATCGAAATTTCATATTTTTTTCCCAATCTTGACCGCTTTTTCCGGCCACCTGAGATGAAATATGATAATTGGGTTTTCGACCTTCAATGAGTCTCTTTTGTCTAAGTTTTTTGATCTGTGCATCTTCCAGCGGTTTATGCTTTTGTATTTTATCCAGCAAGATAATATCTTCCAGACTCAGTTCTGGCATCTGGGCTAGCTTTTTTGCATAATTCACATCCAGCACTTTGCCGGTAATCACCACCTTGACCCGGTCATCTGACAATGTGTACTCAGGCAGAGGGAAAAACTTTTTCTTCTGAATGGTAAACATCCGTTTGATACCGCTGCCTATGGTATCAATCATATTGAGATTAACCATATTGGTATTGATATCAATCATTTTAGCTCTCTTCATCTGTCATTTTTTTACAAAGTTTAAAGAGATATTCCCTGGGATTTTTCAAATTTTACATCTTCTCAGCTATCACCAGATCTAACAACATTCCTGCACCTCCAAGTTTTGGAATGACTGGCTGCTGAGTGTTATCCGTAAGTTCCAATACCGTATCCTTCACATAATCCTGCAAAAAACTGAGTTTGACCAAGCCTTTTTTATACGCGGCTTCACCATTCAGACCGTCAATAAGAGCCTTGGCAAATGCGCCGTGTCCCCATGACGGGTCTTCCCTTGAAACCGTGTCTCCTGAACTGGATGAAAACACAAACACACCGGCTCTGGCCGATTCCCGCAGAAATTCATTGGGATCAATATTGGCACGGTTTCTCCATTCAGCATTGCCTGCAATATTTCCTGAATGGCAGGTGTCTGAAAAAAGCAGGATGCTTGCTTTGCTTTTTTTCAGGAGGCTGTTAAAAAATTTCCATGATACGCCTGTTGAAGAGAGCCTGTCAGGATTGGTATCATAAGCGATAAAATGGTATTCTCCTGCCGAACTGTTCATGCCGTGGCCTGATATAAAAAATATGGCCACATCTTCCTGGTTTGCATTTTTAAAAAAGGTTTCAACACCGTCAATAATATTTGCCCTGGTGGCCTGTTCATTTACAAGGACTTTGGCTTTCACGTTCTTATAAACTTTTTCTTTTTGACGTTTAAGCACTTCCGCCAGGCCGGTTATATCTTTGTCAGGATATTGAAGTGACAGGCCGTTGAGGGAATGCTTTGAAACCCCGGCTCCAAAATAATAGAGAACCGGAAGCTTTTTGATCTTGCCCTTACGCATGACCAGTATGGTAGTCTTGCGCGTGGCTCCATGTTTACCTTTTACCTCGGCTTCTACCCAGTTTTCGCCTATTTTAAGGGGAATCTGCTTTGAAAATTCCCGAATTTTCTTACCAGCTCTCACGGGTCTTACCGGAACTTTTGCCTTTGCAATGGGCCTGAAATTCACTTTAAAGGTTACTGAATCCACGGTGTCGGTAATATCCTCGGTTTTGACCCGAACCTCAATATATCCTCGGGTTGTTTCATAACTGGGAGCCGGAGACACAAACCATATTTTCGGGGGCTGGGCTTTTGCCATTGCAACCGGTTTGATGTGTTTTTGCAATTTTGCAATTGCGGTCTGCGTATTTCCAAGTTTTATGGCAAGTTTTACAATGTCTGGCCTGTAATAGGTTTCTTCGTATTGGTCTATAGAATAAACATTTGTGCCAATGGTAACATTCAGGTGTTTTCCACCGTTTACAGATGCGTTGTAATAACCTTCAGGCGTTATTGTTACCCACTCGCCGTCGTCAAAGGAAACCATTTTGGCGATCTCTTTGCCGGTTTTTACGTTCCAGATGCGAGTGGTGTGGTCTTCACTCCCTGACAATGCCAAGGTTCCGTCTGGGCTGAACGTCACGGATTTGACATCAGTCAAATGTCCCGTGAATGTGCGGAGACACCTACCAGTGGAGATATCCCATAGCTTCAGGGTATTGTCCATACTCCCAGACAACGCCAAGGTTCCGTCAGGGCTGAATGCTACGGAATTAACACCATCTGAATGCCCATCGAACGTGTACACGCACCGACCAGTGGAAACTTCCCATAGTTTAAGGAGGTCAACATTATTACCAGCATGAGCAGATCCGGACAATATCATGCGCCCGTCAGGGCTGAACTCCACTGAATAGACATTATTCGGATGCCCCTCGAACATACGGATACACTGGCCTGTGGAGACATCCCAAAGTTTCAGGCTTTTATCACAACCACCGGAAAGGAACTTACGCCCGTCAGGGCTGAACGTCACGGATCGAACACCCCAACTAGAATGCCCGTAAACAGTACGAACGCACCGACCAGTGGAAACTTCCCACAGTTTCAAGTGTTTGTCCTCACTCCCGGACAACGCCAGGGTTCCGTCAGGACTGAACGCTACGGAATATATCCGACCCGAATGCCCAGAGAGAGTGCGGACGCACTGGCCTTTAGGTAAATCCCAAAGTTTCAGGGCTTTGTCTTTATAATATCCACAGGACAATGCCAGGGTTCCGTCAGGGCTGAACACCACGGATTTGACCAAAGCTGGTGGATGGCCATTGAACGTGCGCATGCACTGACCAGTGGAAATGTCCCACAGTTTGAAGGAGGGGTAGCCCCCGAACAATGCCATGCGCCCGTCAGGGCTGAACGCCACAGAAGAAACACTATTCGAATGCCCGGTGAATGTGCGGACGCATCTGTTTGTGGAGATGTCCCACAGCTTCAGGGTGTTGGTATATCCATACAACACCATGGTTCCGTCCGGGCTGAACGCAACGGATTTGACATGCCCAGTGGACTCCGTGAACGTGCGGATGCATTTGCCTGTGGATATATTCCACAGCTTCAAGGTGCCTTTGCTTCCGGATAACGCCATGGTTCCGTCAGGGCTGATCTCCACAGATGTGATACTATTCGAATGCCCAGTGAATTTGCGGACGCACCGGCCTGAGGTTACTTCCCATAGTGTCAGAGTCTTGTCAGCCCCCCCGGTCAATGCCAGGCTTCCGTCTGGACTGATCGCTACGGACCTGACAGAATAATTTCCATTGAAAGTGCGGATACATTTGCCTGTGGATATTTCCCACAGCTTCAGGGTTCCGTCAATACCCACGGATAACGCAAAGTGTCCGTCTGGGCTGAACGTCACGGAGTTAACTCCACCCAAATGCCCGGTGAACGTGCGGATGCATTTGCCTGTGGATACTTTCCACAGTTTTAGGGGGCCAACACTCCCGGACAACGCAAATTGTCCATCTGGGCTGAACGCCACGGATTTTACCCAACCCGAATGTCCAGTGAACGTGCGGATGCACCGCCCTGTGGATACTTCCCATAGTTTCATGGTTTCGTCTTTATAAGACCCGCCGGACAACGCAAAGTACCCGTCTGGACTGAATACTACGGATTCGATCTGACCCGAATGCCCGGTGAACGTGCGGATGCATTTGCCTGTGGCTATGTTCCATAGCTTCAGGGTTTTGTCGCCACTCCCGGACAATGCCATGGTTCCGTCAGGGCTGAATGTCACAGAATTGACCCATAGCGAATGCCCCAACTGTGGAAAAATTTCAGATTTTTCATCCGCAATTACCAGATTTCCAAATGACAACAACGCAAGTACCACAAAAACCGCAATCACCATACGTTTTCTTATCAGACTATATGTTTCAAAAAAAGGCATCTTTTCAATCAGCGTTATGGACTTGTTTTGATTTGTCCGCATTTTTAAAACTCCTATTTGCTTGTCGAACAGCGCTGTTTTTCCATCATACTCTTACAAGAAAATTTTCCAAAACAAATATTTTTCTTCTTCTAAAAAAGACAGGACTTTCAACAACGGCTATCGCTTTGATATTTTCAACGCCTGCAACAAACCATGGTTCTTTGCAGGGCGGAACCGATTCTGTCCATTCGGGAATTTCCAGATGCAATTCATTGCCAAGATATTCGATGGTCGAAGCAAGCAAAGCGTCAATTTTTTCATTGGTCAGTTCAAAAGGATGCCGGACTGCCGATAAATTTTTATCCCGCCTGAAATCATCAACAAAATTCAGAAACGGGATCAACCAATTTTCATTATCGGCTTCGATCTCTTTTTTGACTACCTTAATCGTCGTCATCTTCAAAAATCTCCTCAATAAAAAACTGAGTTGCGGGTTTGATCCGGTTTTTTCGGTAATATTTTTCGATAATTTCAAAAATTTCATCAGGTGATTGAATATTGAGTTGCCTGGTCAGAAAAAGAATATCGTTCCTGTCGGTAGAATCAATTCTTGCAGACA
>JAUCGE010000323.1 GCA_030377965.1 Desulfobacterales bacterium HSG16
TCTTTATACTCCACGGTAAATGGGTAAATGCTAGCTTACTGCCTCCTTTGGCCATAGAAAAAACAAACGCCGGATCTGACGGGGCAATCGTAAAGTATCCTTTTTTTCTGTATAAATCTTCCGTTTACTCTGCACCGGCAAGTCCGCTTGGAATATCTCCGTCCAGGAATAACAATATATCGCACTGGCCTTCTTCGAGTTCCAGCTTGACTTCCGACTCAATATCCCGTCCGCTGGTAGCGGAATCTTCCGAAGAAATGATTTGAGGCGCATCAACGTTGAAAATTATATCTTTTCCCGCTATAGCAGGTAAAAGGTTGCCGCATACCACATTGATCAGTTCTTTGAGAGCATCCTGCTGCAGTTCAGCGGTTGTTTCATCATCGTCTATGCCAAGCATGTTGCCAGCAAGCTCCGGTAACGCAGATTCTGAAATGGACATTTCGAGAATTCCCGTAAAAGGCCCGGTAAAAGATACCCTGCCTGTGATCGAAGATGCCTTATCTATGGAATCAATCTCCTCTTCAGGGGAAGAAAAAATAAATGCCAGTTTTTCCAGGATGTCTTCAGTAATTTGTCCCAATATTTGATTAATTTGCTGATTCATGGATCTATTTTCCCTCCATAATATGTTTCACCGTATCTCGGATGGTTTCCGGCTTAAACGGTTTGTGTATAAATGCCGCTCCTTTTTCACGGAGCCTGGTGGTACGGGTCACACTGCTTTCCGTTGAAATGACCAGAACTGGAATATTCTGCAATCCAGGTGTTTTTATCATTGCGTCCAACATTTCCTCGCCGTTCATAATCGGCATATTGACATCAACGATCACAAGGTCAATACCATGTTGTTTGAGTACTTCAAGCCCTTCTTTACCATTTGTGGCTTGATAGGTTTGGTCTATGGGCAGACCTGCTAGCTCAAGGGATTTGAGGATCATGGCCCTCATAACCCTGCTATCGTCTACAACCAGAACATTGATTGACATTTTTTATCTGTTCTCCTTTCCGGCATTTCTTTTTTTTTCAGATATGCCATCGAACAAACGCAGCATTTCCCTTACTACATGCATAATCTGTTCTGCCTGGGCATTTAACTGCTCCGCTGCAGAAGCCGATTCCTGAGAATTGGCAGCATTGTTCTGGGTGACATCATCCATACCCGCCATAGCCTGGTTAATCTGTTCAATACCCTGGGCCTGTTCTTTTGAGGCTGAAGATATTTCGGCTATCAGTTGAGCTGCTTTTTTAGAACTTGCACTGACACTGGTAAATAAAGAGTCTGTTTTTGATACCAGTGCGGAACCATCTCGAACCATATCCGTAGTTTTTTCGATCAGCGCTGCGGTTTCTTTTGCTGAAACAGCGGTTTTCAAAGCAAGGCTTCTGACTTCCTGGGCAACAACGGCAAAACCGGTTCCAGCCTCACCTGCCCGGCTGGCTTCTATAGAAGCGTTTAAAGCGAGCAGATTTGTCTGAAAAGCAATATTATCAATTGTTTTGACTATATTCGAGGTCTCTTCGCTGGCTTCAGAAATCAGAGACATGGAAGCCGTCAATTTATTCATTGATTTTGCAGCGTTTTCGATGATATCATATGTGTCTCTTGTTAATTTATCCGCATGGTCAGCATTGTCAGCATTGAGCTTTGTCATGGAGGACATCTGTTCGAGGGATGAAAAGGTCTGTTCTATGGAGGCCGCCTGTTCGGAAACTCCTCTGGCCAGATGCTGACTTGACGAAGAAACCTGCCCGGATGCGGCTGCTACCTGTGCAGCGCCTTTGTCGAGGATAGCAATAGCCTGATGTACCGGCCTGGTGATTTTATTGGCCATTGGAATCATGAGCAGCATTGACAGCGCAAAACAGCAGACGGCAGTTATGAGAAGAACCGTTACTATCTGTTCTGTGTTTTCCAGGGCTTCGTCATAGGAAAAGATGGCAACAATTGCACCCGGACGATCCTTGCTCCCGAGTTCGAGTATTCCTCTGGCACAGGGTTTTTCGTTCATGTCTATTTCATCAATCGAAACTTTTCTGCCCTTATATTCCCGCATTTTTAGATTTTTCCCACGGGCTTTGCGAGCAAGGTCAGCATTTTTTTCAATTGTCCCTGCATAAGATCCTTTATCTGTGAAAAGATTTATATCGGCTTCCGTATATTCGGCAAGTCTGACAGCAAAGGGCTGTTCAATCTTCACGATGCTGACAACTGTTCCAACCACTTTCTGCTGGAGTGTATCTGTGCTTTCATTATAAACACCGGTTGATGCAGGCGCTATGCTGACACAGCATAAATAATTGCCGATGGCTTCAAAATCGGCATGGTCATTATCCTGCGTCAATTGTGTCAGGATTTCTGCTGCAAAAGGAATTTCTGTTTTCTTTTCCCAGGAAAGGGCATCTTTGGCCCATCCTTTTTTTATATGAGCGATCCGATATGACACATTTTTTCCCTCACGAATCGGGAATCCGGCAATGGCCGATCCGTCAGCTTCCATACGGACGAACACAACAGGGTCACCGTCCGCATCATTAACGGCCATCATCCATATATTGTCTGCATGTGCAGTATTGTAAAGATAACTGATAAGGGACAAGCGTTTTTCCCGAACCATTTTCATAGAAGACCTGGTCTTGAAATGGTCCATAAATTTCAAGACAGCTCCGATTTTGGCAGTTGAAATCAACTGTGTCGTATCCAGAAGAACCTTGCGTTTTATCTCACCAAGTTCATTGAGAACAATACCAAAGGTTCTGTCAAAAGAGGAATAGACAGATTCTATATGCTGTTTTCGAATCGTGTACGCGGAAATAATTGTGGAGGCAGTCATTACCACCACGATAAATCCAAGCATAATCAGATTCAGTCTGTTTCTGAAAGTCATCTTCAATCGCATTTGTCGAGTTTAAGTTTTACAGCTTCACCAGCCTCTTTATAATTCATGTTTGACACCATTACTGCTGATTATAATCTGTCCTATAGTGATGTCAAAATGAACTGTCCTGCTCGTAGTGCCTCCTACTGTTTCTGATTCCAGCATAATATTGTTTTTCCACAGCAATTTTTTCAATACAGTACGATTTCTTTCCCCGATTTTAAACATTTCATTATTACCAAGGGGGCGGCCGCATCCGGCAGCCTTCACAATCAGGCTGGA
>JAUCGE010000324.1 GCA_030377965.1 Desulfobacterales bacterium HSG16
AAGAGTCAGATGGTTTGTCACAAAAAACTCGTTTCGTTCCAGAAATGAGATATATTGAGATGCAAATGTCCGGTAAAAATTAACCGCAAAATCCTGAAACCAGGTTTTACGCTCAGGGATATTGATATAAAACGGAATGATCTGCCCGTTTTCATTCCACAGACGATTGAAGATGCGCTGAAGAAATGCAGTTTTGCCACTTTTTCGACGTGCAAGGATGGCTCGCGATTTTGCTGCTCGTCTTGGTATACGTTTAATCCATTTGTTGATAATGGCAAATTCTTGTTCTCTGCCCACCAGAAGATCCGGGTTGCCGATTGATTCCGGTAACGGATATCGCATATTGACTCCTTTTATCAAATTGCGGTAAAATAACTATTATTGTTACATCAGAATGAATTTTTTCTCAACTCGTATTTCAGGCCGGAAATTTTAAGAGCGTGTTTGAAAAGTTCACTTTTTGGTCGAGTTCAAGGAAGGCTAAAATTTCAACCGCAGGAATACATTGAGTATTTTGAGGATTGAAATTTGAGGCTGACGTAGAAATCGGGCAAAAAGGGGATTTTTCAAACATGCTCTAAGGGATGTATCGAATGGAAAAAAGAATATGCAAAAAAAATCTACAGGTATGATTTTAGGCAAGTTCATGCCGCCCCATCTGGGGCATAAATATTTGATCGATTTTGCACTCAATTTTACGGACAGGCTGACCATACTTGTCTGTTCTATACCCTCCGAGCCGATTCCGGGAAAGCTCCGATATCAGTGGGTAAAAGAGATGTTTCCAAAAGCCGATGTTATTCATGTGGATGAACAGGTACCTCAAGAGCCTTGTGAACATCCTGATTTCTGGCGGATCTGGCACGATCTTGTAAAATCGCGAATACCTTGTGATATTGATTATTGTTTTGCATCGGAAGATTATGGCTGGAAACTGGCAGAGGTGATTGGCGCAGCATATGTGCCTGTGGATCATGGACGCGTAATTGTGCCTGTGTCAGGGAGCATGATCCGGGAATATCCGATGACAAACTGGAAATTTCTTCCTTCATGCGTTAGGCCATTTTTTGTAAAAAGGATATGTATATTTGGGCCTGAATCTACAGGAAAATCCACATTGACACGTCAGTTGGCAGAACATTACGGTACTGTCTGCGTAGATGAATATGCCAGGGCGTTTCTTGATTTTAAAGACGGTAAGTGTGATAAAAGCGATATAGAATTTATAGTCAGAGGACAGATAGCTTCGGAGGATGCGCTGGCCCGACAGGCTGAAAAAGTACTTTTTTGTGATACGGATCTTATCACCACATGCATATGGAGCGATGTTTTATTCGATCATTGTCCCGAATGGTTGAAGAAAGCCGCAGATGAGCGTATATATGATCTTTATCTTGTAACGGATATAGATATTCCCTGGGAGTTCGATAACCAGAGACATCTGCCGGACAAGAGACGGAAATTTCTGGACAGATGTATTTATGAACTCAATTCCCGCAGTCGGCCTTTTGTCACGATCTCAGGTGATCGTGATGCCAGGTTTAACATGGCATGTCAGGCGGTTGATAGATTGTTGAATTAAGGGATTAAGGGCTGTATTTATGACCATAAAAAAAAGCGGGAAAGCAAATTCTTGCCATCCCGCTTTGTTTTTTTATAAGTGTTGGTCGGGGCGAGAGGATTTGAACCTCCGACCCCTTGGACCCCATCCAAGTGCGCTACCAGTCTGCGCTACGCCCCGACAAACAAGAGGGTGTCTAACATTAACATAAACCGGGTGTCAAGCTATCTTTTAATGAAAATACAAAATTTTAAAAAAAAAGTTCCAAAGCCCCTCGAACCGGGAGATACAATCGCTGTGGCAGCACCTGCCAGTTCTTTTTCCAAAGATCGGTTTGATGCCGGAGTTTCAGTCCTTAAATCGTTCGGATTTAAGGTGGTTATCCCTGATGAAATTTTCATGAAAAAAGGATATCTGGCTGGATCTGACAGGCACAGGGCGCAGATATTGAACAGTTTGTTCGCTGACAACAAAATAAATGGGATAGCTTGTGCAAGGGGAGGGTTCGGATCAATGCGGATTCTTCATATGCTTGATTCTGCACTGATTTACAAAAATCCGAAAATTTTTATAGGTTTCAGTGATATTACAGCCATCTTATCGTTTTTATACCAAAAATGCGGTATGGCTGTTTTGCACGGGCCTGTTATTGTCAGCCTTGCTGATGCAGATTTTGTCACCAGAGATTTTATGTATCAAGCTTTAACTTTTGAAAAAAAACTGGACATATTTTTTGAAAATTCTATATCCATAACGAAGGGCAGGGCATATGGGCCTGTATTCGGCGGAAACCTTACAACCTTGTGCCATCTTCTCGGAACATCTTATATGCCGGATGTTTCAGGCCATATCCTTTTTATAGAAGACAGGGCGGAAGCCAGTTATAGAATAGATAGAATGTTGACCCATATGAAACTTGCCGGATGTTTTGATAATCTTGCAGGGGTGATACTCGGAACTTTTACCGATTGTGGAAAACCGGATGAAATCTTGAAAATCACGAAAAATATTTTTTCAAATTTAAAAATTCCAGTATTGACTGGAGTCGATATAGGACATGGCGTGCCGAATATTACCATTCCTTTTGGCATTGATGCCTGTCTTGATACAGAAAAAAGCATGATTTCGTTCAATGTTGATAGAAAAGGTCTTCCCAGTATAAATGTATCCGGGAACCAACAATAATGGCTATGGAAAAAAATATGGAATTCGGAAATAAGATTGGTGAAACAATGAAGGCAGGAATATCTGCAGGAGTGTTTCCCGGTAGTGTGCTGCTGGTATCTGAAAAAGGAAATATCAGATTTTTTCGAGCATATGGCCAGACAGATATATATTCTGGTGAAAGAGTTAAACTGGACACAATTTTCGATCTTGCGTCTTTGACCAAGCCGCTGGCCACAACTATTGCTGTTATTTTACTCATTCAGGAAAAAAAGCTTCGACTCGATTATTGCATCGGAGATTTGATGCCCTGTTTTAAGGATACTGACAAAGCTAAAATTACAATACGTAATCTATTGCTTCACGATTCGGGGCTGCCTGATTATTGGCCATATTATAAAAGGTTGCAAAAAATAAAATTTGAAGATCGCAA
>JAUCGE010000325.1 GCA_030377965.1 Desulfobacterales bacterium HSG16
TTTGTGCTTATGATCATGATGCAAACACTCTCTTTCATTTTTACCAGAGGATTTCACTATGAAAAAAAGACTCTTTTTGATTTTTTTGATTTTTTCGATTTTTTGTACGCAGGCATTTGCCGATACTCTCTATCTTAAAAACGGAAAGGTTATCGAAGCAGAAAAAATATGGGAAACCGACGGCCAGTTCAAATGCAGTAAGTTTGGGGCTGTAATCGGGTATCCGAAAAAAGATGTACTGCGGGTTGAAAGAAGCATTGATGAACAATCTATAAACGGCCTGTCTGAAAACGACTTATCCGAAAACGATTCATCCCCCAAATATTCCCCCATGGAGAATGATGAGGAGAAAAGTAATGAAATTGATTCAAAACCGATAGAGACAAACGGCACGAATGAGTCCAGATCCATATTGGCAGACACCACGGATCATTTAAGATCCAGATCTGTTGAGTCAAGGCGGCATTCCCGCTCAAAAAGTGTACAAAATACAAAAAATGCAGCAAAGCCGATGAGCATCCAGGACATGATGGACAAACTCGGAAACTTCGAATTGATCCATATTCTGGCAGTTTTCCTGTTTCCCCCTCTGTGTGCATTGATCATGGTACTGTTACAGCCCAAATCACATTATGATCCTTCCAGAGTCCGAAAATATATTTATTCTTTACTGGTTTATCTGGTCTGCGTTCCTGGTATGCTGTCTTGCACCCTCACAGGATATACCCTGTTTTTTTCAAGACAGAACCTGCTTGATGTCAATGCTTTTGTCTATTTTTTCCCAATTATCATAATGATAGCCACCCTGATCATAATCGCAAGAAAAAACGTTCTGGCCGATCTGCCTGGTGTTGACAGGCTCTATTCTTTGATGATCATTCTTCTGATCAGCTTTGGAACAGCTTTAGCCATTCAAAAAACACGAATATGGATCTTTTTTGGAGGATCTGTCAAAATCCTGCTTTATATAGCTCTGGGATGTTTCATTGTATTGAAAATTGCATCCTGGAAATTGTTCAGAAAAAAGAAGGAATATTATGATTATTAATCTTTTGCTTCCTGTTGACACAGCCTGCCTTTTTAAAGTAATCGTCAATCTTTGTAAATAAAACGTTTGTAAATAAAACGTTTGTAAATAAAACGTTTGTAAATAATTTGGGCAGGAAGCTGGTTTATGAAAAAAATAGAAGAAATCACTTTGCTTTATGAAATCAGCAAAGTTCTGAACGAACATCTGGATCTTAAAAAATCATTGTACAAAGTACTCGATATCCTGTCCACATCTATGGGTATGGACAGGGGAACGATCACCATACTTGAATCGTTTAAAAACGAAATAGTCATCGAAGTGGCCCACGGTCTGTCCAGAAAGGCCATACAAAGAGGGAAGTATAAACTTGGAGAAGGAATAACAGGCAGGGTTATCGAAAATGGAGAGTCGATAGCAATCCCAAAAATATCAAAAGAACCCCTGTTTTTGAATAAAACTCACTCCAGACAGAAAAAACCCTTAAAAGAACTTTCTTTTTTCTGCGTACCTATTAAAAAAGGGAATCAGGTAATAGGCGCGTTGAGCGTGGATAAACCGTTTGACAAAGAATATTCTCTTGATGAAGGCAATCAGCTGCTTTCTGTAACAGCCACAATGCTGGCACAGCATGTGATAAATCTTGAAACCATCCGCCTTGAAAAAGAACGCCTGCGGCTCGAAAATCAGAGGTTGAGAGATGAGTTAAAGGACAAGTACCGAATCACAAATATAATCGGCAACAGCAACAAGATGCGGGAAGTTTTTAAAATGATTTCCCAGGTCTCGAAGAGCAACGCCACAGTCCTGATCCGGGGAGAAAGCGGTACGGGAAAAGAACTTGTAGCAAACTCAATCCATTATAATTCCAACCGCGCTAAAGGCCCTTTCATCAAGATCAACTGTGCGGCTCTGCCTTCAAACCTGATCGAAAGCGAATTGTTCGGCCATGAAAAAGGAGCCTTTACAGGCGCTGTCAGGCAAAAGCCCGGAAAATTCGAACTGGCAGACAAAGGCACAATTTTCCTGGATGAAATCGGCTCCATTTCTTTAGATGTCCAGACAAGCCTGCTCAGAGTACTCCAGGAAAAGGAATTTGAGCGTGTGGGCGGCAATAAAACTATAAAAACAGATGTCAGGGTTGTGGCCGCGACAAACAAAAATCTCGAACAGGCAGTAGAAGACGAAACCTTCCGAGGAGATTTATACTACAGACTCAACGTTTTTCCCATCTACCTGCCTCCTTTAAGAGAGAGAAAAACAGATATTCTGCTTTTATCGGATTTTTTCCTCGAAAAATATGCAGAGGAAAACCAAAAAGACATAAAAAGATTTTCCACACCCGCAATCGACATGCTGATGCTTTATCACTGGCCCGGAAATGTCAGAGAGCTTGAAAACTGCATCGAAAGGGCTATCCTGCTGTGTGAGGAAGGTGCTATTCACACCTATCACCTGCCCCCGACTTTGCAGACAGGCAGAGAATCTGGAACGCTCATGACATTTTCTCTGGATGAAGCCATTGAAAACCTTGAAAAGGAAATGATAATAGATGCCCTCAAAAACACCTTCGGTAATGTGACCGAGGCTGCAAAAGCTTTGAAAACCACAGTGCGAAAATTCGGCTACAAGGCAAAACGATACGATATCGATTATCGGCATTACAGATGATTTTGACGGCATAACCCGATGGCTTCAAAATAAAGACATGCTCTTTACACACTCTTTTGAAAATAATAAGATAAAAAATGTCAAGAAAAAGCATCCACAGGCATGGACGCTGTCGATATTATTTTTGAATAAAAAGGCAGCGCAATAACTACATTGATTGAAATCAATGCCATTGATAATAAAGGAGATTAAATAAAAAAAATGAAACTTCAGGAACAAGTCAAAAAAGATTTAACTGCTGCTATGAAGGCAAAAGACGAGGACAAAAAAAACACACTTCGCGTTTTAATGGGAGAATTCGGCAGGATTGATGCGAAAGAACTTACAGATGATCAGATCATAAAAATCATGAAAAAACTGATCAAATCCGAACGGGAAACCTTGAAAATATCTGGATTGAAAGAAGAAACTCCATTTATCGGTATCCTTGAGGCATATCTGCCGAAGATGGCATCGGAA
>JAUCGE010000055.1 GCA_030377965.1 Desulfobacterales bacterium HSG16
CTTTAATTTCAGCAATACTCAACCCGGTTGCCCTGGAAATTTCTTCTATTGACAGAGTACCCAAAAGGAACAAATTTTTGGCAGTCTTTTCAATACCGAGCCTTTCGCCCTTCACAAAGCCGGTTTTCTCGCCCTTTACAAAGCCGGTTTTTTCACCCTTCACAAAGCCGGTTTTTTCACCCTTCACAAAACCGTTTTTCTCACCTTCTCTTCGAGCGGAAGCAAGCATTGAGATTTCATCTCTCAAAGCTTTCTCTCTTTCCAGAGCCTGAGTCCAGACTTCAGTGTCGGAACTAAGGCTTTCCAGTATGTTAAACGCTTTGCCAATTTTGGGGTTTGTGTAATGTGTTCTCATGCTTTTCTCCTTTTCTTCGTGAGCATGGTTGAAAAAATGGAGCCATTCATTCAAATTGTTATCTGCAGGCTGCTTTTCTTCCAACTGATCAAACTTCGGCAATTCAAAAATATGCAGGGACATATCATCAGTGAGCCTGAGTTCCGGGTATTCTTCATCTCTGAGCTCAAAGCAGAAATGAAATTTATCTTTATATTTGGGAAACTGCTTGTAATCCTGGAAATATATTCCGATAACAGGGTTGAGTTTCTCATATTCATCTCCAGACTTCAGTTGGTTTCCATACATCCTGCTGATATAGTACAACACACGTTTGGGCCATGAATCATATTTTTTCACCTGCACTTCTATGTCATATTGTCGGCCAGCCTCGTCCGTAGCGCGTATGTCGAGGATTATGAATTTACTTTTTATGGTTTCCGGTAAAATTCCGGGATTGAGAACCTTGATCGAACAGATAAGCCTGTCACCAGACAGATCTAGTACTGAGTTGATGAGATCGACAAGAATTTCTGTGTCTCTTGTAAACAGCATCTTGAAAACATAATCGAGCTTTGGGGTCAGCAAGTTTTCCATTATCATATATCCTGAATATTATGAATTGATTGTTAAATAAGATGTCTGAAAGCGATATCCCAGTTCAAAACATTTTTCACTGGTTCCCATGCCAGCTTAGTGATTCACTGGCATGAAAAGTTATTGTCAGCGTTGGGTTTCGTTCCTCATTCACCCTTCAAAGCTTTAATTTCAGCAATACTCAATCCGCTAGCTCTGGAAATTTCTTCTATTGACAGAGTACCCAAAAGGAACAAATTTTTGGCAGTCTTTTCAATACCGAGCCTTTCGCCCTTCACAAAGCCAGTTTTCTCTCCCTTCACAAAACCGTTTTTTTCACCTTCTCTTCGAGCGGAAGCAAGCATTGAGATTTCATCTCTCAAAGCTTTCTCTCTTTCCAGAGCCTGAGTCCAGACTTCAGTGTCGGAACTAAGGCTTTCCAGTATGTTAAACGCTTTGCCAATTTTGGGGTTTGTGTAGTGTGTTCTCATGCTTTTCTCCTTTTCTTCGTGAGCATGGTTGAAAAAATGGAGCCATTCATTCAAATTGTTATCTGCGGGCTGCTTTTCTTCCAACTGATCAAACTTCGGCAATTCAAAAATATGCAGGGACATATCGTCAGTGAGCCTGAGTTCCGGGCATTCTTCATCTCTGAGTTCAAAGCAGAAATGAAATTTATCTTTATATTTGGGAAACTGCTTGTAATCCTGGAAATATATTCCGATAACAGGGTTGAGTTTCTCATATTCATCTCCAGACTTCAGTTGGTTTCCATACATCCTGCTGATATAGTACAACACACGTTTGGGCCATGAATCATATTTTTTCACCTGCACTTCTATGTCATATTGTCGGCCAGCCTCGTCCGTAGCGCGTATGTCGAGGATTATGAATTTACTTTTTATGGTTTCCGGTAAAATTCCGGGATTGAGAATCTTGATCGAACAGATAAGCCTGTCACCGGACAGACCAAGTACGGAGTTTATGAGATCGACAAGAATTTCTGTGTCTCTTGTAAACAGCATCTTGAAAACATAATCGAGCTTTGGGGTCAGCAAATTTTCCATTGTCGTATATCCTGAATTTTATGAATTGATTGTTAAGAAGATGCCTGAAAGCGATTTCAAAAACATAAACCGACAAAAGAGAAAAGATAAATCTCAGTTCAAGGCATTTTTCACTGGTTCCCAGACCAGTTTAGTACTTTGCCGATATGAAAAATTATTGTTCGGGTTGAGTCTCTTTCCTCATTCACTTTTAAAAGCTTTAATTTCAGCAATACTCAATCCGGTAGCCCTGGAAATTTCTTCAATGGACAGAGTACCCAAAAGGAACAAATTTTTAGCAGTCTTTTCAATACCGAGCCTTTCCCCCTTCACAAAGCCAGTTTTCTCTCCCTTCACAAAGCCAGCTTTCTCACCCTTCACAACTCCCTTCACAAAACCATTTTTCTCACCTTCTCTTCGAGCGGAAGCAAGCATTGAGATTTCGTCTTTTAAAGCCTTCTCTCTTTCCAGAGCTTGAATCCAGACTTCAGTGTCGGAACTAAGGTTTTCCAGTATGTTAAACGCTTTGCCAATTTTGGGGTTTGTGTAGTGTGTTCTCATGCTTTCCTCCTTTTCTTCGTGAGCATGGTTGAAAAAATGGAGCCATTCATTCAAATTGTTATCTGCAGGCTGCTTTTCTTCCAACTGATCAAACTTCGGCAATTCAAAAATATGCAGGGACATATCGTCAGTGAGCCTGAGTTCCGGGCATTCTTCATCTCTGAGCTCAAAGCAGAAATGAAATTTATCTTTATATTTGGGAAACTGCTTGTAATCCTGGAAATATATTCCGATAACAGGGTTGAGTTTCTCATATTCATCTCCAGACTTCAGTTGGTTTCCATACATCCTGCTGATATAGTACAACACACGTTTGGGCCATGAATCATATTTTTTCACCTGCACTTCTATGTCATATTGTCGGCCAGCCTCGTCCGTAGCGCGTATGTCGAGGATTATGAATTTACTTTTTATGGTTTCCGGTAAAATTCCGGGATTGAGAACCTTAATCGAACAGATACGCTTGTCACCGGACAGATCGAGTACGGAGTTGATGAGATCGACAAGAAGTTCTGTGTCTTTTGTAAACAGCATCTTGAAAACATAATCGAGCTTTGGGGTCAGCAAGTTTTTCATTGTTATATATCCTGAATTTTATGAATTGATTGTCAATATCGACAATTTTATAATATGGTCGGAAAAAAGCCAAGTAAAAAAGATGCTGTACATCCGAAAGCTATTTCAAAAACATAAGCTGACAGGAGTGGTGGATCAAGCATGAAAAAAATCCCACCAATCCCCAAAATCTCCCGTAATCCCAGTTCAAGACAATATATAAATTTGAAATTTTTTCACTTTAGTGATATCTTCCCCAATTAACGACAAAATCAATTCGTAAAGGAGCGGAAAATATGAAAAAGAAAATCATAGTCTTTATATGCATGTGTTTATCAGCAGTTATTTCGTCTGCGGGTTTTTGTAATGCAGGCAATGATCGCGGGATAATTCGGGTCAAGGCCGGGGCAGTGCAGGGAGGCGTTGCGATAGACCTTTACAAAGGAAGTCATGCCCTGTTGATCGGTGTAAGTGATTATACAGCGGGTTGGCCTGACCTGGAAAGTATTCCGGGCGAGCTTTCTAAAGTGGAGTTGCTGCTTAAAGCCAGAGGGTTTAAAGTGGAGAAAACTCTTGATCCTGATTCTTTACAACTTAAAAAAACTTTTGAGGATTTTATAAAAAAATATGGATATCAGAGGGAAAACAGGCTGCTCTTTTTCTATTCCGGTCATGGTCACACGCGATTGAACAACAGCAAGGGGTATCTTGTACCGACCGATGCTCCTAACCCCCGCAATGATGTCATAGGTTTTCAACAAAAAGCCCTGGGAATGACACAGATACTCGCCTGGGCCAGGGATATTGAGGCAAAACATGCGCTGTTTTTGTTCGATTCCTGTTTTTCAGGAACTATTTTCAAGCAAAAGGATCTTCCTGACAAGCCTCCTCACATTACACGCATGACAGCAAAACCGGTTCGGCAGTTTATTACTGCTGGAAACGCTGGTGAATCAGTGCCTGCAAACAGCACATTCACTCCCGCTTTTGTGGATGCAATTGAATATGGTATAGGTGATCTCAACGATGACGGATATGTGAGCGGCACGGAACTGGGCTTATATCTTCAGGGAAAAGTACCGCAGCACACCAGCCAAACTCCCCAGTTCGGCAAGATCAGAGATTACGAATTGAGCAGGGGGGATTTTATTTTCCTTGCGTCCGGTGAGGCAACTGTCATTCGTCCCTCAAAAAAATGTACTCTTGAATTGACTGCAAATGTGTCTGGCGCAAAGGTGTATCTCAATGACAGATACACAGGTACGACACCGCTTGAAGGAATTGAAGTGTCTCCCGGTAAATACAGGATTCGCCTGGAAAAAAAGGGGTATGTGACTGAACACAGGAAAAAAACCTTTAAAAAAGGGCGTACCATGTCCATAGAAGTGTATATGGATGAAGAATCTCATGTCAGTCGGCTTTATGTGGATACAGATCCGGAAAACGCTGATGTGCGGATTCTAAATATCAGTCCGAAATATTATGATGGAATGGAACTTGATCCAGGAAAATACCATGTGGAGGTTTCAGCAGATGGTTACGAAACCAGGAGGAAATGGATATCGCTGGCAGTTGGTCAGGATAAAAACATATCTATCAGGCTGACTGAAAAATATGTGCCGACAGGGCCGAAAGAAACATCTCGTGATGGCAGTTTTATCGCTTATGATGACGGTACTGTAGTGGATACAAAGACGGGTCTGATGTGGGCAGCAAAGGATAATGGGAAGAATATCAACTGGAATGACGCAAAGCGGTATTGTGAGAGCTACAGCGGGGGCGGATATTCGGACTGGAGGCTGCCTGCGATTGATGAATTGAAAGGGCTTTATGATAAAGGGAAGAAAGGCTATAAGTTTGAATGTTGTCCGGGTTGCGACAATGCGCGTTTGACGCATTTGATCCGTGTTACCTGTTGGATTTGGGCTTCGGAAACAAGTGGTTCGTCCGCTGCCCTCTTCTTTTTCAGTTACGGCAGCGAGTACCAGCGCGCTCAGTCACTTTCCTACGACCGCCGGGTTTTGCCGGTGCGCGCGGGCAATTGAACATTTGATAATTTGAGCATTTGGTGATTTGGGGTTTGATTATTGAAGCGCCGCAGGCAGCGGACATATTTTTTTGGAGGTTTCCATGGAAATGGATTGTTTGGCATCTTTCATTCAGTAGTTTACACTTTCCGTATGTCTGAATCAGGATTCTCAGGATTCAAGGATGAACAGGATTAGCATTTGAAAATCTTGAAAATCCTTTAATCCTGAGAATCCTGATTCAGACAAAATGAGGCAATAAAAAACAAGCCAGAATAAGAAAAAGTGTAAACTATTTTTGGACGAATATGAAGGATGCCCTCATTTTGATGTTCCTGCCCAGAAATGCCCAAACTCATTGTCTGAACTGGGATTATGGGGGATTTCAGGGATTTACAGGATTACTCATTCCACCAATCCGGCAGATATCGAACGTTGATGGCTTTGCCCCCCTCCTGTTCATCCCAAAAATCCCCCATACATCCCAGTTCAAGACAAAAAGTCCATGAATATACGCAGTTCCTTCTGTCCACCCCTTAAAAGATAATTCCCGCATACCCCACAAAACTGTCGGACGGATGTTTGTCATAGCTTGTAGAGTATTCAATCAACTCGGATTTGTTTGCTCCTCCCAGTTGTTTTACTGCCGCAACTGCACAGGCAGCGGCCCCCGAACAGCATGCACTGTGATTTTTACATCCGACTGAAATGATTTTTTCCGGGTCAAGAGATAAAACTGTGTCGATAAAACCCCGGTCATTTTCATTTTTTACCCAGTCAAGCCCGGCCTTGCCGTATCCCTTTGGGGCAAATCCGTAATTTGACCCGTAATGGGTCAGATCTGTGGAACCTATGACCTTTGTGTCAAGTCCTTTTTTTTCGGCAATCTGAGCGCATTTTACCGCTATTTTGAGGGAATGTTCTGCAGGAGGCAGCCCTAAAGTTAAAATTCGGGCATCAGGGAAAAAATATTTGATAAAGGGAAGCTGAAGTTCAATCGTATTGTCCTGTACAAAATTATCCGGGGTTTCCACATTGAATTCAAAAAGCTCCATGAGTTCTTCTGCCAGTTCTTCATGAACTTCGATATTGCCAAAAGGTGTTTCCCACTGGCCTTCTGCCATAATATGGGGTGGTGATTTCGGATGAAGATGCATGCCGAATACGATAATCAGATCAGGGGCAGCCTCATTTTTCAGGCATCGGATCACATTGCATGCTATAGCGCCTGAAAAGTACCAGCCTGCATGGGGAACGATTCCGCCTGTTGGGCTGCCCTTTAAAACGGGAGTTTTCCCGGATTTTATGAACGTCAGAATTTCCTGTTCACACTCTTTTCCGGCTGACGGATACCAACTGCCTGCAAACTCTGCTTTTCTTGTCTTCATGAAATTCCCTCCATCTGCAAAAAGCTTGAAAGATATAAAGCGTAAAAATGCTCTGGACACTATTTGTTGACTATGATGATAAATGGGTTTATTATACAATATTTATCATAATTTGTTAATCGCTGATTATGGGATTTTTTAAAAAATGCCATAATCAGCATAAAAATTTGAAATGTTATAAAGATCATGTTTACAGGAATTATAGAAGGACAGGGAACTATCGCCAGAATCGAAAGCACCGGGCAGGGCAGCCGGGTTGCAATTGATGCGGACTTTCCCCTTGAGCAGACAAAAATCGGTGACAGCCTGGCGGTCAATGGCGCATGCCTTACCGCTGTCAGAATTGATACAAATCGTTTTCATGTGGATATCTCACCTGAAACACTTGCAATATCGACACTTTCAGATATCAGGATAAATGATCGGATCAATATTGAGCGCGCCATGCGTCTTTCAGACAGGCTTGATGGACATCTGGTTTCAGGTCATATTGATGGAACCGGCAAGCTTACAAATGTGACCCGTAAGGGAAATGCGATCATTCTTTATTTCTCGGTTGCGGAAAAACTTGCGGGCTATATGATACAAAAGGGTTCGGTTGCAGTAGATGGCGTGAGTCTGACCATCAACAAATGCGATTCAAACGGCTTTGAGGTGAGCATTATTCCCCATACAGCCGGCCTGACCACCCTTAACCGATTGAAAACAGGAAGTATTGTAAACATAGAAACAGATATGATCGGCAAGTACATAGAACGATTCGTCTGTGGTAATACAGCGAATGTTGAAGATAAAAAGAAATCCGGGCAGGCCATTAATATGGATTTTCTGGCCAGAACCGGATTTTTGAATATGGGACGCTGAAGAAAATAATTTTCCGGAAAACAAGCAATACAGAGAATCTTTTTCCTTGCCCCTAGATAATAAGGAGATTTTTAAAGAAAATGCCGCTTTTGACAATCGAAGAAGCCATTGAAGAGATCAGGGTCGGTCGAATGGTGATCCTTGTGGATGACGAAGACCGTGAAAACGAGGGTGATCTTACGATGGCCGCAGAAAAAATTACCCCGGAAGCCATTAATTTCATGGCAAAATACGGTCGGGGCCTGATCTGTCTTTCCATGACTGGTGAAAAGGTCGATTCCCTAGAACTTCCGATGATGGTGGATAACAACACATCCCCTTACCATACCGGATTTACAATTTCCATTGAAGCGAGCAAAGGGGTGACCACTGGTATTTCAGCGCATGACCGGGCTACCACAATCATGGCAGCCATAGCTGATAACGCTAAATCCACAGATCTGGTCAGGCCGGGCCATATCTTTCCCTTGAGAGCCAGGGAAGGAGGGGTCATGGTCAGAGCAGGGCAGACAGAAGGATCTGTCGATCTTGCCCGCCTTGCCGGGTTAAAACCCTCTGGCGTTATCTGCGAGATCATGGATGATGACGGAACAATGGCAAGAATGCCCAGCCTTGAAGAATTCAGCGAGGAACACGGCATAGGGATATGCACTATCGCGGATCTCGTGGAATTTCGGATGCAGAAAGAATCTTTTGTAAGAAAAGCTTCCGAAACCGTCATTCCCACCTCCATAGCGGGGGATTTCAAGATAGCCGTCTATGAAAACGATGTCGATCATCTGCTCCACATAGCTCTTATCAAGGGCGAGATTGATCCTAAAAAACCGGTACTTGTCAGGGTACATTCTGAATGTATGACAGGAGATATTTTCGGGTCACAAAGATGCGACTGCCGGGGGCAGCTACATAAGGCCATGAAGATGGTAGCGGAAGAAGGCAGCGGCGTGGTTCTCTACTTACGTCAGGAAGGCCGTGGAATTGGTCTGGTCAATAAAATCAAGGCATATGCTCTTCAGGATCAGGGGTTTGACACTGTGGAGGCCAACGAAAAGCTTGGATTCAAGGCAGACCTGAGAAATTATGGAATCGGAGCGCAGATTCTTGCTCAGATAGGGGTCAGACAGATGAAGCTTCTGACTAACAATCCCAGGAAAATCGTGGGGCTGGAGGGTTATGGCCTGAGTATTTCCGAACAGGTTCCCATAGAAATTGAAGCAGGTAAACATGCTGAGGCTTATCTGGAATGCAAAAGGCTTAAAATGGGACATCTGCTCAATGTAAATGCAAATCCTTAGAAAACGGTTTTAGAGAAGGAGATATACACCAATGCCAAAACCGAAATTGATAGAAGGCAATCTTACTGCCGAAGGCAGGAAATTCGGGCTGCTTGTCGCAAGATTCAATGATTTCATTACAGAAAGACTTCTGGAAGGTGCTATTGATGCGCTTATAAGAAGTGGAGCCAAAGAAAGCGATATCGAAGTTGTAAAGGTTCCAGGTGCGTTTGAAATCCCTCTTGTGGCAGGAAGAATGGCCCAAAAGAAACGTTATGATGCAATAATCTGCTTAGGAGCTGTCATTCGGGGTTCCACGCCTCATTTCGACTATGTCAGCGCCGAAGTCTCTAAAGGAGTAGCGTCAGTAAGTCTGGATAACCAGGTTCCGGTAATATTCGGAGTCATTACAACCGACACCATCGAACAGGCAATCGAGCGGGCAGGCACGAAATCAGGCAACAAGGGATGGTCTGCTGCCATATCTGCCATTGAGATGGCCAACCTGATGGATGCGGTGGATCAGGCATAATAAAATGGGATACCGCAGAAAAGCCAGAGAGCTTGCCATGCAGGCTCTTTTTTATATGGACACAAGTACTCATCCTTTCCCCCGAAACCTGGATATGTTCTGCGAAAGCAGGGATATCTCCCAAAAAGTTCTCCCTTTCTTTCTTGATCTGGCTCGTTCGGTTGCAAAAGCTGAATCGAAAATAGATGAGGTCATTGAAAGATTTTCCGACAACTGGAAGGTTTCCCGAATGTCGGGCGTAGACAGGAATGTCATACGTATCGCAGTTTATGAAATGGTCTGTTGTGATGATATTCCTCATAAAGTGTCTATAAACGAAGCCATTGAGGTCGGGAAGAAATTTGGCTCGGAAGAATCCGGAGCATTCATAAACGGAATTCTGGACGGAATCCGTTTACGGATGGAAAAAGAACCTATAAGGATAATAATACCCGAAGGTAACGGGGAGGCATCTGTGGAAAAAATCGTTTTGGACGATTTGCAGCCTGCCAATAAAGTCAAACGGGTTTCTTACACACGCGTAAAAGGGAAGCCTGGTGTACTCCGCCGCAGGAGTACGAAAAAACAAGTTCCTGTATTAGATAAGGATGATGCGGAACATACGGATAATAATGCGAATAAATAACTTTCATGACCTTTGCCCTGGATCTTTTATGATTCGGGCAAAAAAATAATCAGTTCAAGGAGCTACAAGGAATGAAGGCCAGAAAAATATTTTTGACAGACGATGAGATTCCGAGGCAATGGTATAATATACTCGCTGATATCAAGATGAATCCACCCCTCGGTCCGGACGGCAACCCCATCAGCCCCGATGACCTTGCCCCGGTTTTTCCCATGAATATCATAGAGCAGGAAGTCAGCGATCAAAGATGGATCGATATTCCTGAACCGGTACTTGATGTTCTGACTTTGTGGAGACCCGCTCCTCTGGTACGGGCAAGATCTCTTGAAAAAGCCCTGAATACACCTGCAAAAATTTATTATAAAAACGAAAGTTTGAGTCCTCCGGGCAGCCACAAACCAAATACGGCGGTTCCCCAGGCATATTACAACAAAGAATTCGGCATCGAAAGAATCACCACGGAAACAGGGGCGGGCCAATGGGGCAGCGCTCTCTCCTTTGCCTGCTGTCAGTTTGGCATTGAGTGCAATGTGTACATGGTCAGGGTAAGTTTCGACCAGAAACCTTATAGAAAATCGATGATGGAAGCATGGGGGGGCCGGTGTATGGCAAGCCCCAGCAATCAGACTGAAGCAGGAAGAGCGGCTCTTGAAAGAGATCCGAACACTCCGGGCAGCCTCGGAATAGCTATCAGCGAAGCCATTGAAGCAGCCGTAAATGACAGCACTGGTAAAACCCGATATTCACTTGGATCAGTCTTGAATCATGTAATGCTTCACCAGACAATAATCGGTCTTGAGGCAAAAAAACAGATGGACATGATCGGCCAGTATCCAGATGTAATCATAGGATGCGCGGGCGGCGGCTCCAATTTCGCGGGCCTGGCCTTTCCATTTGTCCAGGACAAGATAAACGGCAAGCAGATAGAAATTTACCCGGTCGAGCCGGCAGCCTGTCCCACTCTGACAAAAGGCCCTTTTGTTTATGATCACGGAGACACTGCAAAATATACCCCGCTTCTGCCAATGCATAGCCTCGGTCATGCGTTTGTACCGCCTCCTTTTCACGCAGGCGGACTCCGTTATCACGGCATGGCCCCGACAGTCAGCCAGCTTGTGGTTGAAGGCTTGATCGAGCCTAAATCAGTGACCCAGCTTGATGCTTATAAAGCTGGCGTTCTGGTTGCCAGATCGGAAGGTCTCATTCCCGCACCTGAAACAACACACGCTCTTGCCTGTGTCGTGGATGAAGCTATAAAAGCCAGGGAAGAAGGAAAGGAAAAGGTTATCCTTTTTACCTGGAGCGGTCACGGACTTCTTGATTTCGGTGCATATGACAAATATTTTTCAGGCCAGCTGCAAAATGATGTCCTGCCGGACGAGGAACTGGCAAAATCGGAAAAAGTATTTGAAAACCATCCAAAACCACAAAAATTGAAAAGCAGATAGAAAAATGCCTTCTGACATCGAAACCTTAGAACGCCGCTGTCCCAGGCTGGGTTCTTCAGTGACTTTTGGCTATTGCGAGCAATGCGGTGAAAACGCACTGCCCTGCACAAAGGTCTTTGACTGCTGGTGGGAATATTTCAACGTGACAGAATATCTTAAAGGCAGATTGTCCGAAGAAGCTTTTGCCACCCTGGCCCAAAGCCCCCCAAAGCCAAAGGTCAACTCCATTCTCGAATTGATTCAGCAGGCTAAAAACAGATAACATACAAAAAAAGTATTTTTCCCATACCTTTTGTTTAACCGAAGGTATGGGAATACAGATTTGTTAAATAAACAGGAGGTTAAAATTGATTATCAAAGAAATGCCTGTTGGCCCGATTATGGCCAACTGCTATATAGTAGGATGCGAAGAAACCAAAGAGGCTGCGGTCATTGATCCGGGAGATGATGCGGATCAGATTCTGATGGGCCTGGCAGAACTTGGCCTTACAGTAAAATACATCATCAATACCCACGGTCATTTTGATCATGTAGGCGCAAACCGCCGAATGAAAGATGCTACCGGCGCTCCAATCCTGATCCATGCTGGTGATTCTCCCATGCTTTCCCAGCTTTCGACTGCGGCAGCCACCTTCGGCCTTTCTTCGGAAAATTCCCCTGAACCGGATCGAACAATAGACGATGGAGACACCATTTCTTTTGGAAACATCGAATTCAAAGTGATCCACACACCCGGACACAGTCCCGGGGGCGTTTCCCTTTTCGCTGACGGCAATGTATTTGTCGGAGACACACTCTTTGCTGGATCAATAGGGCGCACGGATCTGCCGGGCGGCGATTATCAGACTTTGATAGACAGCATTAGAAATAAACTTTTCCCTCTTGGAGACAAGGTGGAAGTATATTGCGGACATGGGCCGAAAACCAGTATCGGAAGAGAAAAACAGGGTAATCCGTTTGTGGGAGGCGTTTAAATTTCCACTGTAATGGAAGTGTTGTGTAATGGTGGGCAAAGGGTCTCATTGCCCACCGGTTTTTTTAAGACAGCAGATATGTACAATAAAAGACAGCAGGACCGAAAAATTGAAGAAATCTTTTGCTGATTATCAAAGCGAAGGGCATTTATGGATTACGATGTCTCAAGGAGAGTACTATCCTGATATATTGCCTCTTGCATGTGAGCTTTATAAACCTGTGCTTGTAATATTCGAACAACTCCTCAAATCCGCTCATTCTTCAACAAATTTGTTCATGGACATAAGCGACATAAAACCTCTCTGGATGAGAATTCAGCTTTGCCGCGTTTTTCGAAAATATGTCAGCCCCGAAACACCGGTGGAAATGCTCAAAAAAAAACGAGATGCTTTAAATATTTGTAACCGATTCGGGAAAAATTTCAGGCATATTACCGAAGTTCAGAAAAAATTTTCCAGCCGTCCCATGCCTGATGAAACATTGTGTGCCATTCTTTGGGAATATAAAGACAGAGGAAAAAAAGGCTATGATCTGACAGAACGTCTTTTTACGATCATACGGGGCAGCTTCCCCGATTTACGAATTACAGGTCCTGAACGTGCCGGAAAAGATGTACTCATGGGTGAAGTGTTTAAAGATTATCCCAAACCTGACCGACCTGTCGACTTTGTGATTTTTGAAAATGAAGTTCCTCTGGCTGTCGGGCTTGCTCGGTATGATTCGGATCGCGGCGGCGCTCAAGAAGATGATAGAACTGGACAGTATCGAGAATGCGCGAATGAAATCCTGACATATGCAAAAAAACATGCTCTTAATATAAAAGTGATCTTTCTCAACGATGGCCCTGGGTTGTTACTCGGTACGATGTGGCGTGATTATGCAAATATTGAAAAATCATGGAAAGACAGGGTAAAGGTTGTGACATTGCGTATGATTTCTGAACGTATCAGTATTGATTGGCTGAAAAGGTGATAAAAAAATGGCAACAGGTGTTCCCAAAAAATCACGATCCTCCAAAGATAATATTCAGATTTCATATAAAACCAAGACACTCACGTCCGATATCTTGAAGACACTCCCTGCCGATGTGCGTTCATTTATCGACCAGCCAGTTGATTTATATTCTAACAGACTTTATTATGGCGATAATCTCGGGATACTGGCCCACCTGCTTGGTGACAAGTCCGTATGCAGACAGGTCCGTTTGATCTATATTGATCCGCCCTTTTCAACAAAAAGCACATTTCTTTCACGCAAACAAAAACATGCTTACGAAGATACAAAATCAGGGGTTGAATTTGTCGAATTCCTTCGGAAACGACTTATATTGTTGAGAGAACTTCTCGCGGAAAACGGATCAATCTATTTGCATCTTGATGAAAAAATGGTCTTTCACATCAAGCTTATAATGGATGAAATATTCGGATCGAATAATTACAGGAATTGTATAATCCGGAAAAAATGCAACCCGAAAAATTATACCCGCAAGACTTACGGAAACGTTTCTGATTTTATATTGTTCTATACAAAATCTTCCAAATATCTCTGGAATCGTCCATTCGAGCCGTGGACAGAAGAACGGTCAAAAGAATATCAGTATATTGAACCTGAAACTGGTCGTCGTTTCATGAAAGTTCCGATTCATGCCCCTGGCGTAAGGAACGGAGAAACAGGAAAACCATGGCGTGAAATGCTGCCCCCTCCAGGAAAGCATTGGCAGTATCTACCTGCAAAACTCAACGAAATGGATGCTCGCGGTGAAATATTCTGGTCGTCGAACGGAAATCCAAGGCGTAAAGTTTATTTAGACGAAAATCCCGGTATCGGTGTTCAGGATATCTGGATGAATTTCAAAGACGCTCATAATCAGAATATTAAAATTACAGGTTATCCAACTGAAAAAAATCCTGATATATTGAAAAGAATCATTGCGGCATCCTCTGATCCTGGCGATCTGGTTCTCGATTCCTTTTCAGGATCAGGAACGACTTTAGCGGTTGCATCACAATTGAAAAGAAGATGGATTGGTGTGGATAACAGCCTGGAAGCGATCAAAACGACTCTTGAACGTTTCAAAAACGGCTCGCGACCAATGGGCGACTTTGTGAAGAAGAAAAAAACCGTAAAGAAGAAACCCAAAACAGATCGTAATTCCGATAAGCAGATTTCCCTGTTCAATTCTTTGAATCCTGATAAAAAAAATGGCGATAAAAATAAGATTCACAAGCCGATTTCAGATTTCGCTTTTATATCAGATATCAAAAAACTGGACGAGATTGATTCGAAAGTTTTTGAAGAATGGATACAGGATGGTAAAAACTTACCAGGTCTCAAATCCGAATGAGTCATGTGTAAAAAAACGGCAGTAAATTATTCGGAAGTCACGGAATATCTATGGAATATCTACGGAATATCTAAGAAAAAAAGATAAAAACTGGAGCAAATTATTGAAAAATTCGGAGCAAGTGCAAACTGAATAGATACCGTCCGCGTAAAACGAATCATTTGACTTGCACCCTTCCCTTATTTTATAATGTCTATTTTTTTCATATACAAAACGAGGTGCTGTTATGTTCAAGGTCATGATCAGAGACAACATGTCTCCTGTCGCAAAAGAAATTCTCGAAGAAACTGGTAAAATTGATGTCACCATAGATTTTGACAAAAAAACTTCCGATCCAGAAGTTTTATCTGAAATAATAGGTGAATATGACGCTCTTGCAATAAGAAGCGGCACAAAAGTCACCGAAGCAGTTCTGCAAAAAGCGAAAAATCTGAAAGTCATAGGTCGCGCGGGAATCGGTGTGGACAACATAGATGTCCGGGCAGCCACGAATCATGGTATAGTGGTCATGAACGCTCCCGGCGGCAACACAGTCACGACAGGAGAACATGCCATATCACTCATGCTTGCACTGGCAAGAAACATTCCTCAGGGAACGGCTTCTCTACGTGAGGCAAAATGGGAAAAGAAGCAACTCATCGGAGTTGAAATTACGGGAAAAACTCTCGGAATCATGGGGCTTGGCAATATAGGCAGAGTTGTTGCCGAACGGGCCATTGGCCTTAAAATGAGGGTAATAGCAGCAGATCCTTTTGTAAGCGAAGAAGCTGCAAAAGCACTCAAAGTGGAACTCGTATCCATTGAGGATTTATATAAAAGATCCGATTTTATCACCCTGCATGTACCCCGACTGAAGGAAACTATGAACATGATCAACGCTTCTGCTCTGTCACAGATGAAGCCGGGGGTCAGACTCATCAATTGCTCAAGAGGAGAGGTAGTAAATCTTGAAGATCTCGACAAGGCCATCAATGATGGTCATGTGGCAGGCGCAGCCCTGGATGTATTTCCCAAAGAACCACCTGATTCTTCTCTGTCAATCCTTAAAAATCCCAATGTAATCATGACTCCGCACCTCGGTGCAAGTACCGGCGAAGCTCAGAGCAAAGTCGCGGAAATGATCGGAAGACAGATTTCCGATTATCTCATAAACGAAACAATCATCCATGCGGTCAACTTCCCGCCCGTATCAAAAGAAGAGATGGAGCAGTTAAGGCCATATATCGATCTTGGCGAGAAAATGGGTTCTCTCATGAGCCAGATGGAGAGAAATATTCATGATATAACAATCAATTATTGTGGGAAACTGACGAATTTTGCAACAAAGCCTATTACCCACTCCATATTGAAGGGATATTTGGATTCCTTTACTGACATGCCGGTAAACTACGTAAGCGCTCCTTCCATAGCCAGCGGAAAAGGTATTCATGTAAAGGAAATTTTTTCCGAATCTAAAGATGATTTTTCAGGGCTGATCAAAATCAAGCTGGAAGGTTGCGAAGAAGGGCCTGACCAGATATGGGGTACTATTTTCGGCAAAAAATATCCAAGAATTGTAAGACTCGGCAAAATTTTTATGGATGCAATCCCTGACGGCTGGATGATCGTGATCCAGAACATAGATCGCCCCGGTGTTATAGGTAATGTAGGCTCCACATTAGGCAAACATGACATAAACATTGGCAGATTCCAGCTCGGAAGGCTTGAGAATCGTGCTTTATGCATGGTTAATATAGATGAGCCGGCAGGTGAACATGTCCTTGATGAAATTAGAAAACTTCCAAATATTTTGAAAGTCTGCCAGGTTCGAATGTAAAAAAAGCGGCTTTGATTTTCACCAGGCGCACAATAGAGTATTTCCCAACAAATCAAATATCCGATATGGTAGGGCGGGGTTCCGTCCCCGCCATATCTATCTGTTTGATAAAATAAGGATAATTTATGGACAGGGCTAAAATGTCAAAAAAATCTACTCCTCTTTGAAAATATTACCAAGAGCCTCGGACAGCCGCTTCAAGTTAAATGGTTTCTGGATAAACCCTTTACATACCGGATCATCAAGATTGCCGATCTTATCATTGGCGCTGTATCCGCTTGCAAGCAGAATTTTCACATCAGGATCGATTTTTTTAAGATCTTCAAGAGTTTCTCTGCCGCTTTTACCCGGCATGATCATATCTAAAATCACAAGCATGATGTTTTCGTGATGCTGTTTGAATATCTCAATTGACTCTGCTCCGTTCTGGGCAACTATTACCTGATATCCAAGAGCTACGAGCATCTGTGATGCCACATCCAGCAGCATTTCCTCATCATCTACCAGCAAAATTGTTCCCGAGCTTTTTTTCTTTCCTGTTTTGGCCTGCTGAATTTTTTTTGCTGCTGCTGCTTCAACTACCGGGAGAAAAATATCGAAACACGATCCTTTCCCTTTTTCTGTAGTTACTGTAATCATACCGCTGTGATTGGTGATTATTCGATAACTTGCAGCCAGCCCCATGCCGGTTCCCCTGCCCATTTCCTTTGTTGTAAAAAACGGTTCGAAAATTCTGCTCGCCACTTCTTCATCCATACCTGTTCCAGTATCAGTCACGGAAGTTTTTACGTACTTACCGGGTTTAAGATTCAGAGAACGGCACATAGAATTGTCCAGGTTGATATTTTCGGTTTTCAAAAACAGGTCTCCGCCCTCCGGCATGGCCTGCCAGGCGTTGATGTAGATATTGAGCATTACCTGTTCTACCTGGTTACGGTCGGTTTCGACTGTCCAGATATCTTTTTCATAGGCATGATGAATGCTGATCTCCTTTCGTGTATTACCGAACATGAGCGCCGTTGTCCGGATAATTTCATTTATATCCGTTGGCTCGACTTCATATCGTTCTCCTCTCGAAAAATTGAGTAACTGTCTGGTCAGTTCAGCTCCGTCTTCCACATATTGTTCGATTTTTTTTATCCTTGGAAACATTGAATTGTCATCTGGTTCAATGGTTTGAAGAATCAAAGATGCATTTCCCTGGATAGCCATCAGAAGATTATTGAAATTATGAGCAATACCGCCAGCAAGAGTGCCAATTGCTTCCATCTTGTAGACATGCTGGAGTCTTGCATGAATCCTTTCTTTTTCTTCTTCAGCGTGTTTTCGCTGGGATAATTCTTCCTGAAGGCTGGTGTAAAGTCTGGCATTGACCAGAGCTATTGAAGCTAACTGAGCGAATCTGGAAAGTATATCCAGATCGTTTTCTGAAAATATTTTATCACGGTCAAAATGAGCCAGGCCGATAACTCCTATTGTTACATCTCTGCTTTTGAGCGGGCAGGCAATGATAAAATGAATACCCTGATATAACAAACCGGGCAGTCGATCTTCCCATGTGGAATAATCTTCTATCATCATAGGTTTTCCAGTTTTATGAACTTTACCGGCAAATCCATGTCCGGCATTGATTCTATTTCCTATGGCTGTCTGTAATCTTCCTGTGGCATAACGTACCACAAGTTCATTTTCGTTTGAATCATACATATAAATGAATCCGTGTCTGGAGTCGGTCAGTACTCCGGCTCTGTGCATCACCGTCTCAATCAGTTCGTCTAAATCCAGCCGTCTGATCAGACCCAGCGTAGTTTCATGAAGTGCTGCCAGATATTCGTTCTGGCGTCTTAAAATCTTTTCCGACTCTTTTTGCTCCGTGATATCCCTGATAATAGCCAGAAGCCGTTTTCGGCTGCCGATTATTGCTTTTTTCAGGTTTACTTCCGCCCATATAAAAGCTCCGGTTTTTGTTTTATATTTCCATTCGATCAGACCCGGTTCCTGCCGTGAAGCTTTTTGTATCCATTCCCTGGCATTCTCTGCTGTGTAGGGAGGTTCCTGCCAGCAGATTGCTTCAAGATTTAAAGAATCCATGTCTTTAGTGGAATATCCGAATATTTCACAAGTTTTCTGGTTAATATCAAATAGTTTCCCTGTCTCAATGTCAAAAATTATGATAGCGTCATTTACTTTATCTAAAACAGCCTGATAGTTATTCTCGCTTTCTTTCAGTGCTGCCTGCATCTGTTTTTTCGCTGCTTCTTCATCTTTCAGACGATTCCGCGTTACTGTGGCAAGTTTCAGGCTCGAAATTATATGCTTGAAGAAATCTTCGAGCTGTCCAATTTCATGAGCTTTTTTTACATTGATCTTAATGCCGAATTTTTCTTTTAAAACTTGTTCTGCATATTCCTCGATTCTGCGGACTGGTTGTAAAATTTGTCTGGAACTGAAAAAAAGACCGAAAATAATGGCACAGAAAGCAATTGTAAGAACAATCCAGCCATTTGTACCAGCTATCCGATAAATTTCATTATACACAGCATCGGCAGGTTCTTCGATTATAATTCCCCATCCGGTTAAAGATATTGATGCACTGTATCCGATTACATTGGAATCGTCCGGTTTCACATATTCGAAAACTCCGGTTTTTCCTTTCAGAAATTCTTCGATAATCGAAATTGAACTTATGTCTTTTTTCTGAAGAACAGAGGAAATCTCTGGAGAGGAAATCATAGCACCATCACTGTCAACAATGTATGCAGTACGATTTTTGCCGATATTGTATCGTGATGTCATCTCCCATATATTGTTCAGTCTGATTCTGACTTCCAGAACACCGACCACGTTTTCTCCGTTGTCCAGTACAGGCAGTGTTACGAAAATTCGTGGCAGTTGTTTGAATGCTGTGAGATGAATACCGCTGATATGTTGTTTTTTAGAAAGTGCGTCAATAAATGCGAGTTCATGGCTTCGATTTTTGGATTCAAATTTCTTGAATGTACGAAAATGCGAAGCTTTGATAATCTCTTTGCCTTCTTTGTCTGCAATCGTGATCATATCATATTCCGGCCAGTATTTTAGAAAATCATATGAAAGCACTTCCATATGGCTATGATTGTTGTTTTTAAAGTGATGCCTCAAATAACGAGAAAAAACTTCGATTCGGCTGATCGAATTTTCCAGATTTGATGAAATTTCCAAAGAGACTCTCCGAACAGCTTCAATCTGGATCTGTGTGATATGTTTTTTCCTTTTTTCAAGATACGCTGAACTGAGAATCAGGGAAAAAACCAATATGGGAATTATCCCGAACATGAAAAACATGAATATGATGTTTCTGGTAATCCCGTTTCTTACAACTCTTTGTATAATAGACGCATGACTCACTTCAAATCTCCTGCTTCTGTCATCAAACCATGTTATGGAATTTTCAAGTTTTTTTTCTATTGATATTCAGAAAAGAGCATCAATTTTCCCTGCTACATGAATGAAATATTTATTATATCATGATAAAACGTTTCTGGGAACAATATTTATGCTTGCTCTCAAAGACTTTAGGGTCACGGAAAAAAAAATGATTCCCCAGTTTGCTTGCAGACAATGCCGGAGTGGGGGATAAAAGTTAAAAAAATGTGGCTGAAAATTCTGATATCGGTTATAAGTATTTTTGCTGATACGGATAAGAAACGGTCACATTGAAGGTAAGGGCAGTGGATGAAATAACTTCCACAACCTTGCTTGCCTTTGAATCAGTTTTCTGCGTTGTATCAATGGGTGCAGACAATAAGTATTCACCCATTGATACGCCTTGAAAACAGATCCAAATTCGGCGCAATCTTATGGAATTAATTTTATCCACGACCCTAAGGGCTTCATATTACACTTGTGGCCTTGCATAAGAAAAAAAAGGAAATGATAAAATGGCTTTGAACTATCAAATGAAAATACTGGTTGTGGATGATTTCAATGTCATTCGTAAAATGGAAATCGGGTATTTGAATCAACTTGGTTTCGATAATATTCTGGAGGCTGATGACGGGGAAACAGCGATCCAGATACTTACCGAGGAACAAGACATTGCCCTTGTCATCAGTGACTGGAACATGCCAAAAACAGGCGGATACGAACTCCTTGTATGGGTAAGATTCAATCAGCATTACAGCGATCTGCCTTTTATAATGGCTACATCCCAGGCAGAAAAAAAAGAGGTGGCAAAAGCTGTACGGGCAGGTGTCAGCAGTTTTCTTTCAAAGCCATTCAGCAGCGATGAACTGAAAGGGGTGATCGAAGAAATCTTTGGAACGAAAACCGAGGAACAAGACATAAAAGATGTAGCCGATGAACCCAAATTTTTGTCACGTCCCCCTAAAAAAATCCTGTTAAATGTAGCTCATATCCAGATCACTGACCATCTTGTACTCGGAGTCATGAAGCATCTTATCAACGTCGGCACATTAAAGCCAAAATATTTTGAAATGGAAACAAGGTGCATGACCGGCTGGAATTCGGTACAGAAATCTCTTGAAAAAGGACTTGTGGATGTTGCTTTTATACTTGCGCCCATTGCTATGGATCTTTTCGGCAGTGGTGTTCCTATTCAGTTAGTGCTTTTATCACATAAGAATGGAAGTATCTGTGTAAAAAACCGGATAGGACTGGACATGCCTTCATTTCAAGATTTTTTTAAAGAAAAGATGTTTTATATTCCTCATTTATTGTCTGTTCATCATATGCTCGCAAGTATGTTTTTTCGTGAAATCGGATTGAAATCGGGTGTTGTCGGCAAAGAAGCTATTGATGTGTCATTTGAAGTTGTTCCGCCGGTTACAATGCCTGAATTATTGAAAAAAAGCCCTGGAACATCTGGATTCATGGTTGCACAGCCAGTGGGCAGAAAAGCTATTACTCTGGGCGGGGCTGATCCCATGTTTCTTTCAGGGGAACTATGGGAAGATCATCCATGCTGCATAGTGGCAGTGCAGAAAAAATTGATTGCACATGACGATGCAATGCATGAATTTGTCGATATGCTGGTACAATCTGGAAAGTATATAGAAAATAATCCGACAGAATCCTCGCAGATTGCAGTCGAATTTCTTGATCCTGGGAAAAAGCTTGGGTTAAGCGTACCTGAACTCGAAAGTGTGCTGACAGAACCCTTTGGTATCAGGACATTTGATCTGTTTCCTAAAATCGAGGAGCTTGACAGAATTCAGCAGTACATGTCAAAAAATATGGGAATCGGAACCCCGATAGATATGGAAAAATTTGTAAATACAACATTTGCAGAGTATAGCTGTGGAGACGATGAAACACGCAATATCGTACATATTCCCGAACCGTCTGATATCGTGGATAAAATTGTGGAACGGTACAAAAATATGCCAGACAAAAAATAGTCATGACTTTTAAAATGGTAAAAGCCTGGATATTGCAATGACTGTCTATTATATCAGAGGAAACGGGCAGGTCGAACTCTGCCAGAAGGATTTTATAGCAAGAGGGGGCCAGGGGCAGGTTTTCGGTAGAGAAAACATAGTATACAAGCTATATGATGACCCTGCACAGATGATTCCAGATGCGAAAATTCGGGAGTTGTCGATTCTTGGCAGGCCGGATATGCTGATCCGGGAAGCAAAAATTCTGATACCGGAACAAATCCTTATGGACAAGAAAAATCGGCCTGTCGGTTTTACCATGAAGCGGGCCGCTGACACCTGGCCTTTGAGTCGATTCTTTTCCAATGATTTCAGGAAACGGCACAATATAACGGATGATCTGACCATTCAACTGGTAGAAAATATCAGAAAAGGCATTTCGCTTATACATTCGGCGGGCTGTCTGATCGTGGATGGCAATGAATTCAATTACCTGGTCGATAAAAAAGACAAAGCAACTCCATATTTTATCGATACGGATTCCTATCAGACGCCCAAGTTTCCAGCCACTGCTATCATGCCTTCCATACGTGACCTGCATTCGGAAAAATTTACAGAATTGACAGACTGGTTTTCCTTTGCTGTTATATCGTGCCTGTTATTCGTGGGAGTTCATCCTTTTAAAGGTCGGCATCCAGATTTTAAGGGCAATGACGTAATCGCCAGGATGGATGCTAATGTATCAATATTTAATCCTGATGTACATATTCCTCCTGCAGCAAGAAATTTAGACAGCATCCCTTCTCATTACCATTCCTGGTTTATCGAAATGTTCGAAAAAGGCGAAAGAAAAATACCGCCTGAAAAGGCAGGAAAAATGCTGCCTGCTGCCAGGAAAATTTTTAATACTGGTTCCAATATTACAACAAGCGAAAATTTTATAATCAGGCATGTAAAAACATATGATTCCCCCCTGATCCGTTTTCAAATCAGAGCTGGTTGCAGGATAGCTCAAACTCAAGATAAAATTTTCATTGATGAAGTCTCTTATGACGCAGATCCTGATACTGAAGTGATTTTCAGCGCTCGTAAACTCAAACCCATACTGGTCACAATCAAGGATTCATTTCTAAGTCTTGTGACACCTCAAGCAGAAACTGTCCGGTCTGGTTCGAATTTGCTTGAACCTGTTCGTTTCGGACCGATTCGGGCAAAAGATTTTATAATAGCTGAAAACACTCTTTATGTCCGCTATGATGAAAATCTGACCGAAATCAAATTCGACGATTTAAAAGACAGGATTACCGGCTTTGTATCCAATACCTGGAAAATTATGCCTAACGCATGCGAAGTGTTTGATGGCGTTATTTATCAGAATGTGCTTGGAAAACCCTACCTGATTTTTCCCCTTCCAACAAAAAGCCGGGAGCCGGGCAGATGTATTATTTCCTCTGTTGCGGAACTTGAGAACGTCCGCATATCAGATGCAAAGCATGATAAAGGGGTGTGTATTCTTACAATCCATGATCAGAACGCCTTGCATCGCTGGCATCGCTGCCATCAAATGGTACTTCGGTTCGATGAAACATATACAGGCTATGATTGCCAAATCACTTCGGATATTGATCCAGTATCACCTGATTTTGTCACCCTGCCGAACGGAATTGTAATATCCATGAATGATGACGGAGCAATAGAGATATTTTCATGTAATCCGGCCATCTATAGCATCAACCGCATCGAAGATTCTGTGATACGAACTTCGATGAGATTGTGCAAAGACGGCAGCCAGGTACATTTTATGAAAGAGAAAAGTCTTTTTCAACTGACCATGAAAAACAGGTGATGATACCCGGTATTACGAACTTTTAGGAGAGGACATGGCATAGGTCAGGCGATCAATGACAATGGCCAGGATAACGATGCAGAGACCGGCTTCAAAACCTCTGCCGATTTCGATCCGGTTGATGGCCAAAAGCACTTCAAGTCCCAGGCCCTTGGCACCGATCATGGAAGCGATTACAACCATGGCAAGCGCCATCATGGTTGTCTGATTTATGCCCACCATAATAGTTGGCCTGGCTAAAGGCAGCTGTACTTTAAACAGGGTCTGCCAATAGCTGGCTCCAAAGGCGTGGGCAGCTTCTACAAGGTTGTAGGGTACTTCTCTGATACCAACATTTGTCAATCTGATTACAGGCGGAACAGCATATATGATAGTGGCAAACAGGGCAGGAACTTTGCCGAGACCGAAAAGCATCAGAGCCGGAATAAGATAAACAAAGCTGGGCATGGTCTGCATTCCGTCCAGAAAAGGCTTTAATATGGAATCAAGCAGGTTGCTTCCGGCCATTGCAATTCCAACTGGAATTCCAATAGCCAGAGATATGATCACAGCGCCTGTAACCAGGGCAAGAGTCATCATGGCAAGCTTCCACAATCCTAAAGTTCCGATAAAAAAGAGAAGGCATCCTATCACGACACCTGCCCACCATTTTCCTATGAGCCGCCATCCCCCAATGCCTGCAGCAAGAATCAGCACGGGCCAGGGAATCCACAAAAAAAACTTTTCGAGGTTGAGCATGAACTGCAAAATCCAACTTCCGATGATGTCGAAAAATTCGCCAAATGTAGCCATGACCCATTCCATAAATCGGTCAATCCACGTACCAACCGGAATCCTGATAATTTCGGGAAATTCTTTGAACATAACGATCATTTATCCTTTATACAATACTTGAACACTGATGATTTTTTGAGG
>JAUCGE010000326.1 GCA_030377965.1 Desulfobacterales bacterium HSG16
ATCAGCAAGAAATTTGATGGAACGAAAATTACATATAAAAGGAGGAATCACATGTCGGATGAAAAAATCTACGATCTGGTAATCGTCGGAGGAGGTCCTGGTGGTATGGCTGCTGGTATTTATGCCATGCGCGCTGTAATGGACACTGTAATGGTTGAAAAGATGATAGCGGCGGGCAGATGCACAACACTGATGAGGTGGATAACTATCCGGGATTTGAGCATATTACCGGATCGGAACTTTCTTTGAAGTTTTCCGGACATGCTGAGGCATTGGGGCTGGAAACTATTTCACAGGAAGTTACAGCGGTGGAAACCGGTGATGATTTCCACCAGATCAGGTTATCCAACGGGGATGTGCTGAAGACCTATTCCGTAATACTTGGAACAGGTGGAAGCCCGCGCAAGCTGAGAGTTCCGGGTGAGGAAGAATGTCATAAAGGCGGGAAAGGCGTGTCATATTGCGCTGTCTGTGATGGCTTTTTTTACAGGAACAAAACTGTTGTCGTTGTTGGTGGTGGTGACAGTGCTGTGGAAGAGGCTCTCTATCTTTCCAAGATTGTAAAAAAGGTATATCTGGCACATCGCAGGGATGCTTTGCGTGCTGGAATGCTGCTTCAAAAACGGATCAAGGAAGAGCCGAAGGTTGAAATCTTGTGGAATACGGTTGTGACAAAGGTGAACGATGATGAAAAGGGCGTGTGCAGCGTTGGCTTGAAAGATACGGTAACCAATGAAACACGCGAACTTGATACTGACGGCGTTTTTATCTTTGTCGGTTTTCTGCCCAATAATCAACTTGTGCCTGATGGGGTTGAGTTGAATCCCGAAGGATATGTGAAAACAGATGAAAAGTGCGAAACCAAGATACCGGGAGTTTTCGCCATTGGCGATCTTAAAGAAAAGTACGCTCGCCAGATTGTGACTGCCGCAGCGGAAGGCTGCACTGCCGCTCTGGCATCTTCTCATTATGTGGAAATAAAAAAGGCTGGGGGCTGATTTTTGCCTTAAAATTTAAAAAATCAGGTCATGAACATCGCGGTGATGATTGTGACCTGATTTGATTTTTAACTCAATTTATTATAACAGGAGAGAATTATGAAAAAATTATGTTTTGGGATTTTGTCCATTTTCGCATTGTGGCTTTTTGTTACAGGCTGTTCGAAAGATGACAATGGCGGTGAAATACCACCCCCGCCGTGGGAAACCGTCAGTTTGACCATACTTCAGACAACAGACCTTCATAATCGTGCAAGTGGTGTAGGCTCTTTTACTTCCTACAGCCCGAAAGATGAGAGAAATAATTCTGGACAACCGGGAAGTTCAGGCACAAATGATCTTACAACCGGTGGTTTCAGCCGTATAGCTGCCACAATCAATGAAATACGCTCTAAACAGGAGGCAGAAGATATTCCGGTTCTCTTATTCGATTCCGGAGATTTTCTCATGGGAACGGTTTATGACATGACTGCCGCATATGACCCTCTTGCATTGAGATTTTTCGAATTGATGGAATATGATGCAATCACTCTTGGCAACCACGAATTCGACTGGGCAACCACCGGGCTTGCCTTGACAATAAGCAGTGCTGTCCAGAACACTTTTACCGTTCCGATCATAGCAACCAACATGAAAACCGACTATGATATGTCATCTGGAATCAATCAGGGCGTTGAAGGGCTGAAAATGCTGGCGCAAAGCGGAGTCATTCGAAAAAATTCGATATTTACCCTTTCAAACGGTCTGAAAGTGGGTGTCATCGGATTAATGGGGCAGGCCGCAGATGCTTATTCACCTGCTGCAAAACCTCTGACTTTTGCACATGATGCTGAATTTATTCAGGCGGCAGTCGATGATTTGAGAGATAATCAGGGCGCTCAATTGATTATCGCCCTGTCCCATTCGGGTTTAATTGATCCTCAGAACACTCCCCACGGAGATGATATCGATCTTGCAGGCAAGGTGTCCGGCATTGATATCATAGCCTCCGGCCATGAACATGAAATGACTGAGGAGGTTGTAACCGTCAATGACACGCATATCTTTTGTGCGGGTTCTTATGGAAAAAATCTTGCAAGACTTGATGTTGTCTATAATAAGGTGCAGAACAAAGTCGAAGAAATAAATCTTATCAATACGGCTATAAATGACTCCATTCCCGGTGATTCTTTTATAAACAGGACAGTTACTGCCGCCAATGAAGCCTTGAACAAGCTTCTGAGTTCCGCCATACCCGATCTGACTCTGGAAAGAACTGTCGGGTCAGCCAGTTTTGCTTTAAACCGCCCGCCCGATGCTGTTGAATCATCTATGGGCAATATCTGCGCCGATTCGGTACGTTCAATTCTGGCAGAAAATCCGAATATCGTAAATCCCATCGGCGTGGTGGCAAATGGTAATATCCGCGACAGTTTTCGCCCTGGTCTGATTTCCTTTTCCGATCTTTATAATGTGATGCCGTTAGGAATTACCAACGCAACAGATCAGGCCATGACTATTCCCGGATATCCGCTGTTTTACGCTTTTTTAAGTCCAGAAGATATTAAAAAATTGATATGGGTTTCTTTAAATATTCCGCCGGCTCTGCACTCTTCCGATTATTATCTGAATATATCAGGATTGGTTTATACCTATGGCCTGACAGTTGACGGCCACCCGGAATACGGCCTGGAAGCAAAGACTGTCGAGCTGGTGGATAATCCTGTGACAGGTAATAAAACAGGCGATTTCGAGAATGACGGCCCTTATCCGGTCGCAGTTAATTTGTACCTGCTTTTAATGATTCCTCAACTGGACGCTCAACTGGCAAGCCTTGGAATGCCGCCTTTGAATATCAACATGATGACCCCGACAGGAGCCTCTTTGAATATGGCCGATCCTGATCATCCTGACTATTACCTTCACTATAGGATAGATTCTGATCCTGCAGCAGACGGAGTTCAGGAAGTCAAGCAGTGGATGTCACTGCTCAAATATGTAAGCGGCATGGGTTCGATACCTGACGCTTATAATGACGGAACAGCTATGGGCAGAGCATTGCCTGAATTATAAAAAAAACTGGCGGACATATAGCGTTTTTGTGTTCGCCAGTTAGGTTTTTTTGTTTGATTTTTTTTTTCTATAAG
>JAUCGE010000327.1 GCA_030377965.1 Desulfobacterales bacterium HSG16
TTGCCTTCAATGCTTCCATAACTGAGTGAATTCCATATAATATTTCGTATTTCATAATTTATCCGCCCGGCACGCATTTACCAGCCCAATGAATTCTTTTTCAGCATCTTCCAAATTGTCATTTATTATAATGTGCTGATAACGCCCGCGCATGGCCATCTCCTTTTCAGCATTTGCCATCCGGGTTTCAATCACCGCAGGAGAATCGGTTCCTCTTGATTCAAGGCGCAATCTCAATGTGTCAAAATCAGGGGGCATTATAAAGATGGTGACTGCATCATCAAATTTTTCCATGATCTGCAAGGCACCCTGGACATCTATATCCAGAAGTATATCAGCCCCTTTATCAAGTTCTGCCTCCAGGAAATCAGCGGATGTACCGTAATAATTTCCATGAACCTGGGCACATTCTGCCCACATACCATTTTCGATTCCCTGTTTAAATACCTGTTTTTCAACAAAAAAATAATCTATACCATCGACTTCCCCCGGCCTTGGTTTACGGGTTGTCGATGATATTGAATACCTCATTGTTGTAAAATGATGGAGCAACAGGTTGCAAAGCGTGGTTTTCCCCGCTCCCGAAGGTGCTGATACGACAAAAAGCCGTCCTTTGACAGTCATATTGCTATTCCCTGGTTTTCCGATTTTCCAGAACTTCTTTGTGCCTGCTTTCGTTAAGCGCAGTAAATCGCAGGGACATTGTTTCTGCCTGGACAGCAGACAGGATAATATGGTTGCTGTCCATAACTATGACCGACCTGGTTTTTCTGCCATGTGTGGCATCCACCAGCTTACGATGTTCTTTAGCCTCATCCTTGAGCCGTTTCATTGGTGACGAACCGGGCGGCAGGATGGCAACCACACGTTCTGCCACAACGGTACTTCCGAACCCGACATTCAACAAAGGCTGTTGTCCCATCAAAACCATGTTTGAATCCTTATTCGACATTTTGAACCTGTTCTCTTAATTTTTCCAACTCGGATTTTACCGTGACAATATCATGAGAAACGTCAGCGTTACCTGATTTGGAAGACATTGTGGTAAATTCCCGATTCATTTCCTGCAACAGGAAATTGATCTTCCGACCTCCCGGCTCGTCAGAATCCATATAAGCACGAAACTGCCGGATATGGCTTTTTGCCCGAACTATTTCTTCAGATATATCACTTCGATCTGCCAGAAAAGCGGCTTCCTGCGCTATGCGGGCCGGATCTATCTCTACAACATTTCTTGTCAGACTTGTAATCCGATCTTTGAGACGTTGAGTGTATATATAAAGTAAGCCCTGGGTTTCGTTCTCAATTTTTACAAGCAGTTTCGTGATCAGATCAAGCCGCTTCACAAAATCTTTGGCAATAAAATCACCTTCTTTTTTCCGCATCACATTTATATCACAAAGCGCTGCTTCAATACATACCGCAGTCGGTTCCCACCACTTGTCAAGATCATGTTCCAGCTCTTTCGGAGCTACAAGCCCCCCTGTACTCAAAAGATGTGCAAGGGTGATCTCCGCATTTATTCCTGCACGCTCCTGAATTTTGACCAGGGCATCAGACCACGCATCAATTTTAGGGCCGTTGATCTCAAAAACACATGCTTCTTCTGCAGCACTTTCCATTTTCACTCTGATTTCAACACGCCCCCGCAAAACATGTTTTGCAATCAGTTTTCTTATCCTGTCTTCCAGCATGGTAAATTGCCGACCGGTTTTCAGGCTTATATCAAGATGCCGATGATTGTAAGTCCGAATTTCGGCATTCACCGTCATATCATCAATGGTTCGTCTGGCTGCCGCACATGCTGTCATGCTGTTTATCATTATCTTTTTTCACATCCTTTTAGCTTGATCATGTATCTGTTCCTGACAAGAACCAGAAAGGATCTCATTTCATTGTCAGCATAGTCAGGATAGGTCCAGTCAAGTGTTTGAAATCTGTTTTTTGTAAATATAAGAGTCAGATCCGCATAAATACCTTTGCCGATATAAATCCTATGGGTAAAATTTTTCCCGGTAGCGAGTACAAATCGTTCAGGTGTCATATACCCGGGATCTATATTCACCCTTCGACGGTTTTCTTGTGAAAAATTTCCTTCGATCCTGTTGGTTTCAAGCTTGATATCAGGCAAGTCTTCCTGGCAGATCAGCTCTTCAAAGGCCAGCACTCTCCTGAAGAGCGGCCCACCCATCTCAGGCTCATAATAACTCGTATAATCAAAAGAAAACCAGGGGCTTACGATATCAACAGCCCCGTATGCCCCTGCAATCTGCTCAGTGAGTTCCGGAAGGATGGATTTATCCTTTGTAAACAGCCCGATAACAAGTTTTGCCTGCATCGGTTTTTCCGGCGTACTCATCCCTGAGACGGAAGCGGTTTTGCATCATCAATGAGCATGACAGGAATGTCATCTCTGACTTCATACAACAATTTGCAATTATCGCAGATAATTCCGTCCTGTGCTTCATTGATATAAATATTCCCCTTGCATTTGGGGCAGACTAATATTTCCAAAAGGTCCTTGCTGATAGCCATACAAACTCCTTATCTGTTCATTTTCAGGATAGACAAAACGTAAATGTCTATAGCAGACAATGATCAGGTTGGCAAAGCAAAAAAGGCAGAATCAAACAAAAACTGCTACCAATATGCCGCCCCGCTGGGCTGGATGGATTCCAGGATCATTTGGCCTACCAATATGCCGCCCCGCTGGGGCTGGATGGATTACGGGATCATTTGGCTTTAAATCCTTCTATCTGCCCGAACTAATGTAATGACATCGACATGAACAGCACCGCTTTTCATAAGAACCTTTGCACATTCATCTGAGGTCGATCCTGTTGTAAAAACATCATCTACAAGAAGTATCCTTTTTCCTTTGACTTTCGATGGATTGATGACTTCAAATGCATTTTTAACATTCTTCCTGCGTTCAGCCTTTTTCATACCAACCTGAGCGCTGGTGTCCCTGTTCCTTTTTAAAAGTTCTCTCTCGATTTGGGCAGTAAGACAAACATCGAAATATTCTGCAATTTTTCTCCATTTTCTGATCAAAAGATATGCCTGGTTGAATCCCCGCTTCCGTAAGCGTCTGACATGAAGGGGAACCGGTGTGATA
>JAUCGE010000328.1 GCA_030377965.1 Desulfobacterales bacterium HSG16
ATATCCTTTATCCGATGGTTCGGGAAGTGTCACAGTAGCCACGACACGGCCTGAGACCATGCTCGGAGATACTGCCGTTGCTATTAATCCGGAAGATGAAAGATATAAGGATATCAAGGCAGATACTGTTATTCTGCCGCTTCAGAACAATGAAATACCGATCATCAGAGATGAGTATGTTGACACATCATTTGGAACAGGCTGCCTGAAAATTACACCTGCCCATGATCCCAATGACTATCAAATCGGCCAGAAACACAAACTCCCCAGCGTCAAGGTCATAGGTGATGATGGCATAATGACCGACCTGGCGGGCAACTTCGAAGGGCTGGACAGATTTGAGTGCCGTGATGCCGTTGTCAAGGCATTGAAAGATAAAGGGCTGCTCGAAAAAATCGTGCCTCATCCCCATAGTGTAGGCCATTGTTACAGGTGCAATACCGTAATAGAACCCAATTTGTCGAGGCAGTGGTTCGTAAGTGTCAAGCCTCTTGCGGAAAAAGCCATTGCTGCCGTGAAAGAGGGAAAAACCCGTATAATTCCCCAGATGTGGACAAAAACCTATTTCGAGTGGATGAACAACATCAGGGACTGGTGCATTTCGCGTCAGATATGGTGGGGGCATCAGATACCTGCGTGGACATGTGAAAAATGCGAAAAAATCATTGTAGAAATGGAAGATCCTGCAATTTGCCCAGATTGTGGCAGCGATAAACTGATTCGGGAAACAGATGTACTTGATACCTGGTTCAGTTCCGCATTGTGGCCTTTTTCTACTATGGGATGGCCTGATGAGACAGACCTTCTCAAAAAATATTATCCCACATCTGCCCTGGTCACAGGATTCGACATTCTTTTTTTCTGGGTGGCCCGCATGATGATGATGGGCATACACTTCATGGGGGATGTACCCTTCAAGGATGTTTATGTGCATGCCCTGGTGCGGGATGAAAAGGGCAAAAAAATGAGTAAATCCACGGGCAATGTAATAGATCCTCTCGTGGTAATAGAAAAATACGGAACAGATGCATTCCGCTTCACTCTGACAGCCTTTGCTGCCCAGGGCAGAGATGTCAAGATGTCGGAAAAACGTGTCGAAGGGTATCGCCATTTTATCAACAAGCTCTGGAATGCTGCCCGTTTTGCACTCATGCATATAGACAAGGGCTATGACAGCACACCCGATAAAACTAATCTTTCCCTCCAGGATGAATGGATTCTGTCGAGACTCGGCCAGGTAGTGGAAAACACTTCCGACGCACTGGAAGACTTCCGCTTTAACGATGCTGCCAGCACTCTTTACCAGTTCGTGTGGCACGAATTCTGCGACTGGTATCTCGAAGCCATAAAACCGGCCCTTTATGGCAAGGAAGGCGAAGAGCGCAAGGAAGCCTGTAAAAAAGTTCTGTGGCAGGTTCTGCACGATCTGTTGATCATGCTCCATCCTATAATTCCTTTTGTAACCGAAGAAATATGGGATAAACTGCCGGGAACCCAGGGGTCTATCATGTACACTACATATCCTTCGGATGTACCTGATACCACATATATGTCTCGGAACGAAAAAGCTGAGTCTGGAATGAAAATGATCATGTCCATTGTCACGGGTATCAGAAACATACGCGGGGAGATGAATATCTCACCATCCCTGACAATCGATGTTGTTCTTTATTCTTCGGAAGAAGATACCAGAAAATCTTTAACAGGCTTTGGGGCCGTCATAACTGATCTGGCACGACTCAAATCTCTTGATGTAACAGATTCAGAAAATCGGCCCAAAGCTGCTGCCACTGGTGTTGTCGAAGGAGCCACTATCTTCGTTCCTCTGGAAGGTATTATCGATTTTGCACAGGAAACCAAAAGGCTTTCAAAGGAAATAGACAAGGTCAACAAAGAACTTGCCAAAGTCTCAAAAAAGCTGAACAACGAAGATTTTCTCGCTAAAGCGCCTGAGGAAGTGAAAGCTAAGGTCAGGGAAAAATATGAAGCTCTGTCAGAAAAGCAGCATAATATTGAATCCCACATTAAAAAAATACAGGATATTGAGGCAGATTGATGAAAATCGATTTTATCGGAAACCTGATTGAAACTGCATTAGGCGAAGACATAGGCCCAGGTGATATCACCACGGATCACCTGGTTAACCAGAATCAACAGGGCAGAGGCGAAATCCTTGCCAAAGAGCCTCTAATTATCGCAGGTATAGATGTGGCAAGGCAAGTTTTCAAACGCCTCGATTCCGATATTGAATTCATCGCTGACTGCAATGATGGTGATGAGATTACAGCCGGCCAGGTGGTTATAACAATCTCCGGCCGGCTGAACGCTCTTTTGACCGGCGAGCGAACTGCTCTCAATTTTTTACAGCGCATGTCAGGCATTGCCACAAATACACGCTCCTATCTGAGCCTGATAAAAGGTAAAAATGTGCGTCTTGTGGATACGAGAAAGACAACCCCTGGATGGCGGATACTCGAAAAATACGCTGTTCGGGCTGGTGGCGCTCAGAATCACAGAATGGGGCTGTATGACGGCGTTTTGATCAAAGACAATCACATTGCCGTATCCGGTTCGATCAAAGAAGCAGTGGCAAAAATTCGTTCGAAGGTCTCCCACCTTTCAAAAATCGAGGTTGAAGCAGACTCCCTCGCCCAGGTCGAACAGGCACTGGACGCGGGAGCTGATGTAATCATGCTCGACAATATGAATCCAGAACAGATCAAAGAAGCCGTAAAGCTTATTGATGGACGCGCTCTTGTGGAAGTATCCGGCAACGTCAATAAAAAAACTCTGGAAATACTTGCTGATTTAAATGTTGATATCATATCCGCAGGTGCCTTGACTCATGCTGCCAGAAGCATGGACTTGAGCATGAGAATTTTTCCAGAATAATATCTTTACAAATTGTAGCAATTACAGCCTGCTTATTCAATTAGCAGAGCAGGCTGTAACTTATTTTTTCTGCCAAATAAGTTATTGATACTTAAAAAAATCAAAGATTCCCTGTCCCAAATAGACATCATGACATAGTAGGTTGGGTTGAGCAAAGCGAAACCCAACAACTATTAAAATAAGATGTTAAAAAAATGTTAATTCAAACCATTTTCCTGCAACATT
>JAUCGE010000329.1 GCA_030377965.1 Desulfobacterales bacterium HSG16
CTTTCCAGAATCAATATTCGATGATTCAGACAGTTCTTCAACTGTACTCGACAGGTATCCGTTTTTATCCAGATTGCCTATGTACTTGAGGGCTCGAAAAGGAGTTGGCTATCTTCCACAGAAAAATTCCGTATTCGGAAAGCTTTCGGTAAAGCAGAATATGATGCTTATTCTGGAAGTTATGGGAATGACCAGACAGGAAAGGGAAAAAAAATCGAAAAATCTTCTTGAAGAACTGGGCATCAACCACTTAGCTGACCAGCGGGCCGGAGTACTGTCCGGGGGGGAAATGCGGCGTTTGGAAATAAGCAGGGCACTTGCTACCAACCCAGCTTTCATTCTTCTGGACGAACCCTTTGCAGGAGTTGACCCTCTGGCTGTAACAGATATCAGAAATATTATTTTTCATCTTAAAAACAGAAATATTGGCATTTTAATCTCGGATCACAGCGTCAGAGAAACACTGGGTGCGTGTGATAATGCCTACATACTTGAAGATGGCAAAATGATCGAATACGGGACACCAGAAAAAATTGCTTCCAGTCCAACCGCCAGAAAGGCTTACCTTGGAGAAGATTTCAGGTTATAAATATGGCCATTGAATTAAGACAACAACTCAAGTTAAGCCAGCAACTGGTGATGACCCCACAGCTTCAACAGGCCATCAAACTGCTTCAGTTGTCAAGACTGGAACTTCTTGATACGATTCGCCAGGAGCTTGTAGAAAACCCCACCCTTGAGGAAGTCCAGGAGACAGCAGAAGTAAAGACTGGTGAAAATTCCGAGGCAGAACAGGAAACTCCGTCTTTGGAAAAAGAAGTGACGATTGATGAAAAAATCCATGATGATATCGACTGGAGTAACTATATTGATGAATACAATTCTCCAGGTAAAGCCCACTTCGAAAGCGAAGAAAGGGAAGCTCCCAGATACGAAGCCTTTGTGGCCCACAAAGAATCCTTGAGCGAACACCTGCACTGGCAGTTGATGATGACATCGCTTTCCGATGAAGAAAAGCAGATTGGGGGGCTTATCATAGGCAATCTGGATAAAAACGGATACCTGTCGAGTACAGTTGAAGAACTGTCTGAATCATCGAATATTGATTCTGGAAAGATCGAATCTGTTCTTTCCGGCCTTCAGAGCTTCGACCCTGTTGGAGTATGTGCTAAAGATCTGAAAGACTGCCTGTTGATCCAGGCTCGACACATTGGCTGTGACAGCCCACTTCTGGTCAACATCATAGATCACCATCTTCAGCATCTTGAGAGTAAAAACTACAAGGCCATATGCAGGGCGCGAAAAGTAAGTATTGATATGGTCGTTTCAACCGTCAAAATCATACGGGACCTAGATCCCAGACCAGGATTGATGTTCTCGTATGACACGCCTCAGTATATTAATCCTGACATTTATGTTTACAAGATGGAAAACGAATTTGTCATCCTTTTAAATGATGATGGCATGCCCAGGCTCAGGATAAATAATTTTTATAAAAATGCCATGCAGAATGAAGGCGCTATTACCGGCAATGCAAAAGATTACATGCAGGAAAAGCTGCGTTCCGCGAGCTGGCTCATAAAAAGTATCCAGCAGCGCCAGAAAACCATATATAAGGTGATGGAAAGTATTCTGAAATTTCAAAAAGACTTTTTCGACAAAGGAATCGAACATTTAAAACCAATGGTGTTAAGGGATGTAGCCAGCGACATTGATATGCATGAATCGACTGTCAGCCGTGTTACAACAAACAAATACACTTTTACCCCGCAGGGAATTTTCGAGTTGAAATATTTTTTCAACAGTTCCATCAGTCGTGTCCACGGTGAGGCCATCGCATCTGCCAGTGTTCAGGAACGAATCAGGCAGATAATCGAATCTGAAAACGGAAAAAAACCTTACAGTGACGACAGAATTTCTGAAATTCTGAAAACGTCGAATATCGACATTGCCCGGAGAACAGTAGCCAAATACCGGGAAATGATGAACATCTTGCCATCAAATAAACGCAGACAGTTTTAGGGAGGTAGAAAAGATATGCAGACATCGGTTACCTTTAAAAATCTCGATCCTTCTGAAAATCTTAAAACTTATGTTAGTGACAAACTCGACAAATTCGACCGTTTACTGGATAACCCTGCAGAAGCCAATGTTGTGCTTCTGGTAGAAAAATTCAGACATATAGCGGAAATCAAGATAACCGGAGATCGCCTTACCATAAATGGCAAGGAAGAAACCAATGACATGTATTCAGCCATAGATATGGTCCTTGACAAAATCGAAAAACAATTAAAAAAGACCAAACAGAAAATCAGGGATCATCGAAGCAGTTCAACAACAAGAGTAGCTGATATGGTCACGTCGTCTTCCCCGCCCCTGCCTGATGAAATAAAATATGAAGGAGAGGGCCGCCAGGTCGTGGTCAACCATATTGAATACAAACCAATGGATGTCGAAGAAGCGGTGATGCAGATGGATTTGAGCGATGATAACTTTCTGGTATTCACAAACGCAAGAACAGATAGAATCAATGTTCTCTACCATCGCAATGATGGTCATTATGGTCTTATTCAGCCAAATGACTGATGCAGAAGAAACCGCTGTTTCGCTAATGAGCATAAAATGAAAATTATTGATGTATTGGACAAAAGGGCGATCGTCGGTAATCTGGAATCGACGGACAAAAAAGGCGTAATAGAAGAGCTTGCAGTATCTGTAGCCCAAATTACGAATATCAAATTTGAAGATCTTGTCAGTGTGCTTATGGACCGGGAAAGGCTCGGAAGCACTGGTATCGGAGATGGGATAGGTATACCCCACGGCAAGCTCAAAAATCTAGACCGACTGATTTTAGGGTTCGGATTGAGCCGCAAAGGCGTAAATTTCGAATCAATGGACGGTCGCCCAACTCACATTTTCTTTCTTCTGGTGACACCGGAAAATTCTACCGGTATGCACCTCAAACTTCTTGCCCGGATTTCCAGAATCCTTAAAAACGAGCTGTTTAAGGAAAAACTGTTGAATGCTTATAACCCGGACGAAATCTTTAGAATAATAAAGGAAGAAGACGAAACCTTTTGACCTGATTTAACAA
>JAUCGE010000056.1 GCA_030377965.1 Desulfobacterales bacterium HSG16
CGCCTTATTTCCAAAAGTGTAATAAAAAAGATTAAAGCCTCCGTTTAAGCTAAAATTACGTCTAATAAAAAACGGTTGGTTTTAATCATTACAGTAGTTTAACCATTATAAGTGGTAAATATGGGTTATATACAATAAGTATCCACCCATCAATGCGCCTTGAAAACAGATCCAAATTCGGCGCAATCTTATGGAATTAATTTCATCCACAACCCTAATCAATATGATTGAAACCGCAACATGCGGTGGGCAAAAGTAATGATTTTTGCTCACCCGGCTTGACTACAGGAGTAAACTTGCATGACAACAACTATGAAAGATGCTAAATGTCTTTTCTGGACGATAAAACTTGGGAACAATACAGCGTTTTAACTGGCTCTATGCATTCAATGCGGGAAGATATGCATCCACTTCCCGATAAACTCGTGACAAACCCTATGGTGCATGGGACACACCCAAAAAATGTTACGGCTTGAATTTTTTAACTTCACGGGAAAAATCCAAAAAATCTTTCTTCCCTGCTTTTGATGAATACCTTAGTTTGATATAAATATCTGTAATTAAGTCAATCGAATTTTTCAAATCTTTTCTCAAGGAACCTGCCATTTTAGCATAGTCAAGAGGACCCTGAGAAGGTTTTCTGACAATACCGATTCGTGCAAGTTTTTTGCAGAATCTGAGATATAGAGCCTGTACCCTGTCTTTTTTCGTAAACGACTTTCTAAAATACCAGGCGTAGAGAAGGACGCATATAAAAAACGCGCATCCGATACATACCAGTATCGGACCTGCTATCCCTGTAAGTGCGGGGCTGTCAATGCCTAGTCTGGATAAAAGCGCTCTTCGTGAGTGGAAAGAATAAGCGATTATTTTACTATTCCAGAAAGTATTGACAGCATCCATCCTGAAACCGAATTTTTTTAAATATTGAGTCAGCATGCCCATATCAAAATCTGTCAGATAGTCTGGCAGTTCTTCAGGGGCAAGCGCGCCCTGTATTCCTTTTTCGATCCGTTCCGGAGCCACGGCAGCGGTCGGATCGACTCTTACCCATCCTTTTTCCCTTATCCAAACCTCGTTCCATACATGAGCATCAGCCTGGCGCACTCTCAGGTAGTTTGCATAGGGATTTTTTTCTCCTCCCTGATATCCTCCCACAATTCTGCATGGAACTCCTGCTGCACGCATTAAAAACGCGAATGCTGACGCATAATGTTCACAGAAACCTTCCTGTGTCTCAAACAGGAATTCATCTACAGGGTTGGCATAGAGCCTTTCTGGAGTCAGAGTATAATAAAAATTTTCATATCTGAAATGCTCCAGAGCTTTTAAAACCACCTGCCATGAGTTTGTAGATTCAGAAGCCCATTTTTCCGCCAGTTTTCTGGCTTCCGGATTACCGAGTTTCGGAAGATCCAGACCTGTCTGTTCTGGAAATTCCAATGGGCCGGTGTTATAAGCCAGACATGATTTGATCCTGTACTGAATACGATTTCTTATCCTTCGACCGCTGTAAAGAGTATGGTCTTTCAGAATAAATCCGTAAGATGACGGGAAAACCGGCAAATCCAGAACAAAAAGCCATTTCTGATGATGAGGTTCCAGCACAACTTCGTATTCAACTGGATTTTCGCAATTTATGGATATATTGGGCAGGCCCGGTCTGATCCCTCTTCTCCAGCTATTGGCATTGAACTGCCAGAATACTATTCCCCGCCAGTACAATTGTTCATTGGGCGGTATGTCTCCAGTGAACTGGACACGGAATGCAGTCTCATCGCTGCGGACTATCCGGGAAACTCCTCCGGGGGAAAGTATGCTTGAAAAGCCTGATTTTGCAGAATGTTTTGATGCGCTGCCCCACAGGCTGCCATGTATCCTGGGAAAGAGAAAGAACAGCAGAACCATCAGTGGTATTGCCTGCATCATGATAGTTCCTGACATTCGGAAAAATTCCGTATCTTTTATGAGCAAAATCCGGCTTGATGATCCGCTCACTGTTCCTGCTGGGTTTTTTAAAGGATGATTGATGTAAACAAGAGCTGATGTGGTCAGGAAAACAGATACGAACATATAAAGAGTCATTAAAGCAGTAGTATCGTACAAAAGACAGGTTATAACCAGAAAATAGGCCAGAAAAAGCGTAACTGTCCTGTCTCTGTGGTTTTCTACTTCAACTGGTTTCAATCCGGCCATGACGGCCAGAAGACCGAGGCTGGCATCCCTGTCCAGTGTCCGCCCGAAGGTTAACAGAACTCCCATCAATCCACACACTGCTGCCAGTGATATGAAAATTTTAAATACTTTAGCAGATTTTTTCACAGGAGAAAAATATGAATATATCCATCCTGTCAGACACCATAAAAAAATCCAGGAAGGAAGCCGGAACATGTGAGGGGTAATGGCTGCTGCCATCACCAGAAGTATGGGCAGAAGGCTGACTCTGGTATAAATCTGGCTGTTATTTTTTTTATCAGTTCTGCTTTTCATTATCCTGATCCACATCTGAAAAAAGGGCAAGTGCTTTCAGACACCTGTTTTTATGAGTCTGTCCAGAATCCGGGGCTATCAAGCGATCTGGAAGACATAGCCCGTATTCGATTTTCATGGCGTGGGCTTTTAACACCATATCGCACATGCAGGACAGACGCTTTTCAGTATTCTTTACATTGACAGTCTTCCAGTCCACCATAAAATTAGTCCCGGCCTTTGCCGAAAATTCTTTTACCATCAACCCGCGCCCTCTGGAAAAGGCTTTCCAGTCCACCCGCTGAAGAGAATCGCCTGGATGGTATGGCCTTATGCCTTCAAAATCGTCCGTACCCGGCCCTATGGTAACACCCTCACCTGCTTCGTTTTTACCCTGACCTTTTCCCAGGGATAGCGGCCCATGTATGGGCGCTGGATAAACCAGGCAATGGGCTTTTACGAAAATTTTTGACCATGACCTGAACAGTCCAAGAGGGTAGATAGTCGATATGACCAGACTGTCGGAAGATAACAGCCCGCGTTTTTTTGAAGGTATCATCAGGTTAATCTTATTCTCGCCGGGAAAAAGATCCGCTGTCCAACTGTCTGATTCGAAAAGTTTACCGAAAAGTTCAAATGTCATGGCAGGCCGTATTCCGTGATCTATCTGTACTGTTATTTCAAAAATAGCTTTCCGGCCTGCAAAAACTGGTTTTGATCTGATAGAATCGATCTGGATACCTGACATACCTTTATATGTATGGAACATGGAAACAAGGCTCATGCTTCCGAGAAGAAAAGTTAGTAATAATCCAAGGTTATTATTATAATTCGTTGAACCTGCCAGCATGGCGATCAGAATCACGAAAAAAAGGAGTCCTTCTCTTGTGGGAAGAATAAACGTTTTCTTCCTGTCCAATGTTCTGGGAAGGACTACATGCTTATCTTTTTCAAAAAATCTGTCTTTAATCGCTCGTATCATAAGATTATGGAATGGGAACCTCTGCTAAAAGTCCGTCAAGCCTGTCCTTGGGAAATTCGGCAAGATCCTCTTTTGACCTGAGCCTGTGGCCGACGACATAAGGCATAATTTTTTGCAGATCTTCAGGCAGAACATGTTCCCTGCCGTGAAGAAAAGCCCAGGATTTAGCTGCCTGCAGCAGAGCTATTCCGGCTCTTGGTGAAAGTCCCACATAAAAATGGCCGGATGTTCGAGTAAAAATGAGAAGATCCTGAAGATAGGAAAGAAGCGGGTCTGAGGCATGAACCTGTGCAATCTGATCCTGAATTCTGCATACATTTTCATGGGTAAGACAGGGAGCAATTTTTTCCATGATTTCATACACACCTTCTCCCTTCAACAGCCTCTGTTCGGCATCTCTTCCCGGATACCCGATGGCTATCCTCATAAGAAAACGATCCATCTGAGATTCGGGCAGAGGAAACGTGCCTGCCTGTTCCAGCGGATTTTGTGTCGCTATGACAAAAAAAGGTTTGTCAAGAAGTCTGGTCTTTCCTTCGAGAGTAACCTGTCTTTCCTCCATTGCTTCCAAAAGGGCAGATTGGGTTTTCGGGGTAGCACGATTGATTTCATCGGCTAACAGCACCTGGGTAAACACCGGGCCTGGATGAAAGACAAAGGCCGAAGTCTTGCGGTCGAATACTGAAATACCGAGTATATCGGCTGGCAGCAGGTCGGCTGTAAACTGGACTCGACGAAAATCAAGTCCAAGACTTCTGGACAGCACTTTTGCCAGAGTGGTCTTGCCAATGCCGGGCAGATCCTCAATTAATAGATGGCCTCTGGCAAAAAGGCAGGTCAGAGCAAGGCGAATCTGATCCGATTTGCCTAAAATGACCGTGCCGATAATTTTTACGATACTCTCAAACTGTGATGCCATGATGCTTGCCTGGTTTTTTGATTTTTTCATTTTTTCAATTCATCCGGTTTCAATTTTTATCATCAGGGATCTTATAACATAAAAATATCCAAAAAACAGGAAAATGTTTTTTGTAAAACAATTTACAAAATAAATCACTTCTTTTCAGGCACATATTTTTTGTTGTCCTGCATTTCGACGCAATAGCTATGTTTCCCCATCCTCCTGGTGTCGTTTAGCTTCGACTTTGAAATTTTGTCATCATCTCTGAAAATCACACGCATACTACCAGTATCATCAGGTGTGAATTTCTTCTTGCCAGGATTTACAACAATATAATGAAGTTTTTTTCCTTGAGGTAAAATATTATCTTTGCTATCAATCAGGTCAACAGCTTGCAGCCAGATTTTTTTTTCTTTGGATCTTCCTCGTTTAGCCTTGGGATTGGTCAAAGCCTGCTTATGTCAAGATAATTCACTATTCAAAACTTGTCCCCCAATTGCTCAATCCGTCATTTGTATTCACTAATTGATTTCAGCATTTACAAGTTTTATAAATTCTTTTTGAAGGGAAACATCCAATTGCCTGAATCGAACCAGAAGTCCTTCAAGTTGCAGGTCGTCAAGTTGTTTTTCAATAACCACTTTTATTGCCATTATCGATTCAATCTGATCTTTGCCTAAATATGCGGGTTTTGCCTCAAGACGGCTGATTAAAGACTGGCACATTTCCGCAGACATTTTACCAATTTCTTCAAAAGATACATGAAGGCTTTGTTATTATTTGTCGCAAAATCAGGTGTTTCGTTGGAAATATTTCCCCAGTTTTTAATATTCAGCGTAAATATCTCTTCAACTTGTTCCGCCGTTACTTTGCTGACATGGCTGCGTAAAAAGGAAGTGAATGCACTTCGTGAAACCGCATCTCCTATGATTTCATAACGATTGAAACGATCATTCCATTCCAAAACGTTATAGTTGGTTTCAAAGACTCTGGCATTTTTCAATCCGGCCTGTTCTTCATAAGTTCTGAGCATTGGGCCAATGTGCGACTTTTTCTTTTTGCCAAAAATGCCGTTTAAAAATTCATTCAGCTCTTCCTCGGAAAATTCACTTCCTAAAATATTCCGTCCTGACCCAAAAGTATTGTGCCAGATTTCTGCCCCGCCATCACTCCTGCAAAGATGCAGATGTGCAATCCACTGAGTAAGAGGTTCGGTCAGGCTGTTATCTTCCAACAGCACAGCCCGCCCGAAATCCGTCAGAACAGGCCGTTTCTGTTTTAGCCCATCTCCTTTTTCCACATGAATCAATCCCATACCGAGGCTGTAGCTGATAATCGCCGGGGCTTTGCCGCTGGACTTTATAGTCGGAATTAAAAGCGAATTGTAATTGACAAATTCAGTTGTTCAGAATAAATATATTTCTCAAAATATTTATAAAGGGAATCGAAAAATGATAAAGGAAATGTTCGATAATCTTAAAACATGGAAAAGAAAAGGGCAGAGAGCGCCCCACAAACCATTGTTGGCACTTTATGCCCTGGGTCGATTGTTGCGGGAAGAAAAACGCATGATTTCTTATGAAGAAATAAGTGTCGATCTTGACAAACTGCTGAGAGATTTCGGACCAAGCCGTGCAGCATACCATCCCGAATTTCCATTTTGGAGATTGCAGAAAGATGGTATGTGGGAAGTCGAAAATGCTGAAACAATAGATGTCTCAAAGAGTGGAGATGCCAAAAAAAGTGAATTGATCCGCAATAATATCAAAGGCGGATTTAAAAAGTCTGTCTTCCAGGAGCTTCATAAAAACGATGAATTGTTTAAAAATATTGTTCAAGGTCTTTTAGATTCACACTTCCCGGCTTCTATTCACGAAGATATTTTACAGACAGTGGGAATCGATATCACTGTAACAGATGGCAAAAGAAAGAGAAGCCCTGAGTTTCGTCAAAAAATCTTGAGGGCATATGAGTACAAATGTGCAATATGCGGCTTTGATGTGCGCCTTGGTCATAATCCAATTGCATTGGAAGCCGCCCACATCAAATGGCATAATGCAGGCGGCCCGGATACGGAAGTAAACGGACTGTCCTTGTGTGTACTTCATCACAAGCTGTTTGACCGGGGAGCTTTTACTTTATCGGACGATTTGATAATTTTAGTATCTGACCACGCCAACGGAACCCAGGGGTTCCAGGAATCGTTGATGAAATTTCATGGGCAGAAATTGCAATTTCCCCAAAGAAAGAATTATCTGCCGCATCAGGATTTCAGACAATGGCATGTCAGGGAGGTTTTCCAGGGTGAATTTCGGGATTTATAAATTGACATAGGCAATCATAAGTATGTGATGGGATATTTAGTTGTGATATTACAAAATAAGTCATTATTTTATAGCGTTCATATAAATTGAGCCAGTTTCGCTCTGATAAACTGAGCCGCTGAGTCACAGCATAATTCACATTTTTTTTCCAAGTAGTCTACAGCTCATGATGTCCAAGAAGATTTGATTTCAAATAGAAGGGAAAACGGTGGCTCAATTTATCTGAGTACATGCGGCTCAATTTATCTGAGCGCTATAGTATGATGTCCTCTATGACATGATACCAAAATTTGAGATTCAAACATTGCCATTGAGGGCGTTTTTCCAAAAAAAACGTATCAAGTCATATGAGGACATCTATAGTTGGAAAGGTTTTATAGAGCGATTGCCCTGCCTCTGTCAACGCTTCAGCCATTGAATTACTGCAATTGCCGCATGACTTGAGGCTGTTGCTGTTTGCTAAACCTTCAAACATAAGACTTTTTCATTCTCTATCCTTTGCCGGTTTTAATCGGCGCTTTCGGCCCGACCCCGGACGAGACGGATCGAACGAGGCGGGGAAAAATAATCCCCGCCCCTTCTCATTATTGCATAATTAATAATTGGTAAAATAACTTATTAATTCGACACAATATCAAAATAATCGCTGAAAATGTATTGATCACCTTCCCCTCCACAGTCTGTAAAAATTTGAATTCGATAATTCGTATCCGTTGGGCATGGTGTTACTGTCCATGTATAGCTGCCTTCAAATGGGATTAAATCAGAAATTGTGGTATATCTTGTTTTATCCCTGTATAAATAAATTCTAACCGGGCATCCGTTAGAATTATCCCAATAAACAGTGTAGGTTTGCCCTACACGCAACGTATCCGAATCTAACATAATTTCATTATCAGAATCAGTATCACCTACGTTCGCTGCATCATAATAATCATACTTATCAGGATAACCAATATTATGATTTTCAGCGCAAGTTCCATCATAATTTTCCGAACAAGTTTCACCGTCAGAACCACTTTCGACATATGTTAAATACCGTTTACTTCCTTCTGTAAAAATCTTATACTCACCATTTTCGGAATATCCAACACCACGACCTTCACGATATATATAGGAACCGTCATCGAAAACATATTCATGGCGTCCCGAAGTGTTTGTAACAGTTGGAGTGGCATATAGCGTATCCCCTTTCACTGCACCTTCAATTCTAAAACTATGTATTTGTTTACCGAATGAAGGTAAGTCAGGATAACTTTGACTAACTTCCACTGATCCTGTTACTTGTTTCCCTATTTGATTCAGCGTCAACTGGGCAGAGAATATCTCTAAGCAAAAATTTCGAGTTGGATAATCCGAAGGAGTTACAGAAGGATCAAAAGCATACCATTCTTCTTCACTTTCTGCAATCCATGTACCTGTAAAATCAACAGTTTCTTCATCAGGATTATCTGAACTTAAAATATACGGATCACTATAATCCGATTGACCTTCCGAACCGTAAGCTTCAATTCTAAATGTATAAGTTCCCTGAGACAAAGATGGCACTGCAATGCTTCTGTAATCAGATGCGGTAGCACCTACTAATTTTTTAGTGTTGGCAGCATCCCATAAATATATTCGATAGCCTAGGATATTGTCTTCAAATGCAGGATCACCCCACTGCAGGAGAAGTTCGCCAGTACCCGAATCTTTCGTTAGACTCAAAATCTCAGGTGCAGATACAGGATCCCCAACTGTAATATCAACAAAATTGCTCAGAGTTGGATCGATATCAGATCCATACGCCACAACATAACATTGATATTGTCCGGGATTTACACCTGTAAAAGTATATTCAGTATCTTTGGTGTCCTGTTTTCCGCCTTTATAAATAATTCCATCTCCGGGATTTTCACCTGAAAATAAATGAACATCATAACCATTTATGTATTCACGTTGATTTCGGTCCGGATTTGTCCAATCCACTGTAACCTGAGTCTCATTGCCCCAAAATGATGTCCCGACTTCAGTATCGATAATTTCCGGAATAAATACCGGAGGCATGATATCCACATGAATATTACGGACTGTTGTACCGCTTCTGAAGTCAGGGTATGTCGGATGCGGCATGTTTTCATTAATAATTTTCACGGATGCATCATATCTGCCGACATCAATATCAATATTCGACGATTTCCAAGTAACTGCAAGTTGCCTCGATTCACCCACTCCCAATGTGCCAAACATAGGGGTCACTTCGATTTCCGATCCCAGGCTGCCACTAATATTCACATTCCAGTTCAAAGAAGCGCCACTGTCATTTTTAACAATCCAGGTAGTAATATTGTCCGGAATAGTATTGATATCGTCAATGGAATACTTCAGATCCACATTGTTACCTTCCACATTATTACTTTCCACTGACATTGGCAGTTCTATATCACCGGCTGTTTTGATGTTTACTCGGCTTTCACTTAATACCCAACTCCATTCCTTTTTTATTTCAGGTTTTACTTTTGACAGCAATTCAGCAAGTTTCTCAATCAATTTGTTCTTTGAATCTGTGACGGCTAAACTTAAACCGACTTCAGTAAAAAGCGAGTATTTACTAAATAATTCGAATTCCTGTTCACCTTCATTAATTTTTGTGGTTAATTGCGCGCCGGTTGAATTTTTAATGCCGCCTTTAGCCTCAATCTGCGGACCAAGAAGATCGTACAAACGTAAATTCACTGCTGCGGAAATATATGCTTCCGTCTCAAGCGAAGCTTTAATGCTGCTGCCAAATTCCTTACTCGGTTCACCGGGATCAAATACCCAATCTGCGCCTTCCCTGTTATTCCAATAAGGGCCAATGGTGGTCGTTCTTGTGCTTTTAATGAAAAAACCTGCCTCTCCTTTAATTTTCGCGCTTGCCCCTAACTTTATATCTAAACTTTCGGAAACATAAACAGGCACTAGTCCAATCATGAATACTTGTTTCCCTAACGGAAAACTGGCGATTTTTATATCATCACTACCGACAACATTCGTTTCACCGACTACAGTGACACTCAACTCCCGGGAGTTTGTAATCACAGCAAAAAGTTTTATTTCATTGAATTGGCCAAATATATCAACAGCACAATCAAGTCCGATTTCCAAAGATAAACTACCGCTTATATTAACTTCAACACCATTCACTAATTCAAGTTTTACGCCTGCAGAGACACTGCTGGAAATCGGCGTAGCTGTTCGTTTTCCAGAAATATCATCGCCTTGAAAAGCTATAACAAATTGTGAGTCCCTCGGCCCTTTCGGAGGGAGAAGCACAATCTGACCTGATTTTACATAGGGTGAATGTAAAATTCTTTTTGAACGTAATTTCGGATCAGTATTATCATCATCATCATTCAGGTCTTCATGGGTAAGCTTTCTTTTTAAAATGCCCGTACCCTCATGTATCAGTGATTCGAGTCCGACATCGACGGTTTCAACATCATAAATAGAGTCATGCGAGTTAACGTTTGTTACACTTACCACTTCCCTTATAAAATATGGTTCCCGTGAACTAACGATATAATCACCAGCAGTAAGATTTTCCAATTTTTTTATTGTTTCAGTATCCTCCGGTTTCGCCTGCAGGGTATAAAGTGAACCATCCACAGACACCGCTGCATTCGAAAGATCGATAACCCTGTCAGATATAACAGGTTCCACAACTTTGAAATTGGCTATGAGCAATGTATCGTGAATCAATGTGATAGTGCAGGTCGATTTATCATCAGACACAATTCCCTCAGACCAGCTATAAACCTCGATGTTTTCATCAGGTGCTGCTGTAAAAGTGATAGTTTCCCCTATCAAATAAAAATCAGAAAATACATTGCTCTCTTCCGCATCCCAATCATATTGAATATTTCCTGATGAAGCCGTCACGTTTCCTCGACCAAAAGGACGGATCGTTACCTTGGCATATTTACTCCGACTGTCCATGCCAGTATTGAAGTCAAGATAATTACCGAATATTTCTTTCATTCTTTCTCGAATAACGGTTTGTTCCGCATTTTTGTGTATAGCAGCCACAACGGATTTTTCACCTAAAAGACGGTCGTAATCGAAATTTAATTTTTCTTTATCTTGGCTTGAAACCGGATTAAATCTTGTATTCTCCTTGTAGCTTTCATCAACGATAAGCTCATTATTAAAAAAAACACGACTGATATCACCGAGGCGGATTTTAATATCGTTAGAATGAGCGTTTTCTATCAAGTTTTGGGCATACTGATAGGCCATTTCACTGATAATAGAGATTTTTACATTCCCGTTGCGGATATCATTGGCTGTTGCTAAGGCATGCACTACTCCGAAATTGGCTGTTGGTGAGTCATCGACTATACCATCATCATCAGCGTCAATATCCATACCACCCGAAGCCGTAACTAACAATAGTTCATCGCCCGGTATTCCGTCAAGTGAAAGTTTAAAAACTCCTAAAGTTCCTGTTTTCGTGGTTTCAATTGCTTGATCCGTATTCGACAATCGGTATACGGAAACATCTGCATTTTCGATCGGCCCAAGAGCTACACAATTATCAGTATCGCTCAAAGTGTATGAAGCACTGGATCCCGTATTCGAGTCATCTGGAATAGTGGTAGTGGTAGTGGTAGTGGTAGTGGTAGTGGTAGGAGTAGTGGTAGGAGTAGTGGTAGGAGTAGTGGTAGGAGTGGTGGTAGGAGTGGTGGTAGGAGTGGTGGTAGGAGTGGCGCTATTACTACTACTATCACTATCATCGCAACCAATAAATGAAAAAAGCATTAAGCCCAATACAATAATTGAAATAATTTTCCTGTAATATTCTTTTCCTCTCAAAACGTTTCCTCCTCTAAATTTATTGTTTACCACATTTCATGCTTTATCCAAGCACCCTGTTCTTTCCAGAATTTCCTTGCTCCAAAAAGGCACCGATGTTATCCGATGTTTTCTTTCACCTCCTTTTATTTTGATATGCCTGCGGCATCGGCACATCTATTTTTATGACTTCTGCCGCATAAATGTCAATAAAAAAAGCTTCTATTCCTTATTTTTCTGTCGACTTCCTGTTTTTATTATATTTTCACGACATATCTCGGTAGTTGCTATTAAGCACTGGACAAAACTATAACAATTTGAAATTATTAGCTCCAGAGATTTTTGAGTCAAAAATTTAGATAGCAATAATTTCAATGAATCATGCAAACTTACGAATGTCCACCTTCTAAGAATATGTCTCTATCTTTTTGTTACACAACAAAAAGTCAAAGTGCTTGCCAGAAATTTTATTGAATGATTTTTGCCACTCGCCACGCGGCATTCCTTTTTTTGGAGTAATCACATCTGCCACTCGTACTTTGCCAAATACTTGAGTATTTTCATCTACAGCTTGATTAAGAACGCCGAGAAAGGAACGTTCTGCTGGACTAAACAGAGTATCTATCTTTTGATAAAGATATTCAATTGGCTGCGTTCCCTGTTTTTGTGAGAGTTTCACGATCACTATCGCCAAGACGACTACGATGAATAACGAAATTACAATCCAATTCATATATTCTTCCTCTCATACATAAATAATTCAATACGCTGCTACAGCAGAATTAATGCAATGGCTGTTTTGCAAAAAATCCCACGATCTCTTAATTTCTTCTCCGGTTATATTATCCCCATTCAAAAGTCAACAATTATCCTTGATAACTATCTTTATTTCCGAATTAAACTCCAAATCGTACACCATTATCCGTAACGACAACAAAACGATCAGCAATTTTTTCACCATAAGCATAAAGAAGGCGTTTAATTGTGTATATTTTGTTAACTGCCCGTTCATCTTCGAGGCGTAGCAGGATTATGCCGCAATGAGGTAATCTTTCACGATAAACTTTTTTTCCAAAGTCCTTGTCATTTGTAATCAGGATTCGATTTTCTTCGAAAGCCTTCTTGATGATAGCATCGTCATTGATCCCCCGAGCTTCTTCAAAAACCGAAAAAACTTCGTGATTTTGTTCTCTCAACCAGCGAGCGACAGAAGTTCCAGTGCATTCATCAACGAGAAAACGCAATTATGCTGCCTCTTCAGGCAATGGCATGAAAGTTGTGTCATCCAATGATTTAGTGGCAGAGAGAAAGCAGGCATTGATATCTTCCGTCACAAGTCCTTCATATTCATCCAGGCTATTATTTGTAATGACCTTTTCAAGAAGAATTTTCAGTCTATTGCGTAATTCAGCAGCGGCTTTTTCCATCAATATAGCATCATTGATCATTCTCAACCTGTCAATATCCTCGATTTTGTGAATTAGTTCCATCAGAGTCTCGGTCTGACTTTCAAATCGATAATTCAAGAGAAATTCAATGTTTTCGAGAAGTCCCTTATACACGCCCTCCTGATACCATATATTTTTCAATCTGTCTGCCAAAGACTTGATAATATTCCCCTTCTCAGTGGGCAATAACCCGTCCATAGCGTTTTCAATCTCTTCAGTTGACATACCGACAGTTGCGATAAGCAACGTGGATTTGAGAATCTGACACTCCATTCCGATTTCAGATTTTGGGATGTTCTGCATATTGTCAGCCAGTCGAATCGCTCCAAGAAGGTTTCATGGCAAAGCAATCATTTTTCATTGCTCTATAACCTGCCGAAATTCATATTCATCGTTCACTTTTTTAATAGCTTTTTTGATTTGCTTGAGTTTTTCGACATCTTCGATTTTATCGATGATATCCATAAGATTTTGATATTGATCTTCAAATCTGAAGCTCAACCCCATCTGGATAGCCTCGAGCTGTATCAATCTGCCTGTTTCCAAAAGACATTTTTCATACCATTCATTCATTCCTTTCAGCCTTCCTTTATCTATCCACCTTTCTTTCAAAGTCATGAGAATCTCTCCTTCCTTTTTGGACAAGAATGTTCGATTCCAGAAGTTTTTACCACGAATGTCATTATTTATCACTGCTCCAGCATCTTGTGTAATGCAGAAGCATTTTTTTCTATGAGTGCAGCATCTCTGATCTTTCTAAGTCTTTCAATATCCACAATTTTACGGACGTGAGCCATGAGTATCTCACTCTGATTTTTAAAGCGAATATTGAAAATCTTCTCAATGCTCAAGAGAAGCTCTTTGTAAATACCCTCTTGAATGCCTTCCAGTTTACCTTCCAGTTTACCTTCCAGTTTACCTTCCAGCTTGCCTTCCTTTCGTCCTTTATCTGTCCATTTTTCTTTCAAAGTCATGAGAATCTCTCCTTCTTTTTTTGACAAGGATGTTTCCACCAGATTGTTGATTTTTTCCTCTGAGATGTCCACTGTACTGGCAACATATCTCAACAGGGCTTCTGCATACCTCAGTCCGTTTTCAATTTCCGAAATATTTTTCATCAGTGAAAAAATGGCTGGCAGTTTTTTCACTATATCCGGATCTGAAATGTGTTTGAACAATAACATCACCACACGGGTAATAACAGCGCCTTTGATCATTTCGTCCGAATACTGCGTCAGATCGTTGAGAATGAATTCAAAATCCGGAATATAAGGGCTGAGTACGGGATCAGGCTCATTCATCATGTCAGACAATTTTAATCCGTAATTCCATTTCCTGGGCCCGTGATAAAAAACTATAGGGATTATTACCGGCAATGGTTCTTTCGGATGCTGTTTCAGGTGAAGCCGCCATATTTTCGGTTTGTATTCCAGCAATTGAAGGTGAACCCATTTGTCTGGATAGCTTTTATGTTCAAACAAAAAATAAACATATCCCGGATTTTTGGCAAGATTGATTTTATAGAGCAAATCCGAAAAATAATCTTTCAGTTCTTTTTCGATAAATGAATCTTTTGAAATTTCGATTGTATCCAAATCGATAAGCTTTGCAACTTCGCCAGGAATATTATTTTGAAGATAGTCTTTGGCAACAGCTTTGTCGCTCCATATTTTCCTGAACAGTTTGTCATGGGGGTTTACGATATTGTCATCCATTTATTTTCCCTCCTGCCGCAACAGTTCATCACCAAGTATTATCATCAGGGCTTCGATATCGGCTTTGGAACAATCTTTTTTTATTTTTTGCAAAACAGCCTGAGCATTTTTGACCGCTTTGTCATCCGGCTTTACAATCTTTTTTGACTGACTCCCATCAGGGCAGGTGAAAGTGACCAGACGTGTTCGATCATCCTCGGATTCCAAAAAACCTACCTGAGATTTGACTATGGTTTCAAAGTCTTTAAATCGCCTGGCAAGATCCTCCATGACCGTGGGAAATTCATTTACGTCATTATCTCGCCAGGCTCTTACAGGGCGGGTCATTGCTGCGGCAGCAACAGCAGCGATATATCCTGAATGGTTTTTTAAGGTTGTTTTGCTCATTGCTGTTAAAACGACTTTGAGTTCACTATCTCTACAAGGCGTAATCAACAAAACTGCTCGCTCTGTAAGTTCTTTCCGAAAAATTTCAAAAGGCGTTTTCTTTTTATCAAATGCCTCAAGAATGATGTCCCGGATGGTTTCAATAAGGATTTTATCAGCATCGATTAATTTTTTCAAGGCATCTTTGAGCCGTACTTCAAATTTTTTCTCCTGCTCACCATCTGGCTGGCTGGTTTTGTCAAACGGTTCCAACCCAACGGCAACCGGCAAATCAGTAAATAAAAGTTGAATCGGTTCCTTCGATCTTACAATAGTATTTCGAACTTTTTGAGCGTATTTTCCCACCGAACGGGTCTGTCTTGCATAAGGTGTAAGGCGGTCTGCAAATTGAACGAGAGGGCCTACAATGCTTACCATTGAAGCATTACGAATTTTCTCTTTACCTGTTATATTCTGTGTGTTGAGCAGGCGTTTATAAAACTGAAAAACTTTTTTCCGGATACCGGTCGGAGCAAAACGTCGGAGCGTAAAAAATTCAGGTCTTTTGGTCATCATCTCCATGTCTTCAGTACCTATAAACGGAAGAAATCTGCCATCCTGATAATGTATCTTCTGGCTCAATGACCTTGAACGCCAAACACCAGAATCTTATAGACCGAACCATATTTTTTCCAACCCCCAGCTTTTCAATGGCATCATCCGCGTCAAAGATCCTGCTTTCACCTTCAAAACCGTCATATCCTGCAACCCGGTCAAATCCCTTCTTCAACCATCCGTATCTTGGGCAAAAAGTTTCATGTCGGGCAAAAAAGCCATTGTCTAAAAACTGATATTGTTTATCTGTCTGTTTTGTTGAGATAAAAATAATATTATTCCTTTTATGATAATGAACATCTGCCCTTTGAATCAGGCATAAGATTTATTTTCAGATAAATATATTCACCTCTATCCTTTTCCAGCCTGAGAATTCATGCTGTCTGTGTTGATACCATCTTGAGATTCGTTTGCTTCAAGAAATGACGTATCGATTATCAAGCGCTGGATATCAACTGATGACAATCTGTCAGGGATCGAGCCGGAAATCAAGTTGAAATTACAAAAAAAGAGCTTGGATAGTTCTCATGATACTCTCGAATTGGGACTTCGTCACGATTGCTGGGTTCAATTTTTATTATTAGACACTATTGGAAATAGGGAATGATTTTTCTGCAATCTGTTTACGTCCTGGGGACAGCAGAACTCATTTTCCGCTGCCCCTGAGGGACTTGGAGCGGAAGATTGCTCCGCTTAACTTCCGCACTCCTTTTGTAAATTTTTTGCACAGGCACTTTTGCCTACCTTACGCAAAAAGGTCACAATCAACTGATTTTAGCCAGACGAATTTTATCTTCTCCATATGCTTTTCTGGGAAATTTAAGATACGGAATAATGCTGTCATTCTTATTCCCTCCAGTGCCGTCATAAGTTATGCAGACCACCGGAACTCCGGTATATTGTTCGATCTCTTTTGACATGGCTTCCGTTATGAGAGATGGGCAGCAAAACGCTGGAGCAGTCTGCACGAAAAGGGAAACATCTGGATAATGCTTCTTGATATAAAAAATCTTTAGAATATTATCCATTGATTCTCCGGTATTTTCTACCTCTATCCTGTATTTTGATAATATTTTTTCGGATTCTTCATCGAATTCATGATCAGTCTCGTGCAAAACCCGTTCAAAATATTTGTAATAGGTTTTTTCCAGCCTGGTCATGGTAGCGAGCAGAGTTCGGTATGAAAGAAGGCTCATATATTTTCCCTCTTTGAACCATTTCTTAAAATAAGTTCCCGCTATCATCTTGGCATAATGGCTGTATGGTGTCGTTATAACCTCTCCTCGGTTCTGTTCGATAAAATGAATCAGATCCTGGTTCATCACATCATTATCTCTGACATACATGTCACCGAAAATAGCTACTTTAGGCCATTGTTCATCCCTGGTGTCGATCCATTCGAAATGGGAAACCACTTCTGATATGGCATCTTCTTTACTCCGTTTTCCTGAAAAAGCATCCACGAGAATCTTGACGCTTTTTTGCAGAACCCGGTCGGTTTTTCCTTTCTCAAGTTCATAGGGCCTGATCTTACACGCCATATTTCTCAAAAGTCCTCCAAACATAAATGAAAAATATGCATTGATTGAAGCTCTTACCGAAACTTCCCTCAAAGACAGCTCTCCTGAGAACACCCCGGCTTTTTCCAGGCCGTTGCCGTAATCATAAAGAAGTGTCTTTATATGATGAGGATAAAGCTTGATGTTACAGGCAAGCTCACTTTCTGTCATCCACAAAGAAGTCTCAGCAGGGTTGAGATTATGTGTTTCGATAGTATCGACAAAACCCTGGGCAATGGCATTTAAAGGGATGCATTGACCTGTATTGAATTTCAGACTTTTTCTTATGGAAAGTGCAGTTTCATTCATCAAGATGGTATTGTAACCTTCTCTTTCCAATGTAGCTGCCAGAAATCGACATGTAATCGGGTCCCAGTTGGGCAGCACAATGTTTTTCCTTGAAAATCCGGAATCTAAGGATGGATTTACAGGCCGGAAAATAGCTGGCTTTGAAGGTTTCTGCGTCAAGTGGTGATTTGTAAAAGAACGGGCAGCAGACTCAATTCTGGTCTCGAAACCTACACTTGAATCGTGTTCTCCTAATTCAAGGATCAGGTAGGGCTTGTCGGATGCTTCCATTATCATTTTGAAATATTGTGTAACAAAGGAATCTGGCGCACACTTGAAAGATGTAACGAGAACTGGATAAATTCCTTTTGTTTTTGATACCACATGGGCTGCTTCAAGTATGTCAGCTGCATACTTCCAGTGCAATTCTTCCAGAAGAGGAGCTACAGGCTCAACATCTGCCTTTGTGTAGTCAAGCATATCCTGATAAAATGTTTTAATACCCATTGATGCGAAAATATCCGGGATATGATTGTTCATGGATGGTGAGAGTACTGTGTACGGCCTGCCAAGAAATACTACACGTATATCATCCGATTTTTTATGATCTTTGAATATTTTCTTCAGCTTATTTTGAGCTTCTGCCTTAAATTCGACAGCTTTATCATAGGCTGCCGACACTTCGAAAAAACTGGGGAACTGGGGCAGTATATTCTTTAGAAGATTGTAAAGTTGAATCCGGGTATGAAAACCTGTGTATAAATATTTGAGTACCGGAGTCAAGATTTTATCTTTTTTATCTTTTCCAAGATTAGCGGCCAGAGCGGGCATAAACTGGGTATAATAGCAATACTGGCGTCTGCCCCCTTTTTCCTTTCGTTTTTCTTCTAAATAAAAGGGAACGAATACATAATCTGCCTCGTCCAGCAAATATGAAACATGGCCGTGCATGGCGTTCATGGGCGCACAGAACTCCGCACCGCTGATCTGTTTGCCGGTCTTGACTGCCTCCTTGCATTTCTCACTGGTAATAGTCTTTATGGACAGCAGATCGAAAAATTTTTTCCAGAGGGGAATATCTTCATGCAGGTGAAGGGCTGCGGGGATGCCGATGGTGATTTCTTTCCTGGATTCTTTTTTTGGTGTGAATGAAAATTGTTTCTTTCTTTCCCTGATAAGGTCAAAACCCGCTTTATTGTTATTCACAAATTTTTGCGTGTCATAATCCCTGCCGCATAAAAAACCGTATGCAACGGTTTCATCCTCAATATTGGCTGTAGTGATTTTGCAGTTATTATTGCAGAGTCCGCATACTTCGGAATGTATGGGAATTTTTTTCTTATAAATATCTATTCCCCGAAAGCTGCTGTCCGCAATTTTTTCGTCCGCAAGGATAAGTGCGGCTCCAAGCGCTCCTGTAAGATGGCAGAATTTAGATACAAGGATCGGCTTTTCAAGGCGCTGCTCAAATGCCGCTACAAGAGCCTTGTTCTTTGCTGTAGCTCCCTGGAAAAAAATATTGTTGCCGATACTGCTTTCAGACGCGACTTTGATAAGATAATTTTCCCGCACCGAATGCAGCACAGAAGCTAAAACCTCATTTACGGCGTATCCTTCACTTAGATAATGGTTCAGATCCCTTTCCATGAATACTGTGCATCGGTCAGAAGACATGGGAGCTTTCACCCCTTCTGTCCTGGCTGAATAATCAAGAAGGGGGCAGCCTAGCTTTACCGCCTGCTCTTCTATGAAACTACCGGTTCCAGCAGCGCAGACATTGTTCATGATAGAAGTTGTCACTCTGCCGTTTTGAAGGGTGGTAAATTTTGCGTCCTGGCCCCCTATTTCGATTATCGTGTCAACTTCTGGATTGAGTTCGTACGCGGCCCGTGCATGAGCCGTGATCTCGTCCACTATTATAGACGCACCGATCATCTTTCCCACAAATTTTCTGCCAGAGCCTGTAGTGCCTGCCGCTATAACATTCAAATCAATTGAATGTTTTACCATCATATTATCAATGGCTTCAAAAATGTCCTGAATGGCTTCCACAGGCCGTCCTGCTGTACGCGTATAAAACCCGGCCAGAACCTTCATTTCACTGTCCGTTATTACTGCTTTGGTGGATGTCGATCCAATATCGATACCAAGCCGGATATCACCGGATTCAAGGGCCTCGTAGATATCGACTTCGACAGTCCTTGGCTGTGTCTGGTCAGCCACTTTATATTCGTATTTATCAAGGCTTTCAAAATCTGGATATTCGGATAATCTGAGTTCCAGAGAGTCGTAATACAGTTTTTTTTCTCCTGATGTTTCCAACAGGATATCCTCAGTTGATTCAATCTCAAAGCTTTGATGGTCAAGTTCACTGCCCTCTTCCACCTCTTTCAGATATTCCAGGCCGGCACCTATAGCTCCTAACATATGTGAATATTCGTTTACCAGAACATCAGTACCGATCAACTGGCTGATATGATTGGCAACCGCTTGATTTTTAGCTACTCCGCCGCAAAAAAGGACAGTTCCTCCTGGTTTGTCTCCGCCGAACAGAGTATCCACCACATTCCTGGCAAGGCCGTAACAAAGACCATCACTGATTTCATCAAGGCCGTAACCTTCCTGCTGGGCATGGATTAAATCTGTCTTTGCAAAGACCGCACACCTTGAAGCTATCTTCGGAATTTTACCTGTATTGGAAAAGGCAATATCACTAAGCTTGCCTATGCTTGCAATATTGAGCCGTCCTGCCTGCTGATCCAGAAAACTGCCGGTTCCAGCCGCACAGGATGTGTTGGCCTTATAATTGAGATAATCATGATTTTTATCAAAGGATATCAATCCGAATTTTTCTCCTCCAATGATCAGTATGGATTCCGGATGATCCTCTTTATAAAAATAACGAACAGCAGCAATAGTCGCAACTCTGTTATCATAGCTTGTAAAAGACCTGATTGTAGAAGGTGTAGAAACAGTGGTTGCTGTTGCTGACACAGATTTCAGATCAAAGTCTGCAAGAAGCTTTCTTATGGTTTGCGGGATATCTCCTTTATGAAAACCATAGGCTGTTTTAATAATCCTGCAATCTTGACTGATCTGTGCCAGGCAAATTGAAACCGAGCCGATATCTATTCCTAAAACTGTTTTCCGGGTATCCATATAATTCCTTGATTCAAATCCGACCAAAATATTCAACCTCCATTTTTCGAGTATTTCTTCTGCTGTCCATATCAATAAAGGGGATATTCAAAGATTTCACCTTCAAAATTTTTAATAAGCCACTTTTTCTTACTTTTTTCAACAATATATTCGGGAAGCAGCGGTATTTTACCCCCTCCTCCCGGAAGATCAATCATGAACTGGGGAACACAAATCCCAGAAACATGCCCTCTCAGTTTCTGCATGATTCCAAGTCCTTCTGCCACCGGCACATGAAAATGACCGGTTCCGCGAACCATATCAGTCTGGTGTATATAATATGGTCTTACACGTATTGAAATCAACTTTTTCATCAAAGAAATCATGACTTCAGCATCATCGTTCACCCCTTTCAACAAGACTGTCTGACATCCTGTGGGAATACCAGAATCTGCCAGCATCTCACATGCTCGTTTCGATTCAGTTGTAATTTCAGCAGGATGATTGAAGTGAGTATTGACATAAAGAGGATGAAATTTTTTGAGCATCCGGCAAAGTTCAGGCGTGATACGCTGGGGAAGCGTGCAGGGAGTTCGCGTATGAATCCGGATGGTTTCGACATGGGAAATATTTCTAACCTCTGTAAGGATTTTATATATATCTTCATCCTCAAGCATGAGCGGATCACCTCCTGACAGCAGTACATCCTGAATTTTTTCATGTTCCCGAATATATGCGATCCCGGCTTCAATGGTGTCAGAATTGATTGTAGCAGGATGCCCCACTTTTCGTTTTCTCATACAATGTCTGCAATATACGGCACATCTGGCAGAAACCAGAAAGAGTACTCGATCTGGGTATCGATGCACAAGATTTGGCACAGGAGATTGATCTTCCTCACAGAGAGGATCATCATCCGTAGCATGAAAATCAGTTATTTCTGCAATATGAGGTACAGCCTGCTTCCAGACTGGATCATCCGGCCCTTTTATCAATGACATATAGTACGGATTGATCTGCATTGGATATCGCGTTATCACTTCATCGATTTTTCTCATATCTTCTCGTTTGGTATCAGGGGGAAAAAAAGATGCAAGTTTTTCAGGGTTTCGTATGGAAGATGAAACAAGACTCTTCCAGTCGTGAATTAGATCCGATGAAATATTTCGATGATGAAATTTTCTGCTTTGAGTATCTGTTACCATTTTTAAGAGCCTGACGCAAGGGTCAAAGGTTTTCAGGAGCGTATCGAGTAAAGCCCGGTACATCGATTTGTAGGATAGTTTTATTGACCACCCTTTTAAATGTTTCATTGTTGTTAACTATTAAATAGTTAAATATTTCAGTACTAACTGTAACTGCTACAGAGTTTCCTAACTGTCGATATGCCCATAAATTTTCTGGGTGAAGTTTAAAATCATCCGGGAATCCTTGAAGTCTGGCACATTCTCTTGGAGTAATTCGTCTAGGAACACCATTATGTACGACACCAAGTCGGTGAGCATCACTTGTGACTACCGTGATTGAAATACTTTTTGGGTCTAAAAACTTAAAAACCTCGAAAGACATATTTCCACAGGTTGGGTTATATTTTCCTTTAATTAGACGAAGATAACCTTTTAGCACTAAAGAATCTAATAGGTTTGAAAGATTTGATTCATCCCAAAAAGTCTCGATTTGATCGATGGTTAATTCTTTGCCATCCTGTTGAGTGCCAAAATGTTTTTTTCTTCTATTAGCAATAATTGCATTCATAAGACGTTTCTCTTCTGGAGAACAGCGCCCTTTAATCCCTAAATCCCATGAATGAAGAGAGTTTCCTCCTCGATAATCGATTAATCGTACGCCATGTAATGCGTCAAACGACTGTCCGTGCAAAGCTTCAGAAAGTTGACCTTGGAATTCTTTAGAGCAAACATATCTTTTATCAACATTTGGCTCTAATATATCACCAACATATACCTTTGGAAAACTTTTAATCGTCGTATCAAAAAAATCGAACAGGTTTATCTGGCTGTTTGCTTTTTTAAATTTATGAGAATCGGCGGCTCCTAAGTCTGATTGAATGCTGACAACAGGACTGTAGTTAAGTGTACATGCTATATACATCCTGACTCTATTTTGCGGGACGCTGAAATTTGAACTATTAAGCAGTAAAGTTTTTGTTTTGTAACCAAGGCTCTCTATTTTTGAAATTACAGTTTCATATGTTCTTCCCCTGTCATGGGTGGTAAACCCTCTTACATTTTCTAAAAGAAGCAACTCAGGCTTTTTCTTTATTGATGTAAGCAATCTTTCTATTTCAAAAAAAAGAGTTCCTCGAGTATCAGCAAAACCTTTTTGTTTCCCTGCATATGAAAATGCTTGGCAGGGAAATCCCGCCAGAAGGATATCATGGGGCGGCAGCGTATCGATTTGTCGAATATCGCCTTCGGGTTGTTCCCCGTAATTCAAACTGTATGTTGCCTGCGATCTTGGATCAATTTCGCTTGAAAATACACATTGTGATAAAATACCATTTTGTTCGATTGCTAACTCCAGTCCTTTCCGTATCCCACCAATACCTGCAAATAAATCTACAAACTTTATCATCATTATTTCCTTTGAGCTATATTTTCAATCATGAAATCTGCCATATGCTTGATCTCATTGACTGCCATCGCAACAGTACAGTCACTGTTATTACATATGATTCCAACAGCATTTTTACGAATATTTATATTGCCAGCCCCATCAATCACATAACAAATTTTATGACCTGCGGAATGTACGCTTGTTAAAAGAGATTCTGATTCACGCGATTTTCTCTCAATTACACTATTTGTTGTTACCTGAAAGCTGACCTCAACTCCAAAATATTCATCATTGGGAGACTTTACCACCACATCAAAATTAGTCCCTTTACTGTCATTTGTATGAGAAACATCTGGGAGAGTAGCGTCACGAGTTACAAACCAGTCGGACGGCAAAGAAGACTTGAGATGATTTATTACATAGTTCTGTGCTATTTGACCGAGAGCATTCGAAGTGGCTCCGCCGACTTGCCTGCTCACCCGAATATAATTTTCTTTGGCAAACCGATCTATCTTCTCTGGGAATCCAATTAATGTCCCAACTACACACCGATCTTTTACTTCAATTGGCAATGAGTCATTTATGGAAGATGATCCAAATATAAGCAGCATTGCAACATCAATCATTTTTTCGGTTAATTCACCACCTTCTAATATTCTTTTTGAGTCAACTTTTAGAGCAGAATTTGCGAGTGAACATTTCTCCTGAATTTGAGAAAACCTATATTCGTGTACATCACCTTTCCAATCAAATTTAAGAATACCGTTGGGGCAATAGTTTGAAAGTGGAGGTAGTTTATTTAATGCCTCGCCTCCAAGATCGGCCATCACCATTAGATGTTTTAAGAAAAGTGGCCCTGACAGGGAATCATTTTGATTTAATGCTAAACGCCACGATTCGGGACGTTTATTTGCAATTTTCAAGAGCGAAATAAATGAATCTTGTGTTTTGAGTAGTAAAGGCAATACGCTCAATTCTACTGCCGCAGTAAGAATTTCATCTGGCCAATGCAGTATAGCTTGTTTTCT
>JAUCGE010000330.1 GCA_030377965.1 Desulfobacterales bacterium HSG16
CGATCCAGAACACTTTTTTTATCTATACGGAAACGATATCAAGGCGGGATTGAAAGCAGGGGCAAAAGACCGGCTGCAAAGATTTTTGATTGCTGACGGAACTGTTCGCGGGGCTGTGCTGTATTCAACTAAGATGGTCAGGGAAATGAGAGCTAATCACAGTCTTGGTATTCTGGAAACCCTCGTACTCGGTCATGCGTACATGGCAGCAGCCTTGATGACGGCAAGTCTTAAAGGCAATGACCGGATAAGTCTTCAGATAGACTGTTCGGGCACTGTTAAAGGGCTTGTAGTCGAATCAAATGCCTTTGGCGAGGTACGCGGCTATCTGAAAAATACGATGATTCCCATTGATAAACCCCTGGAAAATTTTAATCTGTCCCCGTTTTTCGGTGCAGGGTTTTTGTCTGTGACAAAATATCTTGAAGATGCCAAACAGCCATTTACCGGCAAAATTCCTCTTTATCATGGAAGCATCGCCAGGGATCTGACTCGATATTTTCTGGATTCAGAACAACTGCCTACAGCATTTCATTTGAGCATTAAGTTCGACACTGATGGTCATGTCATCGGGGCAGGGGCTCTTTTTCTTCAGGCAATGCCGGATGCAGATGAAACTCTTGCTGCTGACCTTGAAAATATTGTTGGGAAAATGCCTTCATTGGGTACTGTTTTCAGCGATGAAACTAAAGATGCAAAGCAGGTTGTATCGGAAAATTTTTCCAGGTTCCAGTTTAAATGGGTTGGTGATTATCGAGTAGAATTCATGTGTCACTGCAATGAGGAAAAAATCAAGGCCATGCTGATGATGCTTCCGGTTGAAGACTTGAAAGATTTGAGCGAAAACGGCCCGTTTCCGGTAAAGATCTTGTGTCACCATTGCAATACCTCTTATCAGTTCGATGAGGCATCTGTAAAAAAAATATTTGGTATCCGCTATCCTGATAATTAGGGTCGTGGATGAAATTAATTCCATAAGATTGCGCCGAATTTGGACCTGTTTTCAAGGCGTATTGATGGGTGAATACTTATTGTCTGTACCCATCAATGCAACGCAGAAAACAGATTCAAAGGCAAGCAAGGTTGTGGAAGTTATTTCATCCAAGGCCCTTAAGAAAAGATGAAATAAAATGGACCCGGTTGAAATCTGTGCGACTATTTTCGGGCTTGCTTGTGTCTGGCTGACCATAAAGCAGAACATATGGTGCTGGCCCACGGGTATTGTCATGGTCTCTTTATATATATACATTTTTTTTAATGCCCGTCTTTATTCCGACATGGGGCTTCAGGTCATCTATGAATTCATGCAGATTTACGGTTGGTATAACTGGCTTTACGGCGGTAAAGACAAAACCGTACTTTCAATCTGCCGAATGAAATTTCCCGGTGCTGTGTTCTGGGCAATAACTGGAATTGTCGCAATCCTTGCCACGGGTTTTTGTATGGACAGGTTTACCAATGCTGATTTTGCATACCCGGACGCAGCCACTACGGTGATGAGTCTGATCGCTCAATGGCTCATGGCAAAGAAAATTCTGGGTTCATGGCTTATATGGATAGCTGTCGATGTTTTAAGCATAGGTATTTATTCTGTGAAAGGGCTTTATCTTACAGCAGGTCTTTATTCGGTCTTTTTATGCCTTGCCATTATGGGATATCTGGGATGGAAAAAAGAATATCAAAAGTTTTTGTCGGAGAAAGCTAAAACAACCTGATTTCCTGTGCTGTTGCAATTTTGTTTTTCTCACAGCATTTTTGTGCATTTACTGTAAAACCGCCCGAGGAAAAAAATGCTGGAATGATTCGATTTTTTGAATTTTGATCTGCATATATATCAAGCTTTTCAAGAAAATCTTCTATAATAGACAGCCCGACAGGATTTTTGGTCTTTTTAACCTCGACTGCCAGTACCCTGCCGCAGTCAGACTCTGCCAGTATATCGATTTCCATGTTTTTACCATCCGGTCTTTGTAATGTTACCCGCATTTTCACATCTATTATATTCAATCGTACATCATCTTTTACGTTCGAAAAATATTGGGAAGGAGAAAATCGTTTTCTGCTTCTGAATTCGGTTGATAATTGATACTCGGCCATCATACCGGTCAGATGGTTGACCATACCTTGAAGAGATTGTTTTTCTTTCTTCAGTTCTTCCAGTTCTTCATGAAAATTCTTTTTCAAATCCGGTTGATAAATTTCGATTTCTTTTTCGAATCTGTTCCGTAGAATCAGGCATAAGGTTCCGTCTGTAAGCCCTCTGTAATCAATATCAGAATTACCTTCCCGGATCAAATCCGCCTTTACCATGATTCTCAGGTGTTCATGAATGGTTTTTTTATCGATATCCAGGTCAAGAGCTTGTTTTAATTCTCCAGGTGTCCATTCTCGTTCAGGATACTTGCTCAAGTGCAGCAGAAGGTGTTTGGAATTGGTGTTGTTAATCCGCTTCAAGGATAGTTCGATATATTCGCCCCAGGTCATGGACATTTCAGAAGATCTGTTCGTAATTTCATAATGAACAGTGTCAACCACTCCTTTTTCTGTGGATAGATTTTTATCTTGATATTCGCTCCCCATCACACAGGATATGAAAAAAGGGTCGGACATGCAGAGCCGGTTTATCTGCATGGCGCTTTCATTTGTAATTGGTTCTTCATACTCTTCCGAATATTTATAAACCGCCTGAAGCCCGTCGTCCGGTAAAAGGTATGGGTTCATGGTCGAGCATTTCAGCCTGCCGGCTTCAAGATATGTGTTGATGATGTTTATCAACCAGCCTACATATGAACCTGTGACAAGTATGGGGGCGAGTTTGGATTCCGATAAATCGTGCCAGGTGCCGGGGATGGATGAATCTTTACTGGTTTGACATGCCTGATCTCTGTATATGTATTCGCCAGTGTTTTGAAATTCATCAATCATGACCAGAAACCTTCGATCATAAAAATGGGCCAGACGATGGGGAGCACTTGCAGCAGTGTCCCAGATCAAATCGACCGAAGTTTTTTTCTCATGATAATTTTTTATAAATTCAGAGTCATTGCTTAAAATCCAATTGTT
>JAUCGE010000331.1 GCA_030377965.1 Desulfobacterales bacterium HSG16
ATTTTTAAAAACTGAAGAAGAAGAGGAACGAACGGGCATTTTCGCGTTTCCACGGGGAAGAGGGGCCGGTACATGTCTTCATGATATCTTCGAGCATCTTGATTTTACATGCAAAAACAGTGATGTCATACAAAGTCTTTTGAACGAAAAGCTCGTCAACCACGGTTTTGACGAAAAATGGACGGATACTGTCCGGGAGATGGTTATAAAAGTGCTATCTGTTCCTTTAGGCAGAAAATCAGAACCCAGGTTTTCCCTTTCAATGATTCCGAAAAAAGAAAGGATCGATGAAATGGAATTTCACTTTCCCCTGTCACGATTGACACCTGACAGGTTGAGAGCCATTTTTTCCTCGTATCCGAATGTCGGTTCGTCTGATTTAAATTTGTCTGGTTTAAATTTGTCTGATTTTCATGTTTCCGATTCCGAATTTTCCGATTTTCATTTTAACGGTTCTGATTTACCTGGTTCTAATTTACCTGGTTCTGATTTGCCTGGTTCTAATTTGCCTGGTTCTAATTTTTTTGGCTCCGATTTTCAGAACAATTCCCCTGTTGACTCAGGCTTTCCGGAAATGATCGGTAATCTGAAGTTTGCACCTTCAAAAGGTTATATGAAAGGTTATATAGACCTTCTGTTTCGATTCAATGGGCGCTATTATATCATAGACTGGAAATCGAACGATCTGGGCGCAGATATTGAGGACTATCACTGGAAAAATCTTCTTTCTGTCATGAAATCAGATTACTACATTCTTCAATACCATATTTATACCCTGGCTGTTCATCAATATCTTTCCCTCAGAATACCTGATTATGATTATAACAGGCATTTTGGCGGAATTTTTTACGTGTTTTTAAGAGGGGTCGATCCAGACAAGGGGATGGATTACGGGATTTTTAAGGACAGGCCGCCAAAAGATTTTGTGATTCACCTGAAAAACAGCCTGATTCACGAATCTTCCGAGTGGCATTCTTTTTAAGGTGAAAAATTCAATATGATAATCACAGATGAAATAAAAATCCTGCGTGAAAAAGGTATTTTTTCCGACCTGGACGTTCATTTTGCAAGATTCATATCTAAGATGGCCGGAACTGATGACCCATATGTTCTGCTGGCAGCAGCTATGGTCAGCAGTTACAGGCAGGAAGGGCATATATGTCTTGATCTTATGTCTCTGGACGGAAAATTGATAGATGACAAGATAGATGATAAGAGAGATGACAACGACATTCCTGAAAACACACCGGACGGACTCAGGATAAACGCTGCTCAATGGATAGAATCGTTGAAAAAATGCGCTGCGGTGGGAAAACCGGGAGAGTACAAGCCTTTGATCCTTGATTCGTCAGATCGAGTTTACCTGCACCGCTTCTGGGAATACCAGAAAACTCTTGCTGATAATATCCGCTTACGGATAAAAGATCGATCAGAAGAAATTGACATGGACATTTTAGGAGCCGGTTTTTCACGACTTTTTCCATCCAATAGCGGCGACTCAAATAATAGCGTAAAAGGTAATAATGCAGCAGACTGGCAGAAAATCGCGGCCTTTTCTGCCCTGACCCGGCGTTTTTGCGTGATATCTGGCGGGCCGGGAACCGGAAAAACAACTACGGTTGCAAAAATTCTTGCCCTGATGCTGGAACAGAACAGCAAAAATCCTCCAAAACTGGCATTGGCAGCCCCGACCGGCAAGGCTGCTGCAAGATTGCAGGAAGCCATTACAGCAGCAAAACAGGCAGAACCAGGCCAGCCTGGATTTCTGGACTGCACGCCACACATCAGGGATATGATACCTGAAAGCGCTTCAACGATTCATCGACTGCTGAAGGCTGTTCCCGGATCTTTAAAGTTTCTGCATAATAAAGAAAATCCTCTTACGGCAGATGCACTTATAATAGACGAAGCATCCATGATCGATCTGGCCCTCATGGCCCATCTTCTCAACGCTCTTCCAGACTCGACAGCTCTTATCCTGCTCGGGGACAGGGATCAGTTATCATCCGTAGAAGCAGGCGCAATCTTAGGAGATATCTGTGACCCGGATATTCTTGACAAATTTTCAAAGGAATTTTGTGAGCAATTTCTACAGACAGCAGGACAGGATATGACTCTGGACCCGGATATCTGCCTGTCTGCCAAAGATGAGCCTGCAACCTGTAACAGTGTGGTCAGGCTGAAAAAAAACTTTCGTTTCAAGGGAAATATCGCAGATTTGAGTGTCGCTGTCAATCAGGGTGATGCAGAAAAGGCAGCGACAATGGTTGTACGCGAAAACTATCCAGATATAGCATGGAAGGATCTGTCCAACCCGAAAACCATATTTCCCATGCTCAAAAAATCTGTGATTCGCAATTATAAAGAATGTATCGAAAACATGAAAGATATGGATCAGGTTTTTGAGCGACTGGACAGATTCCGCATCCTCTGCGCTCTCAGGGAAGGTCCCTGCGGAGCGAACGCTATCAATGTCGTCGCAGAGCGAATTCTTAAAGACGCTGGTATTGTACGCGGAAAAAATCGCTGGTATCCAGGCAGGCCGGTCATGATCACCCGTAATGATTACAGCCTCGGCCTGTTCAACGGAGACGTGGGAATTACCCTGCCTGATTCCGAATCAGGCGCTGACCTCCGGGTTTTTTTCCCGGGTAATGATCTCTTATCAGGTAATGGCAAAACATATAAAAAATTTCACCCTTTGAGGCTGCCTGCACATGAAAGCGTATTCGCTATGACCGTTCATAAAAGCCAGGGCTCGGAATTCGATCATATTCTTCTTATCCTGCCTGACAAAGGTGATTTGCCCATATTGACCAGGGAGATGATTTACACCGGTATTACCCGTGCAAGAAAAAAGGTGGAAATATGGGCTGGGGAGGGCGTTTTTGCAAAATCGGTGATGCGGCAGATCAAAAGAGGTTCGGGATTGAGGGATGCATTGAAGCCATCATTTTTTTAATCCTCTTCTAATCCCAAACATCCCTGATGGTAGGGCGGGGTTCCGTCCCCGCCATCTTTCTGGAGT
>JAUCGE010000057.1 GCA_030377965.1 Desulfobacterales bacterium HSG16
AAGAAACTTTCAGATAATATCTGAAAAGGTATCTTATTTTTTCTAACATCTCTTATATTCGATAATAAACTAAAGTTCAATATAGAATAATCGAGAGCATCTGAACGTGTCAAGCGCAATTCATAATCATATTTAAATCGGAATTGAGCATCCAAAGTTCCAGATTACGTTTTTACTGATCGGAACCCTGATGCGGATATTCTATGAAATCCGGGGCAATGATTAAATCGAATTCGAAGTGATTGATTGTTGACCTGACAGATGATTTTGTAATATCATTTAAGATTCAGGGTCAATTGATGAGATAAAACATCATTAATTTGTAATTGCAGTGAAAATTTCAAAACAAGATGAGGAGAGAGGAAAACATGGTCAGAACCGAAATATCGCTTTTTTTGAAAAATGCTCCAGGAGAACTCGGTAAGCTCGCTACCCTATTGTCTGATGCAGGCATTAACATTGATGCCATGACTATTCAGGATGCATCCAATTATGTCAAGGGGCTGTTTGAGGCAAGAGGCAAGTCATTAAAACGGATAGCATCAAGCGCTGCTTATAACTCCATGCGTAAAGATTCTGCCCAGTTTGCGCTGATCCGTTTTCTTGTAGATCATACGGATCAGGCCATTGATCTGCTGTCCAAAAACGAATATATCTTTGATATCATTCCTGTCATTGCCATAAAGCTGGACAACAAACCTGGTTCTTTGGCCGAAATATCATCTAAATTTGGAGAGGAAGGCATCAATATCAATTATGTCTATGGTTCAGTATCTTCTCCTGAAGAAAAATGCCTTTTCGTTTTTTGTCCAGAAGATATCGATCAGGCATCGAAAATTTTCAGCGAATAAGTTTTCAACTTTGTTGCATGATTCATAAGTCTCCGGGCAAAAAATTATGCAATATCCGCAGGTGGGCAGAAGCAAAGCTGCCCACCGTTGATTTTACCTGCCCTGATTTTATCCTGCCCTCTTATCCTCCCACTCACAAAGAGAGTTCAATGGGCAGTCTGGACATGCCGGTTTTCGGGCATTGCAGATTTCTCTTCCAAAATATATAAGATGAAGTCCAAAATCGTTCCAGTCTTTTTTCGGGATGACTTTCATCAGATCGAACTCGATTTTGACCGGATCTTTGTTTGTGGTCAATCCTAGGCGCTGGGATATCCTTGATACATGAGTATCAACAACCATTGCAGGGGTGTTAAAGGCTGCCGCCAAGGCCACATTCGCTGTTTTTCTGCCCACACCTGGCAATGAGGTCAGCTCATCTATAGTTTCTGGTACTTTACCTTTGAAATTTTTGAGCAGGACTTTTGAGCAGTTTTGAATGTGGCGGGCTTTATTGTGAAAAAAACCTGTGGAATGGATTTTTTTTTCGATTTCTTTGATCGGGGCTGTGGCAAAATCCTCGGGAGTTGGAAAGGCTGCAAACAGCCCTGGAGTTACACTGTTGACCTGCCTGTCTGTGCATTGGGCAGACAAAATAGTGGCAATCAGCAGTTGGAAGGGGTTTGCGTGAAAGAGTTGAGTCTTGACATTCGGATACCTCAACCTTAATATCTTGCGTATTCCGTTTGAGCGGTGTTTTGAAATTTTCATTTGCAACCCTTTTTGTATTAGATCTGAAATTTTTATTTTATTATGGGTACATCTTCTAAAAAAGTCAAAGGTATAGGGCTTTGCTCCGGCGGCCTGGACAGTATTTTGTCGGCTCTTGTATTGCGGAGTCAGGGAATTGATGTCGAGTGGATAAGCTTTGAAACCCCGTTTTTTGCAGCGGACAAGGCAAAAAAGGCATCTTTTAATCATGATATTCCACTGACAGTTAAAAATATAACGCCTGCATATCTGAAAATGTTGAAAAATCCACACTGCGGATATGGTAAAAATATGAATCCATGTCTTGACTGCCATACCCTGATGTTCAACCTTGCAGGCCGTGTTATGGAAGAACAGGGCTTTCATTTTTTATTTTCAGGTGAGGTTGCAGGGCAGAGGCCAATGTCACAGACTAAATCTTCTCTTCGCTATGTGGAAAAAAATTCCGGATATGACGGCTATATATTAAGGCCGTTGAGCGCTCTCACTTTACCGGAAACCGCTATTGAGGCAAAAGGGCTGGTGGATAGAAGCCGTCTGCTGAAAATTGTCGGCAGGGGCAGAAAAGATCAGATCCGCCTTGCTCAAGAATTCGGTGTGACAGAATATCCTGCTCCGGCAGGAGGATGTCTTTTGACGGACAAGGGCTATTCCATCAGGCTTGCGGATCTTTTTGAGCATCAGGATCATTACAGCGAGAACGAACTTCATTTATTGAAATACGGAAGGCATCTTAGACTTGATCCGAAAACGAAGATCATTGTGGGAAGAACCAAGCACGATAATGACCGGATCATAGAATATGCAAATCCCTCATTTGACATGCTTTTACGGGTCAAGGACATTCCAGGCCCGGTTGCACTGATTCCGAGATCCTGCGGCAAAGATCATCTGATTATGGCAGCTTCCATCTGTGTGGGTTACAGCAAGGCCCCCAATGATGAACAGACATGGGTGGTACTCAAAACTCCAAGTGCAATGGAAACCTTGCGCGTAACAGGAAAAGATTCTTCTGAAATCCAGCAGTTTATCATTAAATGATCAAAAAATGATCAAAGCATAATTATATAAGGGCATTTTTTGGCCAGGCGTATCAATCCATAGTAGCACGGAGCTGGCCGCAAGCCGCTGAAATATCAAGCCCTTTGCTGTTTCTTATGATTGTTGTGTATCTGTTCTTTATCAATATCTGTTGAAATCTGTCTATACTCGCAGGATCAGGTCTTTTAAAATCAGATCCTGTGTGTTCGTTGAAGGGAATCAGGTTGATTTTTGCTTGAACATTACGCAGAAGCCCGGCCAGATTCTTTGCATCTTCAGGGCTGTCGTTTATTCCTTTTATAAGGATATATTCGAAAGTGATTCTTCTGTTGGGCCTTACCGGAAATTTTATACAGGCATCTATTAAAGATTCTATGGGCCAGATCCGGTTTACGGGCATAAGCATGGTGCGGGTTTTGTTATCAGCGGCATTTAACGATATGGCAAGATTGGCATGAATATCATTTCCCATATCGGCAAGTCTGTTTACAAGACCGGCTGTTGACAGCGTGACCCGCCTTCTTGAAAAGCCAAGCCCGCAGTCTGAGTCTGTTATTATGCTCATTGCTTTGACCACGTTTTTGTAATTTGCCAGAGGTTCTCCCATGCCCATGAGTACGATATTGGTCAGATTGCCAGGATGGCCATTATCCGTTTTTGTATCAATATTGTCTGCAATGTCTCTTATCTGTGCGATTATCTCTCCGGGTGTCAGGTTTCGCAAAAAACCACCTTTTGCAGTCAGGCAGAATTTACATCCCTGCGCGCATCCGACCTGGCTTGAAATACAGAGAGTCATATGCTCTTTTTCAGGAATCAGTACGCTTTCGATAAGATGATCATCAGGAAGGCGGAACAGATATTTTACAGCTCCGTCTTTTGATGTTTGCGTTTTGACTGTTTCAAGCCGTCTGATTATAAATTCCGTATCAAGCAGGTCACGGATATTTTTTTTCAGATCGGTCATGGAATCGAACGTATCTGTCTGTCGAAGATAGATCCAGCGAAGTATTTGTCCCGCACGGTATGAGGCAATGCCTTTTTCTTCGAGCCATTCGATCAGTTCATCGCGGCTCAGGTCTTTTATGTCGGTTTTTAATTGATTTTGTTTCATTCTTCTTGACATAGCATGAAGATTATATTATCTCAAAGAATTTTGTAATTAAATAGTGATTTGGTGCGTTTATGTTTGAAAACCTGAATGAAAAACTGGATGCCGCGTTTAAAAAACTTAAAGGACACGGCAAGTTATCGGAAAAAAATATTGAAGACGGCTTAAAGGAAGTCCGGATGGCTCTGCTGGAAGCAGATGTCCACTACCGGGTTGTCAAGTCATTTATCACAGGTGTCAAAAAACGTGCTTTAGGTCAGGAAGTTATGAACAGCCTGACTCCGGGCCAGCAGGTGATCAAGATAGTAAACGAGGAACTGACCCAGCTGATGGGCCAGACCAACGAGGAGATCACACTGTCAGGGCCTGTACCCATAGCAATCATGCTGGTCGGGCTGCAAGGATCTGGTAAGACCACCACCGCCGGAAAACTTGCCACACATCTGAGAAAAAACGGAAGAAAACCATATCTTGTGCCTGCGGATGTTTACAGGCCTGCTGCTATTGACCAGTTGAAAACACTGGGAAATCAGTTATCGATTCCGGTTCATCCTTCGGATAAAGGGGCAGATCCGGTAGATATCTGTATGCAGGCAAAAAATGCCGCAAAACAGGAAAATTACGATACCCTTCTTATTGATACCGCAGGCCGGCTCCATGTGGATGAAGAACTCATGGACGAACTTGTCCGGATCAAAGAGAGGCTGCAACCGTCCGATATCCTCTTTGTGGCAGACGCAATGACAGGTCAGGACGCGGTCAATATAGCTAAATCATTCGATGACGCACTCGACATCGGAGGTGTTATTCTCACCAAGATGGATGGCGATGCAAGGGGCGGTGCTGCTCTTTCGATCAAATCGATCACAGGCAAACCCATAAAATTCATCGGTGTGGGAGAAAAGGCTAATCAGCTTGAAACCTTTCATCCTGAGCGTATGGCATCCCAGATTCTCGGTATGGGGGATATGCTTACTCTCATTGAAAAGGCCCAGGAATCAGTTGATGAAGAAAAAGCAATGGAACTGGAAAAAAAGCTTAGAAAAAACCAGTTCACATTGGAAGATTTCAGGGATCAGATGGTACAGGTTCGACAGATGGGGCCTCTGGAAGATCTACTGGGTATGATTCCAGGCTTTGGCAAGATGAAGCAGATGAAAAATTTTCAAGTGGATGAAAGCGAACTGGTCAGGATTGAAGCTATAATCAATTCCATGACACCCAAGGAACGAAGGCAGCACACTATAATAAACGGCAGCCGTCGAAGAAGGATAGCCAAAGGCAGCGGCACAACCGTTCAGGATATCAATCGATTGTTGAAAAATTACAATCAGGTCATGAAACTCATGAAAAAAATCAATAAAGGCGGAATGAAGGGCCTTGGTCGAGGAATGATGCCTTTTTAATAATTTTTTTTAAGTCAAGGAACAAACAAAGGAGAAACAGCAAAAATGGTTAAAATCAGACTGGCGAGGCATGGTGCAAAGAAACGTCCTTTTTACCGGATTGTGGTAGCAGATATAGAAGCCAGAAGAGATGGCAGGTTTATTGAAAGCGTCGGTACTTACAATCCTTTGATCGATCCAGCGGAGGTAACATTAAAGCCGGAACGTATTAAATATTGGATGGATCAAGGTGCCCAGCCCACTAATACCTTAAAAAATCTCTTGAAAAAAGAAGGGTTTTTTGCAAGTACTTCTTAAAGAGGCGGTAACCCCAAATTCTCTAACAGCCAACATTAAGGAGACTGAGCTATGAAGGATCTGATTGAGTACATTGCAAAAGCACTGGTTGATAATCCTGATGATGTAGCAGTACACGAGGTCGAAGGGAACCAGACATCGGTCCTGGAACTAAAGGTGGCCAAAGAGGATCTGGGAAAGGTGATCGGAAAACAGGGCAGAACAGCAAGGGCCATGCGTACTATTTTGAGCGCAGCCTCAGCCAAAGTCCGGAAACGGACGGTGCTTGAAATTTTGGAATAAAACCACTGTTGTACAGACCGGATACAATCCGGACAGGTTTTTTCCGGGTTTTTGAATTTTTAGTTTATTCGGGTAGATAGTGGATAAAATTATTTTTTTTTCCATAGGTGAAATCGTGGGGATTCATGGCGTAAAAGGATCAGTCAAGATCCTGTCCCATGCCGAATCCCCGGAGATTTTCAATGAAGATCACGCTTTTTTTTTCAAAGACCGTGAGAACAGGCGCAGTCCATGTAAGATCGAATGGGCCAAACCCCATAAACGGGTTATCCTTGCCGGTATTGCAGACATTGAAAGTCGGGAACAGGCCGAAAAGATCATAGGTCATAAAATTCTGGTGGATCGGGCTGTACTGCCTGAACCGGAAGAAGGGGCTTATTATTGGGAAGATCTGGTTGGTCTTGATGTGCATACAATTGACGGTCTGCTTCTTGGAAAGATCGTATCGATAATGGAAACAGGGGCCAACGATGTATATGTGGTCAGGGGAGAAGAAAATGAAATTCTGATTCCCGCGCTTGAATCCGTGGTGAAAAAAATTGATATTGATGAAAAGATCATGGAAGTGGATCTGCCTGATGGATTATAATGCATGAATTTTGTAGCCCTGACCATATTCCCGGAGATGTTTACACCTCTTTTTGAACACGGCATTATACGTAAGGCTATTGAAGAGGAAAAAATCTGTGCATCTGCCGCGAACATTCGGGATTATGCCCAAGGTCGGCATCATATAACAGATGACAGGCCATATGGCGGCGGTTGCGGGATGGTTTTAAAACCCGAACCGGTTTTTGCCGCTGTCCAGGCTGCAAAAGAATCAATGCCAGATGCCAGAACAGTGCTGATGAGTCCCCAGGGTCGAAAGTTCAATCATAATATAGCTTGCGAGCTTGCTGAACTTGAAGGACTCATTTTCGTATGCGGCCGTTACGAAGGAGTGGATGAACGAATCTGCCATACCCTGATTGATGATGAGCTGTCTGTGGGCGATTATATTCTTACAGGCGGTGAGCTTGCGGCCATGTCGATCATAGATGCCGTGACCAGATTGATACCAGGAGTTTTAGGCGGTGATGAATCCGCAGAAAAAGATTCTTTTTCATCAGGATTGTTAGAGCATGCTCATTATACTCGCCCTCGATCTTATGCTGATATGGATGTTCCGGAAGTTTTGTTTTCCGGAAATCATAAGGAAATTGACAAATGGCGGCTCCAGTCTTCGTTGATACGAACTTTTTTAAAACGAAAGGATCTTTTTATCGACAGACGGCTTGATCCAGATGAGGTAAAAATACTGAAACAATGGTGCGTTGAAATTGAAGAAATCATACAGGCGCAATCTATATCTGGCGCTGATACACCATCCTGTAGTCAATAAACAGGGTGATATCATAGCATCGGCTGTCACAAACCTCGATCTGCACGACATAGCAAGAGCGTCAAGGACATTCGGAGTCAACACTTTTTATGTTGTCACCCCTCTGAACGATCAAAAAATTCTTGCTCAAAGGATAATAAGCCACTGGACATCAGGCGGAGGTGCTGCATATAATCCGAGCCGGAAGCAGGCTTTTGACCAGATTGAAATAGTCGATTCCCTCAAAGATGTGGTCGATGATATCGAAAAAGGTGGTTGTGTCAGACCCAAAACGGTGGCTACATGCGCTAAGGAGCAGGACAGAAGTATCGGGTATAAGCAGTTTTGCGATATGCTCAGGGCAGATGACGAATCAGCATATGTGCTGGTGTTCGGCACTGCATGGGGGCTTGCTGAAAGTCTGATGTCGGAAACGGATTATATACTCGAACCAATAAGAAGCGACACGGGATATAATCATCTTTCAGTAAGATCGGCAGTCTCGATCATTCTGGACAGACTGGTTGGAGATAGATGATGACAGCCCTTTAATATAAATAAATTCACAGCATTAATTGAAAATGCTTATTCAGATCATATTCGGAGGAAAATAATTATGGACGTGTTACAGAAAATCGGCAGAGAAAACATGAGGCTCGATATTCCCAAATTCATTTCAGGGGATACGGTTCGAGTCCATGTAAAAATCAGGGAAGGTGAGAAAGAAAGAATCCAGGTTTTTCAGGGCGTTGTGATCAGCAGGCGCAAAGGACTTGCAAGCGCTGCCTTTACGGTCAGGAAAGTCTCCTATGGCGTGGGTGTGGAGCGTGTGTTCAAGCTTCATTCACCAACTATCGATAAAATCGAAGTGGTTACACACGGCAGGGTTCGCAGATCCAAGATTTATTACTTGAGAAATCTCAGGGGCAAGGCAGCCAGAATCAAGGAACGCAGACTCAACTAACCGGATCTATATTATTGTTATGATATTATGTCCGGTGCCACAGCCCTCTTGAGTATATACATGAAAGAAAGCAGAGCATGGATTATCTTCGGGCATTTGAAAAAAAAGCCTGGCAGGACGGTTTTACAATCGTTGCCGGCGTTGACGAGGCCGGTCGGGGTCCCCTGGCCGGTCCGGTCGTATCAGCAGCAGTAATCCTGCCTGATACCTTTTCTGACGAACGTATTACAGATTCCAAAAAACTCACCCCCAAAAAGCGGAATCTTCTATTTGACACGATTTACAGCAAGGCAACAGCCATTGGAATCGGAATAGTCGATCCAATAGAGATAGACAGAATCAACATCCTTCAGGCAGCATTACTGTCCATGTCAATTGCTGTGGATAATCTTGTTCCCTATCCTGATTATCTTCTTATTGACGGAAACAAAGAAATACCTTCCAACATTACCCAGGAACCAGTCATAAAAGGCGACAGCCTGAGCATATCTATTGCAGCAGCCTCAATCATAGCCAAAGTCAGCAGAGACAGGCTCATGGTCAGGTATCATGAAGAATATCCTGATTATGGATTTTCAGGTCATAAGGGATACCCGACCAAAGCTCATAAAACGGCTGTCAGAAATTTCGGCCCCTGCCCAATCCACAGGCAGACATTCCGGGGAGTCAAAGAATATGTTCAATAAAAACCAGCGATTCGGCATTCAAGGTGAATCACTGGCAGTCAGATATCTGAAATCTGCCGGATACCATATCATCCAGACGAATTACCGCACAAAGATAGGTGAAATTGATGTCATAGCAAAAGATGCTGACACCATAGTCTTTGTCGAAGTCAAGGCCAGAAGCTCTGCCCGTTTCGGCAGCCCGAAACATGCCGTGACACACAGAAAAATGAGAACGATCTCCAAAGTAGCCCTCTATTATCTCAAGATCACAAAACAGACCCGCGTCCGAGCAAGATTCGATGTGGTCTCCATAAACACTGCTGGAAAAATGCCTGAGATCGAGCTTGTCAAAAATGCCTTTCCGCTGTCTTACGGATGAAGAACTTTTTGAACAGGCGGGTCTTATTTGCTTGACCCACCGATATATCGGTTGTACAAAAATATATAAATAAGGATATATCGGTGATTTTATGCAGACAACCAAGCTTCTGGAAGTGCTTTCAACCTACAATCGGTTCTGGACAACCGGCAAAATCGATGCTGGTATAGATCGTGATATTCTTACAACCGCCCTGCAGCAACTTGATTCCAAAGAAATTATCGTCTTCAAGGGAGTGCGAAGAAGCGGCAAATCCACTCTCATGGCCCAGATCATCCGCCGCTTGTTGTCAGACGGTATTCCGGCAACTGACATTCTCCGGGTAAACCTTGAAGAGCCTCTGTTCTCTCCTGAATACGGCATAGAACTGCTCGAACAAATTTATCGTACATACAGAGAGCGTATTCAGCCGGAGGGTAAATGCTGGCTTTTTCTGGACGAGGTGCAGAATATCCCCGGCTGGGAAGCTTGGGTGCGTGGAAGAATCGAGACAGAGAACGTAAAAATGTTTATAACCGGTTCGTCTGCCCGGATGTTAAGCCATGAGATTGGAACCAAGCTGACGGGGCGCAATGTATCATTTGAAATTTATCCTCTCTCTTTCAATGAATTTTTGCATTTTAACGATATTTCAATTTCGAATGAGATGGAATATCTGGCCAGAAAGACGCTCATTCGCAAGATGTTTCTCGATTATCTCAGGTATGGAGGCTTTCCGGATGTTGTCCTGAAAAAAAGAGATGCTGACAGAGAATTGCTGTTAAAAAGTTACTTTGATGATATCCTTTACAGGGATATCGTTGCCCGTCATGAGATTCGGGACACAGCCAATTTGAGGAACCTTGCGGTTTATCTGCTTACGAATACAGCCCGGCTGACCAGTATCAACAAACTTAAAAAAAATTTCACCATCAGTCAGGACAAGACGGAAAACTACGTCTCTGCCATTTTGGAAAGTTATCTGATGTTTCAGTTGAGAAAATTTTCTTTTTCTCTTAAAAGCACTTTGCGAGCCGGGTTCAAACCCTATGCAATCGACACGGGTTTACGAAACCGGATTGCTTTTTCATTTTCCGAGGATACTGGCTGGTTAGTGGAAAACCTGATATTCTGCCATCTGAAACGCTGGCATGAGGAGGTGTTCTTTCAAGCTAACGGAGAAGAAATAGATTTTCTCGTCAAAGAGGGTTTGAAAATCACCAAAAGAATACAGGTATGGTATGACGATGTTTATAAAAAAACGATTCCAGATCGTGAGATTGCCTGCTTCAAGGCTTTGAAAAACAGCCATGACAAAGCAGTAGAGCATATCCTGATCACCAATGACTGTGAAGAGGTAATTGATGTGGAATCCATCCGAGTCCAATGCATACCTGCTGCAAAATATCTGCTGTTTGCTACGGACAAAAACGGCCATCACTTCACCATAAACCCCACGACTGTTACATCATCCTGCCTTTCCTGATCTCCTTTATACTCATAAAAAGCATCAAGGAGCATATCTCGCTGATTTTCAAAATGATTGCTGTTGATATTTTTCAAAATTTTCTTGAATCGCGCGGTTCCGAAACGCCGCTCTTTTTCACCGCCTAACTGATCGATAAAGCCGTCTGTTGTCATGTAAAATGAAATTTTGTGTTCATTGATGTTTATGATATGATTCGTAAATTTAAAGTTCAAATCAGAGCGTTTATAGCCAATACTCTGCTTGTCACCTTTAATTATAGTCAGTTCTTCGTTTTGAACATAATAAAGCGGAAGTCTTGCTCCTGCAAAAATCAGGCAGGAAGCTTTATCCTGTTTTGTATCATTTGTTTTTATAAAACAAATTCCTATATCCAGTCCATCATCTGAGTTGCCATATTCCTGATCCTGATGAAGCGTGGTTTTTACAATTAAATTAAGCTGTTCAAGAATTTCGGCAGGATTATGGCATCTTTCGTCTTTTATGATTCTTCTCAATGCTGAAAATACAATCATAGTCATAAACGCTCCAGGAACACCATGTCCTGTGCAATCAATTACTGCTACGATAAACCCATCATCAAAACAGTCGGTAAAGAAAATATCTCCTCCTACGATATCTCTCGGTTTCCATATGAAAAGACTGTGGGGAATATAGTTTTTGACCTTGTCCAGATTTGCCAGTAAAGAGGTCTGTATGGTCTTGGCGTAATTCAGGCTTTCTATGATTTTTTTGTTCGCACCTTCAGCGGTTTCTTTTGCTTCTTCAAGCTCCATCTCGGTACTGATGCGGTCAACTGCAATTGCATATAAGTCAGACATTCGCTGTATCACATCAATATCTTGATTCTTATAATCCCGACTGGCATTGGCTAATGCAATAATTCCGAGCAGTTTTTCACCAATTACAGCCGGAACTGACAAAAAACGATCAATTTTCATATGTCCAGGAGGAACACCCGTTGAACGCGGGTCTTTGTCAGGCTCATTGGTCATCAAAGCCGTTTTTTCATTCAGTACCCATCCCCACATGCCTCCGAATTTTTTCATTATAAAGTTTTTGTCCGTAATCTTACACTCATCCCAGACATCTTCGCTCATTGTAGATTTAGTCAGATCATTAGTGGACTTTTCGATAGATCCTACAAAACCAAATTTGCTTTGTGTCAGCCGTTTGGCATTTTCCAGCACCAGATGGGAAATTTCATCCAGCGAAACCATAGACAAAAGCGCTCTGGATAAATCAGCAAATACTCTATTTAAATCAGACTGCCAGTTCAGGTCGTCTTCCATTTTTTTACGGTCAGATATATCCCGAATGCTTTCGATAGCACCCATAGTATTGCCTTTTGAATCAAACAATGAAGTGGCAGTGGCAAAAAGATATGCACCATTTTCGCCCAGATTCGGCGTGAAAGCTTCTCCTGTCAAGACGTTTCCATCTCTTTGAAGGCGGGGGTATTTTTTATTCAGTTCATCTGAAGATATACTGACAAGATTGATGAGAATCGGTCTCCGATGGCCATAAAAAGGAATTGCGTACTCATAGTCTCCTTTGCCGATAATATCGTCTGCGCTGATGCCTGTTATTTTCTCAATAGCCTTGTTCCAGAAACTTACTTTTCCTTCATTATCGATCATAAATGTAGGATCAGGTAAAAAGTCGATAATATCGGATAATCTTCTTTGGGATTCTTTTATGGCATTTTCCGAAATTCTTCGGTCGGTTATATCTCTTACTACTGCCTGCAATATATTTTTTTCTCCGATTTCCATTGAACTAAGCAATACTTCAGCAGGAAAATGCCTCCCGTCCATCCGCATGTGTTCCCATTCGAACAAACAACTTCCAGTGGAAAAGGCTGTCTGCATCCTCTGTTTTGATAAAATTGCCGAATTACGCCCGTCAGGCTGGTATTTTGGAGAAAACTCGCTCGGATGTTTCCCAAGAAGTTCTTTTCTGCTCCGACATCCAAAAATTTCTAGAAAAGAAGGGTTACAGTCTATAAAGCCTTTATGATCAAGTGTCATCATAGCGTCTCCTGTATCTTCAAACAGGGTGCGGAATTTCTTTTCGGAATACTCAAGTTCTTCTTTGGCAGAGGTCAGTTCCAGTGTACGCTGCCGAACTTTTTCTTCAAGATTATCCCTGTGCTGTTTCAACTCTTCTTCTATTTGCTTGCGTTTACTTATATCTACAAAAGATCCCTCATAAAAAAGGATTTCGCCGTCTTTATTTCTGACACACCTTGCATATATGGCAACCCAGATAGTGTTTCCGTTTTTTTTATAGAACAGAGTCTCAAACCCTTCAACATATTCCTGTTTTTCAACCATGCGAATAAATTGCTGACGATTTTCAGGATAAACATACAGTTGTCTTGCCATATCTTTGATATGTGTCGTCATTTCTTCTGGAGAATCATACCCGCACAATTTTGCCAGGGAAGGATTAAGGCTGAGAAATCGCCCATCTTTTGTACTCTGGAAAATTCCTTCAATTGCGTTTTCGAATAATGAGCGATACTTGTTCTCAGACTCCAACAGAGCGTTTGCAGAAGATTCGAGTTTTTCCATAAAAATATTGAAAAACTGGGAAAGCTTTCCTATTTCATCTTCAGATCGAATGGTCATGCGTACAGACAGATCTCCAGACGCTCCTTTTGCAAAATGGCCCATCAGAGTATGCAGTGGTCTCGTCATTAAAGAACTGATATATGAACTGATCATAAACACCAGTATCATCGTGATAACTATGGTGGCAATTATTATAAATTTAACAGTTTCCATCGGCTTATAGAATTCGTCAAGATATCCTGATGACGCGAATATCCATCCGAATTCGGGAATATCATGAAAAATTGCCAGTTTGTCGCGGACATTGGCATCCTTCAGATTTTTCCAGGAATAAATAGTTTTTCCTGTTTTTTTCATACATATTTCAGCGATAAACTTCTTGCCATTCGCATCTTTCCTGTCATAGAAATTATGCCCTTCATAATATGGATGAATCAGAATATTCCCTTTATAGTCAAGTAGATAAGAATATCCAGTTTCCCCAAATTTGAGCGATAGAATGCTTTCCCTGAAATCATTCAGATTGATTATTTCAGAGAATTCTTCTTGATAGGAAGATACTGAAATAATCCAATCCCAGGGGGCAAAATGCTTCATATACAATGCTTTGTATCTGGCCTTTTCTTCATCATTGTTTTTCCATTCATATTCAAGATACCCTTCTTTTTTTTTAATCTGCTCCTTAACAAACCACAAATTAGAAAAATCATTTCCTTTCATGTTCTTTTTTGGATGAAAATCCATAATCCCCAATGAATTGATACAGTAAATGTAACCTGTTTTTCCAATTCTCTGTGACAGCAGGATGTCGGATGACAGGGATATAGCTTCTTCTTCAGTCATTTTGCCAGATGTATAAAGGCTATAGAAGTGCCTTACAATATCCAGGTTTTTTTCAGCAGTTGCTCTCAGATAATTCCTGACAGATACGGTGGCGGCAGTTTTGACCATATTCAGCATTGAATTAGTGGAATTGCCAAGTTCTTTTTCAATTTTTTTTTCAATTGTATTCTGCACAAAAGAATAAATGACCATCCCTCCCACAATGAGCGAGATAGCGAAAACAAAGGAATAAATGATTTGAAGCTTGTAGCGGATACGCAGGTTTTTTATGAAATTAAACAGTTTCATGGAATTAGCGACTCCTTCTAAAAATGAACTCGTTCAAACATAGACCGCTACCACATAAAGCTTAAAAAAACAACTGGTCTATGTTTTTTTCGATGCTCATTATCCAGTTTATTAAATAAAATTAAAATGTTTATCATCAAAAGAAAAATCTATTTCTCGTCTGTATTGAAAAATCCAACTCAAGACAAATCCCTTTTATCGATACTTATAAATTGACATGGTATGGATATGAGGTTAAAAACTCGTAATCTATAACTGAACTTATGAAGGAATGGTAATAATGAAGCTTTTTGTGAGATCGACTTTGTATCTGATCGTATTTATATCCATGTTTTTCCCTGTTTCCCTGCTATACGCGGACACAAAACCGGATGTCGGAGTCGATTATTTTACAAACGGCCTGCTGGATCGGGCAGCTTCGATAAAAGCGGCAGAGTCTGTAACAAAGCAAAAATATCCTGATGCCGACATTGCAATGGTCAATCAGCACAACCTGCAAAAATACAGTAAGGACGGAACCTATGTCCAATGGTATGAGACTTACACAAAAATTCTCACGGAAAAAGGCCGTCGGTCAATGAAAACGCTGGCCTCTTATTTTACACTGCCTTATAATACCACAGAATACAAGCTGGTGGAAATCATCCATCAAGATGGCACAGTAACTCAGATAGATATCAAGGCAAATGTCAGTGTCATGATACAGTCCGGGCAGATGAGTGACAATATTTACAATCCCAACGCAAAAATCATGAAAATTTCCCTGCCCAGGGTGAATGTGGGCGATGTTGTGCATTATGTATTATACGATGACTTCAAGAAGGTTACCATTCCGGGGCATTGGAGTGAGATTGTATCACTGGAATCGACTGATCCCATTTTGCGTTATGAAATTACTTTTATTGCCCCTGAAAAAAAGCCTCTTGAGCATATGATCGTGAAATCTCAGATACCGGGAACCGTTTTCAGCGAGCAGCGTGTGGAAGGCCGGACAAAAATATATAAATGGATCGTAAAAAATGTACCACAGGCATTTCCAGAGCCTGACATGCCACCACTGTACAGCCAGATCCAGAGGCTTCGTGCAACCACCGTAAAAGACTGGGAAACGATTTCTCGCTGGTATTGGAATCTGTGCCTGCCCCATATGGAAGACACCACACCAGAGATGGAAAAAACGGTAGCTGCTCTTGTCGAAGGTCTTACTTCAAGGCAGGAAAAAATCCGGGCGGTTTTCGATTATGTATCACAGGATATCAGATACATGGGACTTACCCTTGAAGAAAATTCACCAGGCTATGAACCTCATCCTGTCCGCCTTACCTTTGAACGCAAGGCAGGAGTGTGCAGGGACAAGGCAGTGCTTTTGACTTCAATGCTGCGTATGGCTCAAATCGAGGCATATCCTGCTCTTATGCGTAATGGCCCCAAGGTTGACGAGACAGTTCCCATGAGCATTTTCAATCATGCGATCACAGCGGTACTTGAGCCTGACGGTTCTTATCTTCTTATGGATTCTACCGATGAAAACACACGGGAATTACTGCCCGGATATCTCAATGATCAGAACTACCTCGTGGCAACTCCAGCAGGAGACTTTTTGCGAACCAGCCCTCTGGAAACTGCTGAAAAAAATATGGTTTTTGTGAAAACTACTGGTAAAATGGATAAACATGGAAAAATCAAGGGCAACATGATCATAAAGTTCGAAGGTATCAATGATAATGTTTACCGAGGTATGTTATGGGAAAAATCTATTGAGGAAAGAAAAATATTTTTTGAAAACCTTGCATCCGGTCTTACCCCCGATTCCTGGCTGACTGATTATTCCATTCTTCCGAAAAATTTGAACGATACGAGTATTCCCCTGAAAGTACAGATTGAATTTACAACCGGAGATGTAAGGATAAAAGGCAAAAACACAATGATGCTTTCTTTGCCCTATATCGACAATTCTGTAGGAATGGTTCATTTTCTTTTGGGAAAAATGGGACTTAAAAAGCGAAAATACCCTATATTTACGGAATATGCCTGCGGAGTTGAAGAAACTCTTGATATAGAAATCGACCAGCCCGGGCTTGCAGTATCGAGTCTTCCGGTATATCAGAACACGGATCAGAAAGGTTACAGGTGGAAGGCATTTTGCGATTTTGACGGGAAAACTTTTTCAGGCAGGCGTACTTTTACATTGAAGCTTCCAGAATACGCGCCCGACCAGTACCTGGCGCTTAAAAAAACAGTACAAAATATCGAAGAAGATATGAAAAAAAAGCCTGTTTTTTCCATTTGCGGGAAAGAAGGTACAGAATGCGCCAAATCCTGGTATGAGTCTTTTGATTCGGATGCGGTTATTTTAAAAGACGAACTGACATGTGACATAGAAGACATTCATACATGGACTGAAACCCTGTATAAAAAAATAAAAATTCTGACCTATGCCGGAAAAAAAGATTTCAGCGATGCTTATTTTTCTTATAATCCGATATGGGAAACCCTGGAGGTAAAAGAAGCTTTTGTCAGGCTCGAATCTGGAGAAACCACAAAAGTAAAAGCCCAGGAAATAAATATCATGGATAAACCCTGGGTAGCAAGCGCTTCTCGTTATCCGGGAGGAAAAACGCTTGTGATAAATTTTCCTTCAACCCAGGTAGGCTGCACTGTCGAGTACAAGATTGTCAAAAAGCGAACTAAACAGCCATTTTTTGGTGCGAATATTTCATTTTCATCTTATTATCCAATACTTGAGAAAAGTTTTACTATCATTGCCCCAGAATCCCTTGATTTGAAAATCAATAAAACCGATTGCGGCACGGGCATACGCGAAGGCACAGACAATGAATATTGCAGGAAAGTAATATCCGTAAAACAAACGTCAGATGGCGGAAAAAAAGTCAGCCGTTTTTCTGGCCAGAAACTTGAACCTGTTCAAAAAGAAGAAAATCTTCCCCCTTGGCTCAGCTTTAACCCTGTGGTGATGGTTTCAGCAGGTTCATGGAAGGCATATGCTGTAAACCTGGGCAATTTTTTAAAAAATGCATGTGATGGTCAGGCGGAAACCGAAAAAAAAGCCGCAGAACTTGCCGAAGGTCTTACCACCGATCTGGAGAAAATAATCGCTGTTCGGGATTTTGCAGCCATACATATAAGATCAGTGCCAGTTTCTATCAAACGACTGCCATTTGAGTCTATCAGCAAAGCGGACACTATTTTAAAGGACGGATACGGGAATGCCACAGACCGGGCAGTGCTTCTTTTTACTCTCCTTGATTCTCTTGGATTGAATCCAGAATTTGCCATTTCCAGCATGCTTTCAAAAATTCCGGTTTTGCAGAAACCTTTTTTCGATTTTCCGCAAAATGGTTTTTTGAGAAAAGCTATGGTAAGAGTCAAATCAGAAAAAGAAGGATATATCTGGCTGAATGACACTAATCAGTATTCAATGCCAGGAACAACATCCGCAGACGGATATACAGCTCTTTTGATCCCAGCAGGCAGAATTGTTCCCATAAAATCATTGAATGAGGATTTAAAAAATCGTTCCGAGGTTTTCTATAATATTAAATTGTCCGAAAACGGAGATGCAAAGATTGAACGAATCCGGAAAATCTATGGAACAAGATATGGCGCATTCAAAAAGCGATTTGTCGAAATATCTCCTGAAGATCGCCGCAGACGCCATCTGTCGCTGATAGCGTCAATAAGCCGGAATGCAGAAGCAGACGGAGAATATATTACAAAATATGATACATATCCGGCAGTGGAACAATTATCCGTAAAGGTGAAAAAATGGGCTACGCGCCAGCAGGATTATCTTTATTTCCATATTCCGGGAATCACAGGCGGCCTTGTCAGTACCGGCAGGGAAAAACGGGTTAATCCTTTATATCGGTACTGGACGGTTTGCGAAAATATATCCATAGATATCAATTTTCCCGAAAATATAGAGTCGGTCGAAATGATTTTACCTGAAAAATCTTTGTTCCGTATAGAAGGCGCAGGTTATGTAAAACTTGAACGAACCCCTTTTATTCCCGGCCAGCCTCTGCAAATCCGACAGTTATCCAGAATAGATCCCGTAGTCATCATGCCCTGGCAATATCCGGGATATCTTGCAACATCAAGGCAGATGAGTCATCCTGATATGCGTATGATTCTTTTCAGAATGAAAGGCAAGTAAATTTAAGGGCTTTCATAATAAATAACATACCCTCTTGTTCCCGCGCTTCGCGTGGGAATTTCAGGATGAACGCTCTGCGTCCCGCTGCAAAGGATGCAGAGCGTCCAGGAGGCATGAAGGTCTCTGACACTGGAGCAATAAATGAAACAACTCGTTCAGATTGAGAATGAGCAGATCGTTCGAAAATTTTCGCTTGAGAAAATGTCCTACAGCATGGGCCGGAGCATGGATAATGATATTGTATTTGATACGTCAAAAATATCCCGGTTTCATGCAAGCCTGGAGGCTGCCGGAGATACATATGCTATTGTAGATAATAATTCTGCCAATCATGTTTTTGTTAATGGAGAGCAGGTTCAAAACAGATGCCTTGCATCAGGCGATACAATCAGCCTGTCCAGAAGCTTGAATCTGATTTATCTGAGCGATTCGGATAACGAAGAAAAAATGGCGGATCTGGCAAACCGTATGAGAAATACGGTGAATAAACGAGATCTTATCCGGCTGAAAAAAATCACAGACCGCATTATTTCATTAGACAGTCTGGAGAATATCCTCAAAATTATTTTAGATGAAGTTGCAGGCATCGTTGACGCTGAACGGGGTTTTATCGTCCTTATGGATGAAAACGGCAAGATGCTGTCAGACAGCAGTGTGGTTCATAATATCCCCGCGAAAAAGGAATATCTCGAATCGTCTTTTTTTTCCCATTCAACGATTACAAAAGCCATCGAAACCAGGGAAAGCGTCTTTATTTTCTGTCAGCAGGAAAAGGAAGAAGACCTGTCTATAAGCGTGATAGCACTGCAGCTTCAATCCATCATGTGTGCGCCTTTGATTTTTGGTGATAATTTAACTGGCATATTGTATGTGGATTCCGGAAACCGTTTGAGCGATTTTACAGAAACCGACTGTTTTTTCTTTACCATGCTGGCCGATCATGCGGCTATTGCAGTTGAAAACGCCAAGCGTTACGGAGACAGTCAAACTTCCTTCCGAAAAAGCGAAGCAAAGAATCAGGCTATTATACGGGCTATTCCAGACTGGATTTTTGTCTGTGATCGAAATGGCCGTTTTCTGGATTATCACGGAATCGATCCCAAAGACTTACACCTTCCCTCAGAGTCTTTTTTAGACCGGACGATATCGGAACTTTTTTCTCAGGATATAGCTATTCAGGCTATGAACGGAATCAAACAGGCATTTGAAAGCGGCGAGATACAATATATCGAATATCAGTTGTCTGAAAGCGGGGAATTAAGGGATTACGAGGCGCGTATCGTAATCAGCGATATAGATGAATGCCTGCTCATCGTTCGGGATATTACGACGAAAAAACGGATAGAAAACGCTTTGCGAAATGCCAGAAATACAGCAGAAGCCGCCAATCGAGCCAAAAATGAATTTTTGGCCAATATGAGCCATGAAATCCGGACCCCCTTGAACGCAATTATGGGGTTCAGCGCGGTATTGAAAGAACGCATGAATGTGCCGGATCATAAAAAATTCATGGAAATTATTCATTCCAGTGGAAAAATGCTGCTCTCTTTGATCAATGATATCCTGGAACTTTCCAAAATAGAGACAGGAAAAATGGAACTTAGGCTGGAACCTGTCAATCTCCGGAATGTGTTCAATGATATCAGCCATTTGTTTTTTCAAAAATATCAGGAAAAAGGTATTGAATTTAAAATCGATATCAATGAATCAATTCCGGAAAAACTCATGATGGACGATATTCGAATCCGGCAGATCCTTGTGAATCTGGTGGGTAATGCCTTAAAATTTACACATGAAGGATATGTAAAACTCTCAGTTTATCCGAAATCTGAGCCAGCATCGGACAAGCACGCTACTGTGATTTTTGAAGTGGAAGACACAGGCATTGGAATACCGGATGATCAGCAGGAAATTATTTTTGAAAATTTCAGACAGCAGGATGGCCTGCATACCAGAAAATATGGGGGCATCGGCCTTGGGCTGCCCATTGCCCGACGGCTGGCTGAAATGATGGGCGGAACCATAAATTTAAAGAGCAGGGAAAATCATGGCAGCCGGTTTCAGGTTGTTCTGCCAGAACTTGCCGTCATTTCAAAAGCAACTCATTCGGATAAAATCCAGAAAGGAAAACATGCCAATATCCGGTTTGAATCTGCCAGGATATTACTTATTGGTAAGAGTGCCTACAGAGACTTAATCAAGAAGTATCTGCAAATTTATCCGCTGATTATTTTTGATGCGGAAAGTGGGGAACAGGCCATGAAGCTGCTCGGTATGGGACCGCAGAAAGGGTTGAAAGAAGTGAATGAGTTCAGCATGATTCTTGACCCAGATTTGATTCTGACTGATGTTCAAATGCCCGGAATCAGCGGAGTGGAACTGTGCAGAAAGATTAAGTCGCACAATCGCTTTAAAGATGTGAAAATCATTGCCGTATCTGATGTTGACCAGAAAGTTCCCCGGAGATTTGATGGTCAGTTTGACAGTTTTATGACCATGCCCTTCAACCGGGAAATATTGATCCGGGAGCTTGCAAAATATCTGCCGTATGTGGAAACAGCCTTGTTTCTTGAAAACGACAGGGTGACGACAGAACCCACTGATATCAAAACGCCCGCGCAACTGAAATTTCCACAAGAACTGAAACAGGATATCCTCCTTAAATGGGAGGACAGTCGTGATGTCATGGTTTTTGATGATCTTAAATTACTTGCAGATGATATAGATCGTATGGGGAAAAAATACCAATGGCCTGTGTTGATGCGCTGGAGCGAAACATTAATTCGTAATATGAATGCCTTTCATATGGATGCACTTCGCACTACTTTTGACCAACTACCTGACATCATTAAAAAAATAGAATAAGATCAGGTGGGTACATCTGCAAAAATTCTTAGTGATTTTCCAATAAATAAAACCAGCAGGGTAGGGCGGGGTTCCGTCCCCGCCATCTTTCTTTCCGTGGCTGATTTTGAGTTTATTTCGATTTGTTCCAGTCTCTCAATTTTATGGCTTGAAAAATGGATATTGGAAAAGTTTCTGGTCTTCATAAAATGTATGACCGGTAAACCATTCAGTTAAAAACTGGATAAAATCATCAAAGGATTTATTTCCTTTCTCAAGCTCATCTGCGTTATCATTGAATTCATCAATAAGTTCCATATGCCGCTCATGATGATTTGCAATTCCTGGCAGTTTCAATGATTTCGCTATATTTTCTTCGGAAGCAAAATGAAATTCGGCATATTTTTTTAATTCAACGATCAGTTTGCGTTTGTAGTCTTCATCGGTCGATTCCTTAAAACTGTTTCCAATTCGGTTGATGAGATCTACGAAAAAACGATGTTGTAAATCAACTGCTTCATTTCCCGTTTCAAAATCTGACTGCCATTCTATTTTCATAAATCTTTCCTCCTGTAAGAAACCGAGCATATTATTGCAGTGAAACCATAGCTGCTGAAGTAATCGTACCGACTTGGTAACAGAACAAATTATATAAAAATAGGGCTGATTGTCAAACGATTTGGAGGTAGAATTTATATCCTGAGTTCAAAGGATTGACATTTTTTCACCGAATTGATAAATATGGGGGCAATTATAGAACATTTTCTCGAATTCGCTTGTCTTTTAGCCCGGCCACATCCAAAAAACTCATATGTAAGGGGTGAAGCAATGAAATTTTATCGAATCCTTTTTCCATGCACTGTAATGATTGTTTTCTCAGCATTTTTCATGATCTGTTCAAATCCGGTTTTTTCAGAGAACCTGGAAAAAGAAAAGGTCTGTTTCCGATGGGCTTTTGCAGCTATAAAAGGCCCGTTGAACAGCCCTGAATTCGTTGCAGTTACAAAAGACATCTCTCTTGAAACCGGAGATCGTCTGAAATTTTTCATCCAACTGCAAACAGAATGCTTTGTTTATCTGTTTTACCGAAGTTCAAAAAACGAGATGGTCATGCTCTTTCCAAATAAGGGGAAAAAATCGAAAACCAAATCGAAAACCTTTCAAAAATATTATATTCCCCGAGGGCAAGCATTGTTCAAGCTTGATGAAAACACTGGAACCGAGACCTTTTACCTGCTCGCATCGAATCAACGGCTTAAATCTCTGGAAACACTTTATAATCAATATCAGGCCGCAAAGATTTCGCAAAAAGATGAAATTGCAGGCCGGATAATTGCAAAAATCCGGAAAATCAAAAAAGACCGGATCATAAGAAGGGCAAAGGCCGAGCGCCCTGTTTCCATTGCAGGGAGTCTTCGCGATCCTTCAAAAGATATCATTGCCTGGCTCGCCCAGGTAGCGGAAAAGATTTCAACAAAGAATTTTTACACCAGGACTATAACCATTGAACACAAATAATTTTTTCAGGCACAAACCGATTTTTTTATTGCTGACAGGCGCTTTCATTTTTGCCCATGCCTGCTTTTTCATCATGCCCGACATGTTCGAAACATGGAATGAGAAGGCCATCGACAGGCTGTTTTTGTTCCGGGCAAAGACAGAAAGCCTGGGGCCGCGCTATGACTCGACAATCGTTCATGTGGATATCGACGATACGAGCATCCGGGAATTGAAAACATATTATCTGCACAGAATCCATTTTGCAGAATCCGTTGCAAATCTGTCTGAAATGAAAGTCCGCGCCCAATTGTACGATTTTATTTTTGCAGCTCCCGGTTCCAGCAAAGAGGATACAGAATTGATACAGGCTGTTTCCAAAGCCCCCAACGTATATTTCGGCCTGGCCTTTGATATTTCCGAAGAAAAAAACGAAACAGTCAAATTTCCTGACAGGACAAAACCAGAGGCCCCGTCATACCTTGACAGAACAAAATGGCATGTAAAAATTTCCGGTGATCCCGATGGATTTCATACCGTAAAAGATGCATTGATGACTTTCAACGATCTTGCAGAGGTTTCTCAGGGGTTGGGATTTTTGAACGTCAAACCGGATTCTGACGGCGTATTTCGACGCATTCCCCTGCTGGTAGTTTATAACGATGCATTCTATCCGAGCCTCGCTTTCCGGGCGGTATGCCATTACCTCGACGTTGAACCGGAAAATATATTTGTATATCCCGGCAGAAAGATTGTGCTGAAAAACGTAAAACATCCGGCAAAATCCCAAACCCGTGACATTGAGATTCCCCTTGACTGCAACAACAATCTGCGGATCAATTTTGTCGGCGGATGGGGAAAGATGCTTCATTATCATTTTGCCGATATTTTATCAGCGTCCAAAAGCCGGGATGCAATGGAATTGTGGCAGGAAGAACTGGAGGGTAAACTGGTGATGATTTCCGAAGTGTCCACAGGCGCGTCGGATATGGGACCGGTTCCGACAGATACGAATTTCCCTTTGAGCGGCCTGCATTCCAATGCCGTCAATACCATATTGACCGAATCCTTTTTAAAAGATTTTTCAGGTATCGAGATGCTTCTGGTCGAACTGGTTCTCATTTTTCTCATCCTGATTTTTTCCGTCCGGTTTTCATCCCTGCCTGGGTAAATGCGCGTCTCAGTCCGTAAACGCCTTCACCGGTTTTGATATCTCCGACCCCTGTGTTGCACGCGGAAAGCACAACCATGTCCGTGCCTC
>JAUCGE010000332.1 GCA_030377965.1 Desulfobacterales bacterium HSG16
GAGCTGTTTCCACGTTGATATAAAGACAATTATATCTATTCTCCTTATTCAGATATTTCATCAATTCGAGCATACAGGAAGTTTTTCCTGTTTGTCTTGGCGCATGGAGAACGAAATATTTCTCCTGCTCAATAAGAAGCAGGATTTCCTCGAGGTCGAATCTTTCCAGAGGATTCAGGCAATAATGTTTTTTACAATTGACCGGTCCTGCCGTGTTGAAAAACTTCATGATGAATCTCCTATGTAAATCAATATACGTTGCTGATTTTATGTCCTCAACCTTGTGTATGTTTTATCTTTGTCATGAACTGAACCATCATGGGTTTTCACCTCCCATATCAGGCCAGTAACATTATCACGCACCATCACCCAGTCACTTGCGGTATCCGACAGATCGTTACCATTTGCATCCAGTTTTGTATAGGAAGGCGGGTTGATGTTGTAATTTCCATCCTGGCCATAGAAATCTTCACCTGATGAGGGACATGGAATTTCTATTGTATCATTGTAACATTTTGTCTGACCAGTGTCGGGAATGGGCCATGCTAAAACAGACAGTGATATAAAAATGACAAAAGCGGTTGTAAGGACAATGATCCTGCCTTGCTTCATTTTGAATACCTCCTTTTTGGAGCCATAATTTGTCTGATTTTTATAATGGACAATAATTGTTGATAGATTATTGATTCAGAAATTTTCACAGTATATTTTTTTAAGAGAAATAGATCATTGTCAAGAAGCTGGCTCATCGGAAAAAGTTAAAAAGATACTGTGAAAAAATTCTGAATCAGAATTTACAGGATTAAAGGATGAACAGGATTTGGGAAATTCTGATTCAGACAATCTATCAGGAAAAGTTAAAAAAATATATGGTCAGGTACTTACCTTGAATCTTTTCGGCGATGATACCCGTATTCAGACTTATTTCACAACAAGTCTTTTTTTTACGGCCTGCTGCCCGGCTATACGACCGAAGACTATACATTCTGTAAGCGCACAGCTCCCTAAGCGGCTGGCTCCGTGAATACCGCCGCAGACTTCGCCTGCGGCAAAAAGGCCTGGAATGGGCTGACCGTCAAGATCGATTACCTGTGCATTGGCATTAATCCCCAGGCCTCCAGAAGTGTAATGGACTTTGGGCCACAGTCTGACGGTATAAAAAGGGGATTTTTCTAATAGTTGAGCGCTGTCCTGTTGGAGAAGTTTTCCGAATTCATCCTGTTCCTTATTTTTTATCATCAGGTTATAGGCTTTTACCGTAGATTCCAGTTTGTCAGGTGGCATTTTGTATTCCATAGCAATATCTGAAAGCTTTTCGAATGCCTTGATTTTTCCGGATTTCAAACAGGATTGAAGACTGAAAGCCGCTTTTTCTGCTCCCCTGGCATCCACAATTCCGATACAGATATGGCCTGTCTTAAAAATAGCGTCACACCGCTGCTTTCTATCTGCCCATTCGTTGACTATCCGGGAACCGGTGGCAGGATCAATCAGGATACCGAAAGGATATACGCTGTAAGAGGCAAAACTTGCGCCTCTGCCATATCCAGTTTCATCAGCACATCCCCACGGCCCTGTCTGAATACAGGAAAGATGGACGGAAGCAGCATTTATTTTCAGTGCGGCAATCAATCCTTCGGCAGTTGCACCCCTATGGTTGGTAGATCCGATGGATTCATCCAGAACAGGGTTCTGGAGAGTGCGGAATCGAATGTCATTACCAAATCCGCCCGAGGCTAGAATAACTGCATGATCCGCCTTTATATTTTTTATAGTCCCGCTTTCTGCCTCGCCAAATTTGAAACCTTCTTTTATCTGTATGCCTTGTACCGCACCTGTGCTGTCCGTAATCAGGCGGGTCATAAGGCAATTAGTGCGTATTGGAACGCCAATTCTGTCCAACTTTTTTGTTTGAGCTTTCGTGATATCTGCACCAGTATGATTTTTAGTAGTGATACAACGGGCCGCACAATGGCCTCCGAAACGATCCAGGCGTGTTTTATATTCCAGGCCAAGATTTTTTATAGTCCAGTCTATGGTTTCCGATGCCTTTTGAGCCACTATTTTTACAAGATGAGGATGATTAAGTCCCATCCCGGCTTTGATCATGTCTTCATAAAAAAGTTGCTGTGAATCTTCTATACCCCTGCTTTTTTGCAAAAAATTTCCAGGACCTGCCAGCCCACCGTCGCTCAGGCGGGTGTTACCGCCTGTCACTTTCATCTTTTCAAACACAATGACATTGGCACCAGCCTCTTTTGCTTCTACGGCTGCCGAAAGCCCGGCAGCACCACTGCCCACCACGATAATATCTGTTTGTTCATCCAGTCAGTCATATTGTTCTCCTATTTAAATCAATATAAGTTGTTGATTTTACGTTCTCGACTTTTCCGATTTTCATATTTGCATATGTTCGTGAACAATGATCATGGCTGCTCCTTGACCTGAATCCTATAATTCGATATCCGGAATGGGTTTGACTTTTTTATTTTGATCCAGGCAGACAAGATGGATTACAGCAGTAACTGCCGACTTTTCTCCATTGGGCCTCCATGCCTCCTGATGCCAGATAATTCGAAATCTGCTCTCTTTTTCCCACGAAGTTCGTATATCTAGTACATCTCCGAATATTGCGCCTTCATGATAGGCAATATCAGCCTTGTAAACCGCAAAACCAAGACCATCTTCGTACCACAATCTTGAAAGTTCTTTTATACCTATGACATCTTCCCTGGCTCTTTCAAAATACTTCAGGTAGTTGGCATGATAAACCACTCCTGAATGATCAGTATCTTCGTAATAAACCTGAACTGGAAAATGGTATATTTTACCGGATGTTCTGCTGGGTGTCATTTCTGACATTTTTTTTACCGTACCTTTCTTTTCAATCGATGTTTCTTAATGGCTCAAAAAGATATTCCAGGCCATTTACCTTGATTTCATATACAGCGCGTAACATTTCGCCGAGCCTGCCTTCAGGAAAACCTTTCTGGGAAAACCAGACAACATA
>JAUCGE010000058.1 GCA_030377965.1 Desulfobacterales bacterium HSG16
ATCATTATTTTTTTTAACAATTTATCATATTTTTTAACCTGCTTTTTTCATTGTATCAGCATACAAGTATCTTGATATATTGCTGTTTTCCACTTCCAATTTCTGTAATGAGATTTCATGCAGATCCGCGGTTACAAACAAAATACGAACAATCACTTATCTCGAAATTTCTGACAATACCTTCGAAAAACGTTATATTTTAAAAAACGATGGTGTCTCTGGCAATGACCAATAAAAATGTGATTCAGACCGTAATCCGCAAGCTGTTTACAAACAAGTTACAAACAAGTTACAAACAAAGTATGAACATATCGCAAATGGCGTATATGCTTATTTGGCGCTGTGTTAAAGGGAAAAAATCACTTTATGCACAATCGCTTCGAATCATGGCTCAGGAATTTTTGAGTCAAGCCTTGAATGGCTAAATGGTTAACCCATTCAAAACATCTTGAAATAACAGCATCTCAAGAAACTTTCATATAAAAGGTGTCAGATGTTCACAACTTTGATTTTGTGTTTATCTTGGAGGAAGAAAGAATCTGAAAAGTGCAATATTTTTATCATTTGTGCAAAAAGATGTCCAAAAAGATAGATTTACCTGATATTTCAACGAGGATAAGCAGAATGAAATCTGATCATATCGTTATAAAAGGCGCAAGGCAGCACAATCTGAAAAATATTGATGTCACTCTGCCCAGAAACCGGCTGGTGGTGATTACCGGTCTGTCCGGTTCAGGTAAATCCACCCTTGCATTTGATACTCTGTATGCAGAAGGCCAGCGTCGATATGTGGAATCTCTGTCTGCCTATGCCAGACAGTTTCTAGAACGAATGGACAAACCTGATGTGGATACCATAGAAGGTTTGTCACCGGCCATTGCCATTGAGCAGAAGACCGCAAGCCATAATCCCAGATCCACAGTTGGCACGGTTACGGAAATCTATGATTATCTCAGGCTTCTTTTTGCCCGGATCGGTGTTTCCCACTGCTATAAATGTGGTAAACCTATAAGCTCTCAGAGCCTGGATCAAATCCTGGATCAGATAATGTCTCTGCCGGAAAAAAGCAGGCTTATGGTGATAGCACCTCTGGTTTCTGCACAGAAGGGAACCTATGAAAAACTCTTTTCCCGCCTGAAAAAAGAAGGGTTTGCCAGGGTCAGGGTGGATGGGAAAATCCTGGAACTCGAATCTTTGGAAAAACTTTCTAAAAACAGGAAACATTCCATTGAAGTGGTGATTGACCGGCTTGTAATGAAAAAAGGCATTGAAAACCGCCTTGCGGATTCGGTGGAACTGGCCCTGGGTCAATCTTTGGGGCATGTCATAATAATGGCATCTGATCCAGGAAAGAAAAAATTTAACGAGCCTGTTTTATACAGCGAAAATGCTGCATGTACAGATTGCGGAATAAGTTATCCCGAATTTACCCCTGCCAGTTTTTCCTTCAATTCTCCCCAGGGAGCATGTCCAAAGTGTGACGGGCTTGGAGCAAGCAGTGAATTCGACCCGGAACTGATAATTCCAGACCCGACTCTTTCCCTTAAAGATGGGGCTATATCTGTATGGAGCAATAAGGGAGCAGGTTATTATTATGGTTTTCTTGCAGGGCTTGCCGAACATTATAAAGTGGATACAGATACTCCATATAAAGATCTTACCAATCGTTTCAAAAAGGTGCTGCTTTACGGATCAGGCAAGAAGGCTATCGATTTTATTTTTGAACGGGATAACAGGCATACAACTTTCAAAAAACCCTGGGAAGGGGTCATTCCAAATCTTTCCCGGCGCTATGTGGAAACTGAGTCTTCGTACATCCGGGAGGAAATCAGTCGATTCATGACCTTTCGACCCTGTTCGGAATGCAATGGAAAAAAATTGAATAAATCATCAATGGCCGTAAAAATCGGGGGCATGGCAATACCCGAAGTAACAGCCCTTTCCGTGGAAGATTCTTACCTGTTTTTCGATAATTTGAAAAAAGAACTCACTGGCAAAGATGCTCTCATAGGATCAAGAATATTGAAGGAAGTATGCGAACGCCTCGGTTTTTTGAAAAATGTGGGGCTTTCATACCTGACTCTGGATAGATCTGCTCATACTCTGTCAGGCGGAGAAAGCCAGCGTATAAGGCTTGCCACTCAGATAGGATCAAGGCTGACCGGAGTGCTGTATGTTCTTGACGAGCCAAGCATCGGTCTGCATCAAAGAGACAATCGCAGGCTCCTTGCTACCCTTGAGAGAATGCGGGATCTTGGCAACACAGTGCTTGTGGTGGAACATGACGAAGAAACGATTCGAGCTGCCGATCATGTAGTTGACATGGGGCCGGGAGCTGGAATAAACGGGGGGCATGTGGTTTTTTCCGGTCACCCGGATGGACTTGCATCAGCAGACCAGTCATTGACCGGCCAGTATTTCAGCGGAAAACTGTGCATCGAAACTCCAAAGCGCCGACGAAAGGCAGATGCCAGAAAAATTTTGCTTAAAGGCGCATGTGCAAACAATCTTAACAGCATAAATACACAATTCCCTCTGGGTCTGTTTACCTGTGTTACTGGTGTGTCAGGATCAGGCAAATCGACTCTGGTATTCGATACCCTCTACCGCGCTCTTGCCCAGTCCCTGTATAAAAGTCGGACTCAACCGGGAAAGTACAATAAAATATCTGGCATTGACCATATCGATAAAGTGATCAACATAGACCAGTCACCCATAGGCAGAACTCCCCGCTCAAATCCGGGTACTTATACAGGTGTGTTCAACCATATACGGGAGTTGTTCGCAAAAACTCCTGATGCCAGAATGCACGGATACAAGGCAGGCCGTTTCAGTTTCAACGTAAAAGGAGGGCGATGCGAATCCTGCCGGGGAGACGGCATCATAAAAATTGAAATGCATTTTCTCCCGGATGTATATGTAGCATGTGATGTATGTGGCGGCAGACGGTATAACCGGGAAACTCTCGAAATCCGCTACAAAGAAAAAAATATAGCAGATGTACTCGACATGACAATCAATCAGTCTCTTGCTTTTTTCCAGAGAATTGGAAGCATCAGTACAAAACTCCAAACTCTGGTGGATGTGGGGCTGGGATATATTAAAATCGGCCAGCGTGCCACAACCCTGTCAGGAGGAGAGGCCCAGCGTGTCAAACTTTCAAGAGAATTAGGCAAGCGTGCCACAGGCAAAACCGTCTATATCCTTGATGAACCTACCACAGGTCTTCATCTGGATGATATCCGCAGGCTCCTGGATGTATTAAACCGGCTGGTGGACATGGGCAATACGGTTATCGTGATTGAGCATAACCTGGATGTAATAAAATGCGCGGATCATGTGATTGATTTAGGGCCTGAAGGCGGGGATAAAGGCGGTAATGTAGTTGCTCAGGGTACGCCCGAAGATGTGGCGCGTACTGAAGGGTCATATACAGGCGAGTATCTGAAAAAACTTCTATTATAGTACCCAAAGATTTCGTTTTTGTTTCCTTCGATGCTGAACAAGCACGCTACAAGGATTTTTGATAAAGAATAAGGATTTTCTTTGATAGACGAATTCTTGCTGCCAAACCATAGGCGTTGTCTGGTAACAAAAAAACAAAAAAGGGCTGCACCCTTTTTCAAGGTACAGCCCTTAATTCATACATATTCAAACTGACAGAATTTTATAATAAAAAAACCTGTCTTTTTTGCAACAAAAAGCCTCTTTCTAATGACCAGCACCAAACAGAGCTGCGATTGCTGTTGCCTGGGGATGTGCATAAATCAGGATCAGGGAAACAACCAGCGCATAAATACACAGAGACTCGATCATAGCAAGACCGATCAGCATGGTAACAGTTACTTTACCAGAAGCTTCAGGATTTCTTGCGATACCTTCAACTGCTGATTTAAGACCAAGACCCTGGCCGATACCACAACCAAAAGCTGCGATTGCTATTCCGAAACCTGCTGCGACAGCACTGGAAATAAAGAATTGTAATGCTTGTGCTTCCATACTAGAACCTTCCTCCTTTAAAGTTAATTGATTTTAAGCTTCTTTCTTTTATCCCGTAAATGGCGTATGCCAAAATAAAAGACAATAATTAATCAGTGAGCATGTTCCATTGCACCCGAAAAGTAAATAATAGAGAGCAAAAAGAAAACAAATGCCTGTACAAGAGCCACAAAGATACCGAGAGTCATAATCGGAAGCGGCACAAGAAAAAGACCGGCGAGTCCAAAAAGTATGGACAACACGATTTCATGACCCATCATGTTTCCGAAAAGACGGAAAGACAGTGACAGAATACGTGCGGCATGTCCGATGATTTCAATAACGACGATAAGAGGAGCCATCCACCATACCGGGCCAAGAAAATGCTTGATATACGCTGCACCGTGGTATTTGACACCGATAATATGGGTGAAAACGACCACTACCAGAGCGCATGATGCCGTGGTATTCAGGCTCGCTGTCGGCGGAAAAAATCCCGGGATCAGGCCGAGCAAGTTACATGTAAGGATGTAAAGAAAAATCGTGCCGATCAAGGGAAAAAGCCAGCGGCTTTCGTCTCCGGCCACATCAACCATGAATTCTTCCATCCCCGAGATGATGATTTCGAAGAAATTCTGAAGTTTGTTCGGTACAAGGGAAAGCCCTTTGCCTGCCAGAAATCCGAAGATTATCAGAATGGCCATAGCGACCCAGGTGTACACCACATGTGGGTATGTGTGCGCGAAGTGAGCCATATCCGAACCAAACATTTCAAAAAGCTTTACAAAAAACAGATAGGGATGTTCCACCTTAAATAGCCTCCTTCAAAAAAAGGTTTTTAATCTCCATCAGTGTTGCAAGCATGATGCTGGCAACTACGACCGAAAGTCCGATAAACAGCCCGATGGGATTGACATAATGATTTGCAATCAAAAAAAATATAATCACTCCGCTTATAACAAAGCGGATATAATACCTGGCCAATATAAAATTATGAGACGCTATATAAGGAGGAGTCAGGGCATTTTTCAAGGTGCGGGCAAGCATGTGAAAATTGATGGTGACTATCAGGCCGCCAAATAGAATGCCTCGTGCAAAATCCGAGGGAAAAAATACAAATCCCGCCACACAGGACAATACCAGTAATATCCAGTTGGTCAATGTGACGAATCGGATCAATCGCTGCTGAATATTGTCATCTGTCTCTTTTGTTTTCACAATTTCCTGCTCTTTTTTATTGCCAGCCCAATGTTTCTGTATCCTGCCACAATCCCAAGTACTAGAAAAATCAGCGTAAGCCACGGGGTTGTGCCAAAAATATGTCTGTCAAGCCAGACTCCTATACCCAATCCTATAAAAATGGACAGGGCAACCGACAGCCCGACGCTGCTGTAATACGCAGCATCTCTCAATGATCTTATTGTTTCCCTTTTCATCTACTCACCTGGCACAGGATTCCTGCATTTGGATAACCTGTCCCATTAAGGTCAGAGCCTATAACACAGGCATTGGGACAAGTCAATTTAAAAAACAATTTTTCACTATTTTATAACTTCACCATCTTATAGCTTCGCCATTTTATAACTTCAGAAGGTCGGCTTCAAAAACCGGCCCGTCTTTGCATACATGTAAAAACGGATGTTCATCACCTTCACAGCCGCAGACAGCACATCCGAGACATGCTCCCACGCCGCATGCCATTACCGATTCAATAGAAACCTGACAGCGAATTTTTGCTTCCGCAGCAATTCTGGAAAGGCTTTTGAGCATGGGATGTGGACCGCAGGCATAAATAATATCAGGTTTGTCCTTTGCTATCTCATCCGTCAACAAAGATGTGATCAGCCCATAGCTGCCATAACTCCCATCTTCGGTGGTACTGAATACAGGAATATCTGCTGATTCAAATTCTTTTACACACAAAATATCATCTTTGGCCCTGCCTCCGACAAACAGACCGCAATTTTTTGGATCTGCTCCGTGGGCAATCAAAAAATCAGCCAGGAAAACCATAGGGGCAACCCCGATTCCACCTGCCACCATAAAAATACGCTTTGCCTCTTCAATAATGGAAAACCCGCTGCCAATTGGTCCCATCAGGCTGACAGATTCTCCTTTCTGAAGAAGAGAAAATTTCTGGGTCGATCTTCCCACCACCTTATATAACAATTCAATTCCGTCTATATCACGAACAACGCGATGAATCGAAAAGGGACGTCTGAGAAGAGGATCGCAACAATCTTTAATGCCGATCATGATAAATTGTCCGGGGAGTGCGTCTTGAAACCGTAAATTACAGGATATCCCCATTTTGAAGCATGATCCGCCCACCGATTCGTTATATAAAACCCGGTTTTGCTCAAAAAACATCCGCCGCCCTCTCATTCATTGTCAGAACAGTTCGACGTTGCCATGATCATCATTATCGTCTTCACTTTCTTTTTCCGAATCTTTATCCTGGCCAGTCTCACCGCATTTCAAAGCTTCTTCCACGCTTGAACCGTCTAAAATGGCCTGGAACATTTTTCTGTCCTCTTCGTTATTGTACTTTGACTTGATCAGTTCCTGAAGACCATTCCATTCTCTGGGACTGTAAAGCCTGTGATAATCTCCGATTAATTCTCCTAGATATGAAAGGCTCTCACAGACATGGGCCAGCCTTTGAGCCAGCTTGTCATAAAACTGGAATGCCACGATGGCAGTATTCATTTTCTGAGATATATCCTCATAATTTTCAGTCACTGTATCCTTGACTTCGCCTTCCGGCAATTTTTCAGCAGCAGAACTGATGGCTCGGGCATTATCCATCATGGATGTGAATAATCCGGCCAGAGCTGTCACGGAATCATCACCATCTCTCATTGCCTGTTCTATCTGGGCTGCGGCAAGATTCAGCATAAGGACAGTCTCCCGTACCTGACTCCAGTCCAGATCAGGATTGGCAGAACTTGATGGTATGCTCTTTTCATGCATTTTGTTTTATCCTCGCCAAGTTTTATTTTCATTGTTTCATGCCCGTAAAATCCGAACAGCAAGGTTTTACCCTGTCTTTAACTGTTATCTTAATTGTCATTCACAATAGAGAAATAACACAGCAGCAGCTAAATTTCAATCTTTTTAAAACGCTAATTTCAAAAGAAAAATAAGGTGCATTTTCAGCGATTCATAAGATTCATCAGTTTCTGTTCAAGAACGGTATAGGAGTAATATTGCTGCGCTATTTCATAGTTGGTTTCAACCATTTTCCTGCAATGCTCGGCATCGTTTAAGACCTTACGGGTCTGCTTCACAGCTTCCGGCGTGACATAACCTTCGATTTCAACTGCCAGAAATCCCCTGGGCTTGATATCAAATTCATAAATCGAATACCGATTGACCATTACCGGTTTTTTAAAATAGACCGCCTCAAGAAAAGCATTGCCGAAGCCTTCAATATTGGATGGATAGGTAACCAGGTCCGCATGGGGATAAATATCGTACAGGGTGTATATCTTTCTCCCGTCTTTGGTATATCCCCTCTTGTCATCTATGATGTCAGAGACAAAAATAGTTTCCACTCCCATCAATTTCGAATATTCTTTGACACGGCGCTCATAATCATACCCTTCATCGCCCGAAGCATGGGAAATTACAAGTTTGGCTTTTAAATCGAGCTTATTGATCAACTCGATTGCATGTTCGATTCCCTTTCGTTTGACCACTCTTGTGGGCTGAAGGATAAAAAGTTCGTCATCTTTTATGCCCAGTGCTTCTCTTACATCCGATGCATATTCGTCCAGAGGAGGCGGGGGAGTGTCAAAATCCATTACATTTGGAATAATGGTTCCTGAAATCCCTGTCCGCAGGCTCAATTGATTACCAGCCGAAGAATTGATGATCACATGCCTGACATTTGGCAGATGCGGAGGAAAAGCCATGTTCAGGTAATCCCAGACGGTATTGGTTTTGAATTCCTGGCGTTCCCAGAAAAAATCGTGATGATGGGCAATAGCAGGCAATCCTGTTTCTGCCAGCATTTCCGTGATAGCAAGCCCAAGAGGAATATTTAAAGGTATGGTGACAGCATTTTCCGGCACAAGGATGTCTATATTATACTGATCGATAAAATTATAAAGATGATCTTTGATAAAATTTTTAAGCTCATGGATTTTATCTGTTACTTCCCGTTTCCTTGTCCTTGTGCAAAACCCTTTTCTGAAGATATCTCTTATTTCCGGATGCTTGAAGTGAGCTTCTTTAAGCAGATATGATCGTTCAGGCGGCCTATCCAGCTCGCCCGCAAAATAAAAACAGGCCAGACCGTGCCTTTGAAAAATATCTGCCCATTTCTCGGTTTCAAGAGAAACTCCGTCTGTGCCTGCAAAACGGGTTGAAATAAATCCGATATTGTGTATTGTGTCAAATGGTGCATACATATTTGCCATGATGTCTGTCCGTCCGGTTCCCTGTAATTCATTGATGCAAAAACTGCTTATTGAAAGATCTGTCCCGTACCATTTTTTTTTTACTGTTGCAATATAAATCAATAGCCAAAAAAATAACCTGTACACAGATCGGGAGGATACAAAGGAATGAATCGAATCTATCCAATACTTGAAAAAATTTATGGGAAAAAAAAGGGGAAAAAGGCTTTTTCCCGCATATCCCCTCTGATCGAAAACTTTGATTCAAAAAAGCGGAAAAAACGAAAAAACAGCAATTTATTTTCACAAGAAGATGTAATTCTCATTACCTATGGTGATTCCTTGTCGTGGACATGCGAGTCGGGTCTTACAACTTTACATAAATTTGCCCGGCGCTATCTTGCCAAGAAATTCAACGCTATCCACATTCTGCCATTTTATCCTTATTCTTCCGATGATGGTTTTTCTGTTATAGATTTTTTCAAAGTAAATCCAGATATCGGGTCATGGAACGATATCCAGGATATGAGCCAGGATTTCAAACTGATGTTCGATTTTGTGGCAAACCATGTTTCCGCTAAAAGCCAGTGGTTTGAAAATTTTATCAATCAGGCCCCCGGATTTGAAAACTTTGCCATAACCACAGATCCAGAGGCAGACCTTTCACAGGTGACACGCCCAAGAACTCTGCCGCTGTTGACACCTTTCAAGCTTTCAGACGGCAGACAGGTTCATGTCTGGACTACATTCAGCGCTGATCAGATTGATCTGAATTACAAAAGTCTTGATGTACTCGAAAAGATGGTGGAAGTTCTCCTTTTTTATCTGAAAAAAAATGCCAGGATACTCAGGCTTGATGCCATAGCCTATCTGTGGAAGGAAAAAGGAACTGTCTGCATCCATCTGGAACAGGCTCATGATGTGGTACGGCTTTTCAGGACAATTTGTGACTGTGTATCTCCAGACACCCTGATTTTGACCGAAACCAATGTGCCACACGATGAAAACATCAGCTATTTCGGAAACGGGCAGGACGAAGCCCAGATGGTATATAATTTTACCCTTCCTCCCCTGCTCATTTATACCCTTTTAAAAGCCGACGCTGCAGCTCTGTCCGAGTGGGCAAAGACTCTTGTTTCATCCCCATACAACACTTTTTTCAATTTCACAGCCTCCCATGACGGTATCGGAGTGCGCCCGCTTGAAGGAATGCTGCCCCATGAAGAAATTGATCTTATGGTTGATAAGATCAAGAAAAACAAGGGGCAGGTTTCATACAAAAAAAATCCTGACGGATCGAAAAGCCCTTATGAACTCAACATAACTTATATAGACGCGCTGTATGATGGAAATGATGAAAATGAAGATCCTTTTCACATATCACGAGTTCTTGCTTCATGCGCCATCCAGCTAGCTCTTTGCGGAGTACCTGGTATTTATATCAATACTCTCACAGGTTCACGAAACTGGTATGAGGGTGTCAAAAAAACAAAGAGAGCGCGAACCATCAACCGGGAAAAGCATGATGTTGACAGATTAATGGCAGAACTTGAAAATCCGGACAGTTTTCGTTCAAAAATCTTTTTTCCTCTTCTAAACATGATAAAAACAAGGATAAAACAGCCAGCTTTTCATCCCAACGCAGATTTTGAAATCCTTGATTACGATCCACGGATATTTGCAATAAAAAGATTCTGCGACAAACAGATTTTGCTGGCTTTGACAAATGTCTCGTCAGAATCGGTGCAACCTGATTTGTGTAAAAAACAGAATTTATCAGGACTCGAAGTCAAATCCGAAGTCAAAGCCGAATCCGAAATTACGGATCTGCTGACAGGCAGCAGATCAAAGATAAAAGCTTTGACATTAAAGCCATACCAGTCAATATGGTTCACCATATGAGAAGTACAATTTTTCCCCATAATGATGGAGTCTGATAATGATAAAGATCCTGTTCATCCACTATCACTTGAGAACCGGAGGGGTCACAACCGTGGTTACACAACAGGCGAAAGTACTTGCAGATACATGTGATCTGCTTGTAGCCGCTGGTGATATCCCCGAAAATCAAAAAAAAGACCTGCCTTTTGATACTGCCGTAATCCCTGGTCTGGGATACGACAGAAAGGATGTACAACCGGATGATCCTGACGATGTAGCGGATCAATTAATGGGGGCCGTTTATAAAAAATGGGAAAACGGATGTGACCTGGTTCATGTTCACAACGCAACTCTGGCCAAAAACAAAAATTTTATCAAGATCCTCAAAAACCTTCAACGTCGCGGACTCAGGCTATTGATCCAGATCCATGATTTTGCGGAAGATGGCAGGCCCCATGCTTTTTATTCCGATTTTTATCCTGAAAACTGCCATTTTGCGGTTATAAACAGTCGTGATTATAACCTGCTGTCAAGATCCGGACTCAGACCCGAAGGTCTTCATTTTTTACCCAACATGGTCAGAGAATTTGATCTTGACAACAACAGTGAAAAAATTTCCAAAAAGATTGTACTCTATCCTGTACGCGCTGTCCGCAGGAAAAATATCGGTGAAGCCCTGCTTATGTCCTTGTTTTTCAAAAACGATGAAACTCTTGCCATCACAAGACCGGCCAGCAGTGATTCAGATATGAAACCCTATGAAAGATGGAAAGCTTTTGCACAGGAAAACGATCTTAATGTCATTTTCGAGGCAGGACTCAAATTTTCTTTTGAAGCTCTGTTCAAAAATTCCGAGTGGATAATCACAACGAGCATTACCGAAGGGTTCGGGTTTTCCTTTCTAGACCCCTGGATGGCCCAAAAATTCCTATGGGGAAGACGTATCCGTGATCTGTGTGCAGATTTTGTAAAAAAAGGAGTAAAGCTTGATCATCTCTATGACGGGCTGTACATTCCTTTTGGCTGGATAGACAGCGAACTTTTATTTGAAAAATGGAAAGATGCTCTGCTTTCTTCATGCAGGCTGTATGGACATATGCCTGATAAAAGTATGCTCATGTACACGTTCAATAAGATGGAGCGTGAAAATAAAATCGATTTCGGCATGCTTGACGAGACCTTCCAGCAGGGAGTGGTCTTCCGTATACTGGCCCATGAAAAAAACAGAAAAAAACTTGTCGAGCTGAATCCTTTTTTAAAAGCATTCGGACATGTTAAGAATCAGGAAAAGATAATTACCCATAACAAGGATGCCATTGCCTTTCATTATAACCGGGAAAAATACAAAAAAAACCTGGTGCATATCTATACAAGAGTTATGAAAACAGATGTTTGCCACCGTATAAAAAAGAGTGCGCTGCTGAACCATTTTCTACAGCCCGATAACTTCAGCCTGCTGAAATGGGGACAAGGTGACGAATAAACAGTTAATTTTGTCCCATATCCGTTCTCATATACAGCCCCTTGAGCCTGTTTTCACCGGGCAAAAAGCATCTGGAGTTCTGAAACATGATATTTTTGCTGTTCTTTTCGATATTTACGGCACTCTTCTTATTTCAGCTTCAGGTGACATAGATTCAGCTTCTTATGATGATTGTAACCTCCGATATTTGTTTGACAGATACAATATCGGCATCTCTGTTCGGAAGTTACGTGAAAAACTTGTACGTGCCATAAAAAAAGAACATGCTCTTTTAAAGATTCAAGGCATAGATTTTCCAGAGGTCGATATTGTTAAAATCTGGAAAGAAATCACATATGACACCCTTGCCTCCAATCGTGTGAAAGATTTTGTACTCGAATACGAGTTGATCACAAATCCGGTCTGGCCCATGCCGAATTTGAAAAAAACTATTGAGGCTTTCAATCAACGCAGGATGCCAATGGGTATAATATCGAACGCCCAGTTTTACACCCCCTTGATTCTTGAAGCCATACTCGAATCGAGAATCGAAGATTGTGGTATCTGCCCTGATCTGGTTTTTTTTTCCTATATTTTTTCTTATGCCAAGCCTTCAGAGTTTATGTTTGATGCGGCAGCCTCTGCGTTGAAGCAATTGAACATCCTCCCGAAAAATGTTCTTTATGTGGGAAATGATATGCTCAACGATATTCTCCCGGCAAAAAAGACTGGTTTTCAGACCGCCCTTTTTGCCGGAGATATGCGCTCTTTAAGACTGAGAGAGGATAATTTCCAGACAAAGGATGTGTTCCCGGATCTGGTGATAACCGATCTTTTCCAACTGGTCGGCCATATTGAATCCGTAAAGAGGATTTGACCGGAACATGCTTTTTATGTAATGTAAGAATTTAGGTATTTGTAAAAAACGCCCTAAATCCCAAAGCTTTAATTTCGCTCATGGAGGTTCCATGAAAAATTATCTTGATCCGATTCCAAAGTTTTGTGAAGAATTAAAAAAAATCAGAGAGATCATACTCACCAACATCGTGCTGTTAGGCCAGATCCCGGCCCCCACCTTTCTGGAGAAAAGACGTGCTGATCTTCTTCTCGAACGCATGGCTGAACTCGATATGGATGAATGTACAACAGACAGTTACGGAAATCCCATCGGCATTATAAGAGGCAAATCCTCCAAAAAGCCCCCGATTTTTATCGAAGCCCATCTCGATACTTTTGCAAAAGACCCGTGTCTGGATCATGATTTTATCGTGACCGATACCTTTATAAAAGGGGCGGGGGTGTCTGACAATTCCACAGGTGTCGGTGTCCTTGCTTCTCTGCCTGAAATCATCAAGAGGCTTGATCTCAAATTCGATTCAGATATTATTTTGATAAGCGATGTCGAATCCCTGGGAAAAGGGAATTTAAAGGGCATAAGAAATTTTTTAAAGGTCTGGACAACTCCCATAAGGGGGGCAATCTGTCTTGAAAGCGTGGAATTCGGACGTTTGAACTATTATTCAGAAGGCATGATACGAGCGGAAATCGAATGTAATATCGAAGCTGGCACAGGATGGCAGGCTTCGGCAAAACCCAATGCTATTCTGGTGATAAACGAGGCTATAAACGAAATCCTCAAGTTACGCCTGCCTCAAAAACCCATTACAAAAATTGTGATCGGTAAGATATCAGGCGGATTCAAACATGGTCAGAACGCCTTTGACTCAAGTGCCGGTTTTGAAATCAGAAGCGATTCAGATGATATTGTTAAAGAAATTTTTAATGACATAAAAGACATAGTTACGGGTATCAGTCACCGTTACGGAGTAATTTTAAAACTCAAGCGTATCAGCAACAGGAACACTGCAAGGATTAATTTTAACCATCCTTTAGTCAAGAGCGCGTCCGGCATATTGAAGACAATGGGCATGGTTCCGATCTGCAATTCGAGTGAATCTGCTCTTTCCATTTTTCTCTCAAAAAAAATTCCAGCGGTCACAGTGGGGATAACCCACGGTAACAATTACCGCCAACAAAACGCAATGGTCGAAATTGCACCCATTTACAAAGGAATCGCACAGATTTTGAGCCTGTTAATGGCCATAGACAGCGGGGTATGCGATGTATAATAACACATGGCAGAAAAAAAACACTTTCAGTTACAATCAGTTCAAGGATCTTGATCTTCTGGTCAAAGAAAAAAAAAGAAAAAATCTTACAATTTCCCTGTGCCTGCCTACCTTGAACGAAGAAAGAACCATAGCAAAGGAAATCATCATCATGAAATCGGAATTGATGACACGGTTTCCTCTGCTGGATGAAATAGTGGTAATTGATTCTGGTTCCAGAGACAAAACTCGTGAGATAGCCAGATCCTATGATGTGGATGTATACGAGGCAAATGACATCCTGCCAGCCTATGAAAAATTTAAGGGCAAGGGCGAAAATCTCTGGAAAGCTCTGTATATCACAAAAGGGGATATAATCATCTATATTGATGCGGATATCAAGAATATCCACCACCGGTTTGTTTACGGCCTGATCGGGCCATTGCTCCTTTATGATAATATCAGATATACAAAAGCCTTTTACGACCGACCCATAGCTCTCGGAAAAGATCGGCTTCGGCCAACCGGCGGAGGGCGTGTCACCGAACTTGTCATCCGCCCTTTATTTTCTTTGTTCTTTCCGGAACTGACCCAGATTCTCCAGCCTCTTTCAGGCGAGTATGCAGGGTTTCGGGATATTTTCGAAAATATCGCCTTCCCAATTGGGTACGGTATTGAGACAAGCATGATTCTCGATATTTATGAAAAATGGGGCCTTGATGTCATGGCCCAGGTAGATCTTGACCGAAGAGTCCATAAAAACCAGACCACAAAGGCGCTGGGAGTGATGTCTTTCATGATCATGAAAACATTTTTAAAAAGGATTGCAAGGCTTGGCCGCGTGGATATCAACCAGAATCTTTTCGATGAAATGATCCAGTACAGCCTGGTAAGCGAAGAACTCCAGCCGGATGTATTTTCACTTCCAACATCTGAGCGGCCGCCTATGATCGGAATTCCAGAATATCAAAAAAAATTCAGCAGGGAAAATACAGCCTGACTTGAATGCCAGAACTCATTGTCTGAACTGGGATTATAGGGAATTTCAGGGATTTATAGGATTACTCCTTCCACCAATCCGGCAGATATCGAACGCTGATGACTTCACCCTTCTGCTCATCCCCCAAATCCCCCAAAATCCCAGTTCAAAACTAAAAAGCTATGAATATCATTCGCTTATTTCACATCCGCCTTCAAACCCGCCTGCACAAAAACACGTTGTCAGGGAACCGCTTTGTTCCCCATCTTCAACTTCGATTTTCAGCGTATGTTCCCCGTTTCGTTTGGGAGAACAATATTCCAACAGATAATGGCTGTTGACTTCTTTATTTATCTGAACCGCTATTTCTTTGAATTTGGGAACGAGTTCTGCAAAATCAGAGGCAAAGGCAAACCCGTCTTTTCCAACACTTTTCAAGACAGTTTCATCAATTTCCCCGCCCAGACCTATTGTATATATTTTTATATGATCTTCTGCGTCCATCACAGCATCAAAAGCTTCGTCTCTGGTTTTTCTTGATGCTTGATCCTTGCCATCGGTAAAAATAACCACAGCTCCTGAATTTACAGCATCGGGAGTGTTCGTAATTTTCTCTACAATATCTATTCCTTCGATAATTGCACCGTAAAGATTGGTGGATGGGTCATTACTGATATCTTCGGATATACTGTCGATTCCAGCAATGAGTTTTTCCGATTTATTGGTAAAATCGACCAGTGAATGAAGTCTGGCTGCCCCGTCAAACCATTTGACGCTTAAATATATGTCATTATTGACACTTGCATCTGTAACGGCTGTGATAAACCCCTGGGCCGCGTTTTTCAGTTTGGTCAGACTTTCACTTCCGAGAACACTCCCGGACAAATCAAGAACCAGCAATGTGTGATGGCTGAAATCTTCGGGCTTGGGCATGATGGCCTGCTGGCTTTCAAACGAGGATATCTGGCTGTCATTTTCAAAAATCTTGAAATCCTCTGCCACAAGGTTCGGGACAGGTTCTCCCGTGTCGGTTTCCACTTTGAAAAACACGGATACGTTAGAGGGTTTTTTAATGATCCTTTTTTCAAAGGTAAAGACAAGTCCATCATCTTCGATGATCGGCTTGTCTTCACAATTGCAGTCTATGGAACCACTTGATGAAGAGCTGCCTCCACCATCACCGTCACTGTCGCAACCTGTCATAAAAAAAGATACCAATGTCAATAATGCTACGCCAATGATCCAGAATTTTTTCATTTTTTTAAGCCCCGTTCATCTTTTGTGTGTTCAAAGAAATATTCCATAATCTGCAATAGCTAAAAAATATGAAGGCTTTTGTCAATCATTGACCGCAAAAATCATGATTTAAGGGACACTGCAAGAATAAGTTCCACCAGGATTGCGCCGGAGCATGAGAGCAACTGTTCAGGCAAACAATTAGTTCAACTAATTAGACCACATCCGCAATGAGTGAAGCATCTCCAGACACCTTGAAAAATATTTTCAAAAAAATTGCAGGACAAACTCAGCCCTGTATTGTACCCTGCCGCAAATAATGATACATATAATTTTGATTTGAGGTATTTTCCTTCAGTAACCCATAAGAAAGGATACACACAAATGCAGAACGTAAAAAAGATTGGTATCGTGTTTATGGCAGCAGTATGTATGGGATTTTTCAGCATAACATGCACATTTGCAGAAGATGCGGCAAAAGATGCTATCGCCAAGTGGATTGCCGAATTTCAGCCGTCTGTCATGAGCGAGGATGAGCAGAAAAAGGAGCTGGAATGGTTCGCAAAGGCTGCAAAACCATTTCAAAACATAAAAATCAGGTCGGTGGCAGAGGGCATAAATACCCATAAATGGGAAGCAAAGGTTCTTGCCAAAGCTTTTTTTGAAATCACTGGAATCAAGGTCGTTCATGATATCATCGGTGAAGGCGAAGTTGTGGAAAGGCTGCAAAAACAGATCGAAACCAGTAAAAAAACATATGATATTTACGTAAATGATGCGGATCTGATCGGAACCCACCTGCGAGCGGACAGCGCTCTTGATTTCGTGAATTTTTCAAAAGAAGAAGGAAAAGATGTGACCAACCCCTTTCTCGATTTTGATGATTTTCTGAATCTGGAATTCGGCCAGGATTATGATAAAAATCAATTACAGATTCCAGATCAGCAGTTTGCCAATCTTTACTGGTTCCGCTATGACTGGTTCACCAATCCCGAATTCATGAAAGAATTTAAGGAAAAATACGGATATGATTTAGGTGTTCCGATAAACTGGGCCGCATATGAGGATATTGCCGAATTTTTCACCGGAAAAGAGATTAACGGAGTCAAGGTTTACGGCCATATGGATTACGGAAAAAGATCCCCTTCTCTGGGCTGGAGATTTACAGACGCATGGCTGAGTATCGCTGGGGTGGGCGATAAAGGGCTGCCAAACGGGCTGCCAGTAGATGAATGGGGCATAAGGGTAGAAAACAGGATTCCCGTGGGTTCGTCCGTAAGTCGTGGAGGAGCGGCAAACAGTCCTGCTGCTGTTTACGCACTGACCAAATATGTGGAGTGGATGAAAAAATACGCACCTCCCTATGCAATGTACATGACATGGGCGGAAGCCGGGCCTGTTCCCGCTAAAGGAAATGTTGCCCAGCGAATTTTCCAGTATATTACATGGCTGTCGGACGATTCTTTCAACTCGGCAAAAAGCCCTGTCACAGACGAAAATGGCAACCCCCTGTGGAGAGTTGCTCCCACACCTCATGGAAAATACTGGGATGAAGGCATGAAGGTTGGATATCAGGACGCTGGTTCATGGACAATTCTGAAAAACAGCGTTACAGGAGACAGTCGCAAGGCTGCATGGCTGTGGGCGCAGTTCTGCATTTCAAAAAGCGTGTGCCTCAAAAAATTTCTTGTGGGCAGAACTCCTGTCCGTAAATCCACGATTTTTTCATCCTACCTTGCCGAAGAGGAAAAAAAAGGCACGTACGGAGGCATAATAACATTTTACAAATCACCAATGGAGCGAATGTGGACAGATTCCGGGCCAAATGTTCCCCATTATCCTAAGCTTGCCAGGCTCTGGTGGGAAAATATCGCACCGGCTGCCACAGGAAAGGTCACTCCCCAGGAAGCCATGAACAATATTGCAGCAGCAATGGACAAAGCCATGAGCCAGCTTGATCTGGTAAAGTACTCGCCAAAACTCAATCCGGAAAAAGATCCGGAATACTGGCTTTCCCAGCCAGGATCACCAAAACCCGAACGCCCCGATGAAAAAGGAAAGACTATGGCTTATGATAAATTGATCGGACAGTGGAAGCGTTGAGAATAAATTTTATATGAAAGTTTCTTTAAATGATGTTATTTCAGGATTTTTTGAATGGGTTAACCATTTAGCCCTTCAATGCTTGACTCAAAAATATCTGAACCATGATACAGGATGCAGGATTACATGATTACAAAATCAGGAAATCCTTTAATCTTTGTAATCAGGGTTCAAAGCTTTCATTGTTCGTTGTGACCATCAGGTCATGGAAATTTATATAAAACAGGAGAGTGCTATGACAGCAAGACTGGTTTTTTTCGGAATCAGCGCAAAGGTGGCTTCTAAATGGATTCCTATACTGTGGAAACAACTGGAACTGGACGGCATCAAGAAAAAAAAAGAAAAAGAACTCAATGAGATCAACGATATAATTTGCATAGATCCTGTAGAACTGGTAAAATATTATGTGGAACCGGAATGCCAGGAAATAAACCCTGCGGATCGCTACATTGAGGATCATCTGGTTTCCAGAGAACCGATAATGAAGAAAATCGACCAGTTTCTCATGGCAAAAAGATTTGAGGACGGCAGCAGCCAGCTCTTTATCCTATCAGATGCGGGAATGGGAAAAACTTCTCTTCTGGCAATGTTAAAGCTTATGCATCTGATTGCATTCTGCCCAAAGGAAAAAGAGTGCGTCCTGAAAAAACTGGATAAGGGAGCCATAAAAAGCATCAAAAAATTGAAGAACAAAAGAAACACAATCCTGCTTCTGGATTCCCTGGACGAAGATCCGAGAGCTATCGGCAGGGCGAAGGATCGCCTGCTCGATATTCTTCAGGAGACAAAACCGTTTTTCAAGGTAATCATCTCCTGTCGAACCCAGTTTTTCCCCAAAAATGTGGAGGATGATCCGTTCAACCGTCCGGGGGTGGTCAGGATAGAGGGTTTTATATGTCCGGCCAAGTACCTGTCTTTTTTCAACGATGATAAGGTAATCGAATATTGTGAGAATCGATTTCCGAAAAAATGGGATATTTTTACCAACAATGGAGAGATCGAAAAAGAAAAAGCCCGGGAAGTGATTGAAAAAATGGGAACCCTCCGATGCCGTCCCATGCTTCTTGCATATATTGAGGCGTTGATGGATTTCCCATTCCTGAAACAGGATGATAACGAATACCATGTTTACAATGCCCTGATTCAAAGCTGGCTGAAGCGGGAAAATACCATAATGGGAATTTCGGACAAAAATCTTCTTCATGCCTGCATTATTCTGGCAACAGTTATGCAGATGAACAATGTGCGAAAAATCAGCGAGACGAATTTGAACAATCTGATTTCAACTATCTCAGAGGTCAGGCCGGTTATGGAAATCGATATGAAAGGTTACTCTCTGCTGAATCGTAACTCGGAAGGGGATTATCGTTTTTCACATTATAGTATTCAAGAATTCTGTGTGACAAAGCTCCTGCTGGATGATAATCCTGTTATGAAACCGAATAAAACAATTTATGTTACAGATTTTATTTTTCGGATGCTTATGTGTTCAGAAAAATCTATCAATTTTGTAAGTTCGCTTGATTTTGGGGGCGCTGAGAGGAAGAAAAACTCTTTGGATATGGAGTTTGTTTTGATTTTACCTGGAACTTTCATGATGGGAAGCCCGGAAGCTGAAGAAAATCGAAGTGCCGATGAGTGTCAGCATGAGACCACACTTACAAAAGTCTTTTACATGCAGACAACTCCGGTGACACAGGGCCAATGGGTAGAAATTATGGGATATAATCCATCTAACCTTAAAAATGGAGGAAAAGATTGCCCTGTGGAAAATATTTACTGGGATGATGCTCAGGAGTTTATAAAAAAGTTGAATGAGCGCGAAAAGATTGATAAATATCGGCTTCCCTCTGAAGCTGAGTGGGAATATGCCTGTCGGGCTGGAAGTCAGACTGCTTATTGCTTTGGAAATGACACAAGGCAACTTTCAGAATATGCCTGGCATGATGCTAACTTAGAGGGAATGACTCACCCGGTTGCACAAAAAAAGCCCAATGCCTGGGGTTTATATGACATGCATGGTAATGTCTGGGAGTGGTGTCAGGATTGGTATAAAAACAATTACACTGATAATGCTGTAACTGATCCACATGGCCCACAGGAAGGCACTTCCCGAGTTTTACGCGGTGGCTCGTGGGGCAACTCCGATAGGGACTGCCGTGCAGCCTACCGCTACAGGGTCAGGCCCGGCTACCGGAACCACTACCTGGGCTTTCGTGTTGTCTGTCTCCCAGGTCAGCGGCCCGTTGAGCCAGGCAGGTAAAAGGAGGCACAGGACGGAGTAAGTATTTGTGCAAAAATTTCGTAACATTTTTTTGTAGGGTGGGCATAAAACACTATCCCACCCTACACTTCTATCGTCCCCTGCGAGGGACGTAGAGCGTCCCGAAGGCGTTCTGGTCTTCGGGGGTTCGATTTTTTTTTGCTACAAGGATTGCGGATAAGAATAGGATTATAAGAAAGGATTGACCACTGCCGGGGAACTTACCGAAATGTCGGGTAAAATTTTGTCATGTGGTAGGGCAGGGTTCCGTCCCCGCCATCTTTCGGCAGGGCTTCATCGATAATTGTGTATATTCTTTCTTTGAAGTTCTCCTATGAAACCACTTCAGCCAGAGGCTTACACTGCCAGTCATCAATTGATCGTTTCTCTCTGTCAAAATTGATACCCATAAGATAAATTTCTCTGTTGGTATGCATATATTTTTCGTAATACTTCTTTTTTATAATCTGCCGGATTGCCATATCCGAACTATGATCGCATTTAAGTTCAATGATAAAAACCTTATCATCGAATTCGATGACTATATCCATCCTGCCCTTGCTGCTCAAAACCTCGGGATGCACCATTGCACCCGATGCTGACAGCATAAGATAAAAGACCGAATGATAATAAGCTTCATCCCTTCCGGCAATTTCCGGATAGGGAATTGATGCGAGAATACTGCATGCGCCTTCAATGAAATCATCCATTTTCATTTCTTTCAGATAAATATGAAGCAGTTTGTAAACTCCTGCCATAGAAGTATTTTCCGGTCTTGAAAAATTATTCAACAGATAGGATAGAAAAGAAATTCGTACCTCCTTGTTCGGATATCTCATATGATACAGTTCATTTTCAAATTTTTCTATCGTGATATAACCAGTCTGAAACAACAGGGGTTCGAGTTGGAGACGCTCCAATTCGTAAACACTGAAAAGCTCTTTAGGAAGTTTCAGATTTTCAATATTTGTTACAGGATATTGCTTTTCCAAGATCAGATTCAACAGAAAGGTCGGAGTTCCAGTTTCAAACCAGTAGTTTTCAAATTCATTGGCTTCGAACAATCTGACAATGGAAAAAGGATTGTACACGGATTCACTGCGAGCAGTAAACTTGTAGCCGTCATACCATTTTCGAATTGTTTCGATCAATTCTTTTCGCTCTGTATTCAATTCCCTGCTCAATCGATCTATACAGGGCGTGAAAAAAGTTATCAGTTCTTCGTGTGTGTATCCCAATACATCGCCAAATTGCGGATGCATGGAAATATCATTCAAATTGTTCAGGTCTGAAAAAATGCTGACTCTTGCAAATTTTGAAATACCGGTGATAAAGACAAACCGAAGGGCTTCGGATACATCTCCGCCTTTCATTATGCCGAACAAGCGTTTGAGAATATCTCTGTTTTCTGTGGCAACAGCAAGATGATCTTTTCCTCTGCCCAGATGATCAATGATCGATTTATCGTATTCGTCAATCAATACAACGACCTTTTCCTGATACTTTTTGTATAGTTCGATAATTGTCACAGTAAAACATTCGGTAAGGGAATGAACACTGTTGTCAATCCCGTGTTCCGTGCCGATCCGATGAAGGTGAAAAAGCAGACTTTTTTCAAGTTCTTCTGAAGTGCTGAAACTGATTGTGCTGAAATCGAACTTTACTATCGGGTAAGGTTTCCACTGCCAGCTTGTGTCTGCAATATGGAGATTTTCAAACAGATCTTTTCGTCCCCGAAACAAATAATCAAAGGTAGAAACCGTCAAAGATTTTCCAAATCGCCTGGGACGGGACAGAAAGTAGAATCCCTGCGGCGGCCTTACCATGTCGTGAATATATCTGGTTTTATCCACATACAGGAAATTGCCTTCGATCATCTGCTCGAAATTTTGAATTCCGACCGGTAAAAACTGTTCCTTCATTTTTTTCTCCTGCCGTAGAATTTAAAAACCATAGCCCTCTTCCCTCAAACTTTGTGCAGGAATTAATATATCAAACTTATTGCTCCATGACAATTGTTTCACAACAATTTCCCCCACAACTCACTCCGATACACCCTTACTTTTTCAGATTCTCCTCCATGCTTCGATAATTTTTCCTTTTTAATGCGAAAAAAGATATCATCACCAAACAGAATAGCGAGCTTTTTTCTGACCGTATCCGGGTCAAGAAACTGGTTTTCAAACATGGGCTGCCAGGTAAGATCGCAGGAAAAATCTTCTCTCTGAACAAGGGAATATTGCACAAAAGCCACATCTCTTAAAGCCCTGCCGATATCGACCGGATTTATGATTTTTTTGTCAGGAGTATAAAAAAGAACCGGTTCACGACCGGAAAGATTCATGATTCTCGGCATGGGATCACCGCAGGGGCATGGCGCACTGTCCATTGAGCCGGTATCACCGGTTTTGTAACGCAGGAGGGGCAGATACGGATTTCTCCCTCCGGTCACGGTGATTTCCCCAAGTTGGCCGTCTGGAACCTGGTTTCCGTTTGAATCGAGTATTTCAACGAAGATATCATGGGGCAGAATATGAAATCCGTTCTGTTCCGGGCAGATATAACCTATCGGCCCGGTTTCAGATACCGAATACCAGTCGATTATCGGGCAATTGAAATATTCTGCAAGTTTCTGACTCAAATCTTCTGGCATACGCAGAGCAGTAGCAAACATGGCTTCTGGCCGGATATTTATCTGCCATCTCATCATCTCTGCAAAGCTTACTGGATCTCCTGTAATCAAGGGCGCTGCCATATCGGAAAAAAAGCGGTTTGCATCTTCGCTTTTTCTCCAGTCTCCGGGATGCAGATTTACTTTCGCGAATCCCGCCTCGTTCCACAGAGTTATCACATTCGGGAAAATCACGGTATGGGCCTGAGTTCCCACATTAATACATGCTGTCATATCAGGTGAAAATTCCGGGCGGATATTGTATCTTTCAAGTACAAATTCCATCATGGGTAAAACTTTGCCCAGAGCTGCAGGATGGTGTGGCACAGCCAGACAATGGCCTGTGCTGCCGGAGGTGTCATAGACTATCAGGCGGGAAAGATCCGAATTTAAGGGTACGAAGTTTTCCGGGTGAACCGCTATATCTTTTCTTTCAAGGGTGGAAATATTCTGCCAGCCTGATTTGATATCCGGTTTGATACCCGATTCCATATTCGGTGTTCCGGGAATATTTTTTGAAAATGCAGGAACCTGATCTTGCAGTGAATAAATCCATTTTATGATTCTTTCAGGAGGCTTTTTTCCATATGGAGTTCGCAGTTTTTTTAAAGATTTTTCAAAATTTTTAACATCTTCCACATCTTCTTTTATAATCCTGTCACCGGTTTCAAAATTCCAGATCGGGGCATGAGGGTGCTGTCTGAGCCTGAGAAAATTTTCAAACCCTGCTTTCGTGATTAAGGGGTTCCGGCTCCGCCGATCTTCCGGAAATTGCATACTGGCCGATACGGGAGATATATCGTTAAATTTATCATATGCTCTCTCATTTGTTCTCTCATATGCTT
>JAUCGE010000333.1 GCA_030377965.1 Desulfobacterales bacterium HSG16
AAGGATCAAGACGGTTATGGGCAGAATCTGACTAAGGTTCAACAGGGACTGATGTACAACTTCGGCCATGATTGCAATAAGACCCGCCTGGTGCAGTTTTTTAGAATCAAAACCTTCTTCTGCAAAAGTCTCCATTATGGTTTTTATCTTGTCCGGGGTGGTTTCCATTACACGTTTATCTGTGTCGAATTCGACTAAAAGAACTGAATGACGGCCATCAGGGCTGATCAAAAGATCTTTTGTCATTGGATCAGAGACTAATTCTTTTAACAGCGCAGCTTTTAAATTCGGTTTTTCCGTCAAAAGATCCTTGTAATAATCTATGTGAAGCTCATCATCAACAGAATCGATATGTTGAACACTGGCAAGGCTGACTACCCTGATAACTTCCGGAATGGATTCGATTGCTTCGACAACTCTTTCGATTCTGGCAAGGCTTTCAGGCAAAAGCAGGTCTTTATCCTGAAATCCGATCAATACAAACCTGTCTCCTCCGAATTCGAGACACCTCTGCTGGTAATGTGCATACCCTGGATGATCTCCAAAAAAAAGCTCCTCCGGGCTTGACCGGATGGTGGCCTTTGACATGAAATATCCGAAGAAAATGGTGATACCGAGAAAAATTGAGATCACGAGGATGCGATTATTGAGTATGAAACGTACATATGCAGTCATTTTTTCTTTCTTCTTATATCGATAAATATCCGCGAAAGATGCATTTAAAAAGCCTCTATATCCTCATCAATAGTTTAAAAAAATGTTTCTTCCTGCATCCTGGCTTTAAGAAAATCTATAAAAACTCTGCATACCGGAGAAAGAGTTCTGTTCTTGAGCAGGGTCAGATAAAAACTGCGTTTTAAGTCCAGCCCTTCAATGTCCACAGCTTTGAGCTCATTATATCTGGTTTCTTCGGAAACTGCGATGGACGAAAGAATGGAGATACCTATGTTGTTCTTTATACCCTGGATGACGGCTGCGGTACTGCCCATTTCAGCTACTATCTTCAGTTTTTCTGTTCCTGTACCTGCCTGGTTCATGCTGTTTTGAAGGGACTTCAATGTACCTGACCCGCTTTCACGAATGATGAACGGTTCGCTGAAAAGTTCTTCCAGTTTGACCCGCGTCCTTTTTGCCCATCTGTGTCCTTTTGGCACGACAAGGCACATCCGATCTTCCACCAGTTTTTCAGGTATGATCCGGCGGTCGTTGATTCTGGCACCGACTATTCCAAGTTCGATGCTGCCTGTAATGGTATCTTCGACAATGGTTTTCGTGTCTCCGATCATTAAGGATATGGTGACATCCGGATATTTTTGGGTGAACTCTCCTGTGATTTTCGGCAGAATATAGACACCTGGAATCGTGCTGCCGCCTAATACCAGCCTACCCTGAATTTTTCCCATGAATTCGGCCATGACAGATTCTGTTTCATCTTTCAGTGCCAGGAGTTTTTTTGCATATGAATACAACAATTCTCCAGCTCTGGTCGGAACAGCTTCTCTGGCAAGGCGGTCGATCAGCCGACATCCGAAATGTTCTTCGAGATCTTTGATATGGCTCGAAACGGTCGGCTGGGAAAGGTGAATTATATTACCTGCTTTGGAAAAACTTTTAAGTTCGACTACCTTGCACAGAATGTTGAGCTGCCACAGATCCATGTTATACCGAAGTTTTCATGGCTGCAAATTTTTCTTTGAGCTTTTTTTCCACCAGAGGAGAAACCATGTCTGACACATCGCCGCCGAAGCGTGCGGCTTCTTTTATGATTGAAGAACTCGTGAATATCCACCTTAACCCGGTCATGAGAAATACCGTCTGAATATCACGGTTGAGTTTCCGGTTCATCAGTGCCATCTGAAATTCATATTCAAAGTCGGAGACGGCTCTCATTCCTCTTAAAATTGCATCTGCTTTTCTTTTTGCTACATAATCGACTAACAGCCCGTATGATGAGTCTATTTCGATTCTGTCATTGTATTTTGCAAGAGAGTCTTTCAGCATAAAAATTCGTTCTTCAACAGTAAAAAGGGTTTTTTTGGCAGGGTTGCACAAAATTGTCACGATGATTTTGTCGAAGACATCAAGACCTCTTTCAATGATATCAAGATGTCCCATTGTAACAGGGTCAAAGGAGCCTGGGTAGATAGCGACTTTCATGGGCTGATTACAATCCTTTCGTTTTTAGATTCATCTTATGAATTGATGATTCATATCATAATTGAAAAAAGTGACAAGGGTTTTTCCATATTTCCGCCGGTCGGTTTTAAAAAAGCCTGGAAGATTATCAGGCAGAGTTTCATCTATAGAATGTTCGACGATTATTAATGCATTCTGTTTTAAGCTCTTTGTGGCAAAAAGATTTGCCAGAGCAGGTTCGACCATCTCTTTTTTATAGGGAGGGTCCATGAATACAAGGTCGAATTCGGGATATCTTCCGGCGCAGAGACAATCGAGATTCTTAACGATATTCCATTTTTTAACAGATGCTTCAGGCATTAATTTACAGGCGTTAAGGTTCGTTTGAACGGCAGAAATCGCATCTTGTAACTTGTCAATGAAAACTGCGGATCTCGCCCCTCTGCTCAATGCTTCGATTCCCATTGCTCCTGTGCCTGCGAAAAGATCGAGTACGCAGGAATCCCGCAGTCTGCCCGCCAGGATACTGAATATGGATTCACGCAGCCGGTCAGATGTCGGACGAATTTTTTGTCCGCGTATCTGGCAAAGTTTTTTTCCTCTTGATTTACCGCTTATTATTCGCAATGCAATCTCATTTATTTTTCGTTCAGTTTATCTTCGATATATGCAGGTGCAACTCCGATTGACCTGGCTGTATCATGGATTATGTTGTCATGCTGGCTCATTTTCCTTCGGATGAATTCGGCCTCAAAGTTTTCCATTGCATCCTCAAGGCTGTCTGTTGAAAAAAGCCGGGTCTGATCGGCTTCAACTCTGCCGCTTGAAGTATCAGCGTTCGGG
>JAUCGE010000334.1 GCA_030377965.1 Desulfobacterales bacterium HSG16
AAATGAAAAATTAAATCTGAAAAATGCTGCTGCTCTTTCATCTGCCTATATGGCATTGGGACATTATAAAAATGCAGCCCAAGTTTTTAATACTGCACTGCCCCTGGCCAAAAATTCGGACAACACCATTGAAAAAGCACTTTTTTACAGCGGTCTTGGCGATCTTCATTTTATTCTGGGTGATATTAAAAATGCGATTACCTATACAAAAAAAGCCCTGAAACTTGCCCGGCAGGCTGATAAACCGCTGATTATCGCAAGTGTTCTAAATAACCTGGGCAATCTCCGCACAAAGAGCAGAAACTATCCGGGTGCATTCAAGGCCTACAGGGAAGCTTCCGATCTTACAGAAAATTCCGGCATCAAATCAAAAGTGCTGATAAACACTGCCCGCACCCAACTGGCAATAGAAGAATATCAGGATGCAGCCAAAACCATAGAAGATGCTGCGGAACAGATAAAAAAACAGCCTGACACATTTGACAGAGCAGCAGACCTGATCTCCCTGAATTTAACTGCACAGAAACTTTCAAATCACCTGAAAACAGAAATTGCGGAAAACCGGGAACAATGGCTGATACAGGCGACTCATATCGGGGAAACAATCGAAAATTTCCGCATTATTTCATGTGCTTATGGTTATCTTGGACAGCATTATGAAAAACAGCAGCAATACGTGGATGCTATTAAGATGACCCGCAAAGCAATCTTTTATGCGAGCCAGGGGTATTTCCCCGAAATTTTGTATCGCTGGCAGTGGCAGACAGGCAGACTGCTAAGACAGGAAAATGATATCGAACAGGCTGTAAAATTCTATCAGAAAGCCATTGTCACCTTAAATCCTATACGCACAGAATTTTTTACCGGATTCCGGGAGCATAAAAAATCATTTGAGGAAGATGTCAAACCTGTATATCTCGGACTGGCACAACTGCTTATGGAACAGCCAGAAAACCGTACCGAAAAATCGGATGCCTCAGAATTTCTGATCCGAGCCGGAGATACAATGGAAATGCTTAAAAAGGCCGAACTACAGGATTTTTACCGGGATGAATGCCTGGAAGCCTTTGATACAGGGGAAACAGAAAAACAAATTCCGTCTGGAACTGCGGTGATCTATTCCATTGCCCTGCCGGATTATCTTTCCTTGCTGCTCATATTTCCCGACGGCATAAAGCAGATAAGAGTTTCGGTAACATCGAAAAAACTGGAAAAAACAGCGAGAAACTTGAGAGAGTCTCTTGAAGAATGGGAAGAAGATTATCTCGACGACGCAGGACAGCTCTATGACTGGTTGATCCGCCCTGCCCGGGCGGAACTGGCCTCCCGAAAAACAGAAACCCTTGTCATCGTCCCGGACGGCGCACTCAGCCTGATACCCTTTTCTGCTCTGCACAGCGGGAAACGGTTTCTGGTCGAAGAATATGCCCTGGGAACAGTATCGTCCCTGAACCTTACAGACACCCGACAGGCCGAACAGGAAGACATCAAAATATTCCTCAACGGCCTTTCCGAGGCAAGACAGGGATTTATGCCTCTTAAAAATGTCAGAGAAGAATTGCAGGATATCAAAACCTTGACAGATGGTAAAATTTTGCTGGATCAAGATTTCACAATCGAAAACCTTGAGGCGGAAATGAAAAATCAGGATTATGATGTTGTACATCTGGCAACACACGCTGTATTTGGCGATAAACCCGAAGACACTTTTCTGTTGACTTACGATGACCGGCTGACTTTAGACGGCCTTGACCGGCTGGTTGGCCTGAAAAAATATAAGGAAAAACAGCTTGATCTGCTGACTTTGAGTGCATGTGAGACTGCTGTGGGTAATGAACGGGCAGCCTTCGGCCTTGCAGGAGTAGCTATAAGGGCAGGAGCAAAAAGCGCCCTGGCGACCCTGTGGAAAGTGGATGATAATGCAACTTCTCAGATTATTAAAGAATTTTATCGACAATACATGACAACAGATATTTCAAAAGCAAAAGCATTGCAGAATGCACAGAAAAAGCTTATGGATAATGAAGAGTTCGAGCATCCGGTTTACTGGGCACCGTTTCTGCTGATCGGCAGCTGGATGTGACAGTTATCAGTAAACAGTGGACAGGAAATGAAATAACTGCTAACTGAAAAAGAAAGGAAATCAATATGCAAACGTGGCTTGAAGAAAAAATTGGAAACCCTGAGCTATTCACCGGCAGAAAAAATGAACTGACTTATTTCCTGAACTGGGCTGATAGAATCAAGGGTAAAATTTCCCAGAGTACGGCAATTCTGTCACGGAGAAAAACCGGTAAAAGCGCCTTGCTTCAAAGGCTCTATAATCTGACGTTTCAGAAAAATGAGAAAGTGATCCCGTTTTATTTTGAAATAAGAGAAACAGACCAGTGGCTCCATGATTTTGCCAGGAATTTCCTATTTACTTTTATCTTGCAGTATATTGCTTTCAAAACAAGAAAAAAGGAATATTTTCATTATACCAGGGGAAATTATTCCCGCGTTCTGAAAGCGCTGGAAAAAGAGAAGCTGGACTATATTTCCCATATGATAGAAGATGCTGAACTTGCTGACAGACAGGAAAAAACTGATCTCCTGTGGGATATAGCAAGAGAACTTCCACGCATGGCTGCCGAACACACTGATGAAAGGGTTTTGCAGATCATTGACGAATTTCAGTTCATCAACAGATTTATTTTCAGGGATAAATCATGCAAGGATCGAATTGACAATCTTGCCGGAAGCTATCTTCACACCTGCGAATACAAAAATGCCCCCATGCTGGTAGCTGGCAGCTGGGTGGGCTGGCTCATGTCTTTTTTTCTGCCGGTAAACAGTTCAGGATTACCTATTCTTTCTTTCAGCCATATTTTCATTCGCATGCCTCTCTTTTTTTTCGAACCGTCAGGGCGAAAATTTTTTCGCCCTGACAAA